>NZ_JMTB01000106.1 GCF_000734965.1 Trabulsiella guamensis ATCC 49490
GTCGCATTATGGCAGGGATCAACTTAATCTCGTGCTGTAATAGATGTCTGAAAATTGCAGTGGCATATTGAAATGTAGGGAATACGGGAAATAGAATATCAGCGTGATGAATTCCCCTGAGCGGCGGAGCATACTGGTCATGGATATCGGTGTTCTCTACACATGCAGGCTGATGTTGACCAGTCGTTAGCCTACCGGAAGGCACCCGGCATCACATTCACACAGATACGCAACAAACAAAAGTCCGTTAAGCAGTCTGGCCTTATTTATTTCAGTTTTGTTATTTTATTATCCAGTCTGTAATGTGCATTATTATTAGATATCAACGAAGAAAAGTTTCATATTCTTATCCAGTAATGGAATTTATGGCTTGACATGGGTTGTATCACTAACTTCTGTTGTGGAGTTTTGTTAAAAATTGCATGGAGTGTATAAAATGGCTTTAGTGAATTGTCCCGAGTGTGGGAAAGAAGTTAGTGACTCAGCGCTTAAATGTCCGTCATGCGGGCGCCAGTTGAAGAAACCAAACGTTCATTTTTCAGCAAAATTGCGAAGTGGTATTTATTCTGTTTAATATTTTTATGATTTACTGGCTCGTTGCTGGTCTTGGTGAAAGCGTGGAAGTTATCAGTAATGATCATCTGATGCCGAGAGATCTTGGGCTGCTGTTGGTACCGGGTTAGGTGTAATGATTATCGCCAGTGTCTGGGTTGTTGGCGATATCATTATTGGAATCATTATGTTGTTTACAAGGAAGAAATCATAAGGAGTATGACTTTGCGTAATTTATTCATTATGTTTGCGGCTTTAGTTACAGCATATTCAACAGTAGATTCGGCAGAAGTTGATACAGCCTCTTTGCTTAAGTGTCAGACAGAGGCACAGAAAGATGAGCGTTTAGCCTGCTACGATGAAGTTTTGCCGCCGATAATAACAGAAGATGCACAGACTTCTGTTGGTACAGGTAAATGGCAGATAACAAAAGAAACATCAATAGTTGATGATTCAGAAAATGTTTACATTAGCCTCCCTGCAAATGAGTCAATTCGCTTACAATTTGGGGAGTCAGTCACTCCGGTACTTTCTATCAGGTGTCAGGAGAAAAAAACAGATCTTCTTATCAACTGGGATACGTACCTTGGCTCTCATGAAAAGCAGGTACTGTACAGGCTTGATAAACAAAATGAACAAAAGACCAAATGGAATATATCAAAATGGGATATATTAAACGATTCAAAGGCGGTTTTTTACCACGGAAATCCAATTGAATTTATCCAGTCTTTAGCTAAAGCAAGTAAGTTGTTAGCCATGGTAAAACCATACAATGATAAATCAGTGAGTGCGACATTTGATTTAGCAGGATTGCCGGAAGCACTGAAATCGATTCAGGATGCGTGTAACTGGAAATAATTGCAGTATGTAGCCCAGGAATATCCTGGGCTTTCTGTTTTAGTGTCCAGGAGAAAGGGCCTGGATTACGTGCTGTGGATCGCGCTCTATAGCTCTGAGCAATGCTTTAGCTGGCCCAGTAGGCTCACGTCGCCCTTGCTCCCAGTTCTTTAGTGTGTCTACGCTTACTGAAATCAACTTAGCAAACCCACTCTGAGAAAGACCAGTAGCCGTTCTGATAGCCTTGACCTTAACGGCAGTAACGATTGTTTCACGGGAAGGTTCGCGTGACCCTTCAACGATTTCATTCATCTGCGTCATGCTTTCTTTCAGACGTTCAAATAGTTTTTTGTCCATTACCAGCCCTCATTTAACGCCCTTAACTGGCGTTTTTCATCATCAGATAAATCATCCTGGACGCCTTTTTTGTAGATCAACAGCAGTCTGATTTGTGATTCGGCCAACTTGTGGTAGTAAATCACCCGAACTCCACCACGCTTACCTTTGCCTTTTGCCACCCAGCGAACTTTACGCAAGCCACCGGTATTCTGGATTACATCTCCCCAGTCTGGATTATCTGCCATGAACTGCTGAAACTTGCGGTATTCATCATCACTAAGTAGTTTTTTGACATCTTCAGTGAAGATATTGGTTTCAATGAATAGCATGTGTGTACGTCATTGGCGTATGGTGTAAGTGATATTATCATTCCTGTGGTGTAAGTCAATGGCGTATAGCAAAAGCCCCGCAGCGAGTTGCTACGGGGCTTTTTTCTGTCGAAGTGTGGTCAATATGTGGACAAAATTATGAATAAATCCTTTTATTACATATGATTACTGCGTATTGATTTTCGCCATCCCTGTCTTCCCCCACATGATGTGGGGGTTTTTTTTATCAATCACTTACCTCTCAATCTAAGAAAATACGCCACTTAGAAAAAGCTGTAACGGTGTGGAACGGTTTTAAAATTCTCTGAGTGTGGACACTCAGAGAGGTAATTTATAGCGTCACTCCACAAGGCAGGAAATTATTCAGCTATTCAGATGCTCTCTGAGAAGGCTGTGGAGATTGAGATTCTTCGCATGAGCATTTGTACAAATAGCCTTATGGCGATTTACGACGTCGGCTCAGGACGTGACAGCAAGGAGCAGAAGTAAATGAGCAATAACAACCTAACAGATGAGCAGTTAGAAGAGCTGCTGTCTGAGCTTGAAACGTGCGGGATATATGGAAGACAGGTACGGGCATTATATGAGCTTCAGCAATACCGGAAAGGCGCAGAGCAACGCATCCGGTATTTTATGAAGATGAAGTGGATATCCATCTCAATCCCAAAATCGGTGCGGACTGGCAACTGCGCGGACAACAAAAGCGGGTGGTGATACCGGGGCAGAATGAAAAATATTATCTGGCTGGCGCGTTACATAGCGGAACGGGCAAAGCCAGCTACATGGGCGGCAACAGTAAAAGTTCAGCCTTATTTATCAGTCTGTTGAAACATCTGAAGTCGACGTACCGACGGGCGAAAACCATCACGCTCATCGTGGACAACTACATTATTCACAAAAGCCGGGAAACACAGCGCTGGCTGAAGGAAAATCCGAAGTTCAGGGTGATTTATCAGCCAGTTTACTCGCCATGGGTAAATCATGTTGAACGGCTATGGCAGGCGCTTCATGACACGATAACACGCATTCATCAGTGCCGGACGATGTGGCAGTTGCTGAAAAAAGTCCGACACTTTATGGAAACTGCCAGCCTGTTCCCCGGCGGTAAACATGGTCTGGCAAAAGTGTAGCGGTATTAGGCGCAGCTATTTAGATTGATGCCTGTACCGCCGCAGCATACCCTGCAAGCTAAAAAATTGATGGGTATTGTGCATCGACTGCAACAAATTATGGTCAATGAAAACCTGACACCAGCCGAGCTGGTCGGGTGCGCCGAAATCGTCAGAAATAATTTCGGAAGGATCCATGACATCAGTAATCCGAAAATTGAGGCGTTCATACCGGCAAGAGGGCCGATAGTTCCACCACCGCGTCGACCATAGCAAACGCCGTCAGTGCTGAAACTTGCTTTCAGTGCTGGCGGGGTTGAACAACGAGCGGCGCGAGGCATTAGTGAAGGTATGAGTCTGCTCGAAACTGTCTTCTATATAATTAAGGTATGAGTTATTTAAATGCATTCTCTTTGTGAATGTATTATTTGCCTATCCCTTTTTGTTTAATCTTTTCATGTAAACGTGTTACTTTTCGCTGCATGTACATTTATCAACCGCAGGGGCGGGATATGTATTATAGCGATTCAATCATAAGAGAAATGCAGGCAGAAAAGCTAATGGCGTTGCAGCTTGATAAGGCTGTGAATGACCTTGGCAAGCAAGTATTAGAAACAGCCGCCAGAATTAAAGATGGTGCAACCCGCGCAATATATTACACCTCCTGCTTTACTGATAATTACCAAGATGTTTGCTCGAAACTGAAAAGTGAAGATGTTCGCTTCGGTGAGGGGCTTTATCAGCTTTTTCGTGACCGTCGCATTGTTTACGATTTGATTGAGGTTTATTTCAAAGATGTGTTGCAACATAAAACGCAGCAGCAATTAGAGTTTATCAAGTGGCGTTTATTCAAATTGGGCTTAAATATTTCAACCAGTAGCCTAACTGCTGATTCTCTTACGCTTGGGATAACTACGACCGTATGTTTGAGCCTCGGTTTTAGTCCTCTGGTAGTCGGGCGTGTCCGTGCGTTGGCTGGCGGTGCTGTGGGAGTCGCTGGGCTTTATGGTTATGTGCAGCAAGCAGCGGAAAGCGCGGACAGACTTAAGCTTTGGGAGCCTGGATACTATTACGCTCTCTACCTTAGAAAGTTAGAAATGATGTATTTCATCGTAGAACCGATTTTTGTGAAAGCTCGGGCTTTTGAAAATGCTTATCTATCTGATGATGATATTGTGAATATAATCTCCAGGATGGCTAAGTAATGGATTTTTTAAAGAGGTGGTTAAAATATCAAGTCGGTTTTTTTGCTCGCACTTATATACCCGCCATCGCTATTTTTATTTTTTTTATGGTTGTGGTTAAATTTTTTCCTGCTTACGCTGTTCAATCAACCGGAGTCTTTGCCGTTGTAGTGTTCATCGTTGTTTATCTTACGGCTAAGCCGTCAAAATGATTTTTAAAAGGATGTGAATTATGTCTACTCCAGCGCATTTATGGTTAACTGATAAAAACGGCTCGCCTATTGTAGGCGGCTGCATGATGCCTACCCGGCTCGGTTCGATTGACCAAACTACGCCTATTCTATTCCGCGCGCTTTGCGAGGGGCGGACCCTTAAGTCGGCAACAATCCGGATGTATAGAATTACCGAGGCGGGGATCGAGACTGAGTATTTTAATATCGTGCTCGAAAATGTAAAAATTAGCAGTATTACCCCCTCGTTACTTCCGGGTGGAGTAAGTGGAACTCATATGGAGGCTATAGAGCTTCGCTACGAAAACATCACATGGAAGTACACAGACGGAAATATCTTGTTTAAAGATGGCTGGAATGTTCGCTGGACGGCGTAACCGCAAAAACAGAGAAAACCTCCGCTGCCGCAGGTTGCATGCGCTGCTGCGACTTTCCCTCGCGCCAGTGCTGGCGCGGTCTGTCGTCGTGGGTCGCTGAGTAGTGATGTGTCGTTGGTAGTGGTCATAAAACCTCACTGTGATGAGTACACGGCAAGGCTAAAGATTCAGGAGGGATGAATCGCTAACCTCCTGTTGTGTCAGGGGTTGCACTTCTGTAATCGGTGGCTGGCAAGGGAGGGAGTCGGGAAACTACATCCGACCCGATAACCCAACTCAGGATACCTGACTCATGGCTAAAAAAATTTCGAAATGGTTTCGCATCGGCGTCGAGGGGGACACCTGCGACGGTCGTGTCATCAGTGCGACCGATATTCAGGAAATGGCCGATGGCTTTGACCCGCGCGTCTACGGCTGTCGCATTAACCTCGAGCATAACCTCGGCGGGAATGGCTTCACGACGGCTGTAGAGCTCGAGGTGATGCTCTCTGATGTGGAGTATGAAACAGATGTGGGGGTTTTTTTTGCCTGTTAATTAGGAAATTTATCCTTCACCGCTATCCGCTATACTAGCCGCAGAAACGAGCGGGAGTGTCTATGAACCAATCCTATGGACGACTTGTCAGCAGGGCGGCGATCGCGGCGACGATCATGGCCTCTTTGCTGCTGGTGATTAAAATTTTTGCGTGGTGGCTGACCGGTTCCGTCAGTATTCTGGCGGCGCTGGTAGATTCGCTGGTAGATATCGCCGCCTCGCTGACCAACCTGCTGGTGGTGCGCTATTCGCTGCAGCCAGCAGATGAAGAACATACCTTTGGCCACGGTAAAGCAGAGTCGCTGGCAGCGCTGGCGCAAAGCATGTTCATTTCCGGATCGGCGCTGTTCCTGTTCCTTACCGGCATTCAGCATCTGGTGCAACCAGAGCCGATGAACCAGCCGGGGATCGGGGTGATTGTGACGGTTATTGCGCTCATCAGCACCCTGATACTGGTCACGTTTCAGCGCTGGGTGGTGCGAAAAACGCAAAGCCAGGCCGTTCGTGCCGATATGCTACATTATCAGTCTGATGTTATGATGAACGGTGCGATTCTGGTGGCGCTGGGGCTTGCCTGGCACGGCTGGCATCGCGCCGATGCCTTGTTTGCGCTGGGCATTGGCATCTATATTTTATATAGCGCGTTGCGTATGGGTTATGATGCGGTGCAGTCGTTGCTGGATCGTGCTTTGCCGGACGATGAACGTAGCGAAATAATCAGTATCGTGACAAGCTGGCCCGGCGTCAGCGGCGCACATGATCTTCGAACGCGGCAGTCAGGGCCGACCCGCTTTATTCAGATTCATTTGGAAATGGAAGATAACCTGCCATTAGTTCAGGCGCATTTAGTGGCTGAGCAGGTCGAGCAGGCAATTTTGCAGCGTTTTCCGGGCTCTGACGTGATTATTCACCAGGATCCCTGCTCAGTGGTACCCCAGGGTCGCCAGGGGCAGTTTGAACTTTCGTAATCGGTTGTAAATTTACGGGCCGGGCTGGCATTTTTTGTATAAATTACCGCCGTTTGGTCTGACCTGAATCAATTCAGCACGAAGAGCTTGATATACTATTGCTAATAGAGTCGTTCACTCCCCGGTCCGGGAGCGCTTCGGGCAGAAGAATTAATTTTTAGCATTCCTAAGTTCAGAGGTAGTCATGATTAAAAAAATCGGTGTGTTGACAAGTGGCGGTGATGCTCCGGGCATGAACGCGGCGATCCGCGGCGTTGTGCGCGCAGCCTTGTCAGAAGGTCTGGAAATTTTTGGTATCTACGATGGATATCAGGGGTTGTATGAAGATCGTATGGTTCAGCTCGACCGTTACAGCGTCTCCGATATGATCAACCGTGGCGGCACCTTCCTCGGTTCAGCGCGTTTCCCGGAATTCCGCGATGAAAATATTCGTGCTGTGGCTATCGAAAACATGAAAAAACGTGGACTTGATGCGCTGGTGGTTATCGGCGGTGATGGTTCTTACCTCGGTGCACAGCGTTTGACTGAAATGGGCTTCCCATGCATCGGTCTGCCGGGCACCATCGACAACGACATCAAAGGCACTGACTACACCATCGGTTTCTTCACCGCATTGGGTACCGTGGTTGAAGCGATTGACCGCCTGCGTGACACCTCTTCTTCTCACCAGCGTATCTCCATCGTTGAAGTGATGGGCCGTTACTGTGGCGACCTGACCCTGGCGGCAGCAATTGCTGGTGGCTGTGAGTTCGTTGTGGTGCCGGAAGTCGAATTCAACCGTAATGATCTGGTGGCTGAAATCAAAGCGGGCATTGCGAAAGGCAAGAAACACGCGATTGTGGCAATCACTGAACACGTCTGCGACGTTGACGAACTGGCGCACTTCATTGAGAAAGAAACTGGCCGTGAAACCCGTGCAACCGTTCTGGGTCACATCCAGCGTGGTGGTTCTCCGGTTCCTTACGACCGTATTCTTGCCTCTCGCATGGGCGCTTACGCGATTGAACTGCTGCTGCAGGGCTACGGCGGACGTTGCGTTGGTATCCAGAACGAGAAACTGGTTCACCACGACATCATCGATGCGATCGAAAACATGAAGCGTCCGTTCAAGACTGACTTGCTGGACTGCGCGAAGAAACTGTACTGATGGGTTGAGCCTGTTGGCAGAATAAAAAAAGCCTTCTCACTGAGAAGGCTTTTTTGTGGGGAATCATTCGATATCAAGGGGATCTTCGGACAGGATTATGCCGGTATTATCGGCATACAGATGATCACCAGAGAAGAAGGTGACGCCGCCGAAATTGACACGAATGTCGCTTTCGCCAATGCCTTCACCCGCGGCACCCACCGGGATCGCCGCCAGCGCCTGAATGCCCAGATCCATCTCTTCCAGGTCATCCACCTGACGCACCGCGCCATAGATGACAATGCCTTCCCATTCATTCTGAACGGCAAGACGGGCCAGATCGGCATCAAGTAATGCCCGACGGACAGAACCGCCGCCATCAACCAGCAGAATGCGACCACGGCCGTTCTGTTCGAGCATATCGTACAGCAACCCGTTATCCTCGAAACATTTCACCGTGATGATCTGCCCACCAAACGACGAACGTCCTCCAAAGTTGGAGAACAGCGGTTCCACGACGTTGACATCTTCCTGATAGATGTCACAAAGCTCGGAAGTATCGTATTTCATAGGATTTACGTTCAGTTGCTGCGAGAGTTTTCAGTATATCGCGCTAAGTGTGTTGTTGGCAAAATCATCAATTGTTAATTGATATTTGTCAGTTACGCTGCGAGCCTGCTGCCGATAATTCCAATCACAAACAGCAGGTTAGTCAGCAACGCAGCTTTTACTGTCTGTTCAAGCATTGGGCGCATGGCTGCCGGATCGCGTTCGCGCACCACATAACGGGCCTGTTTCACCAGTAGCGGCGCGGCGAGAATAAACAGCCAGCCCCAAAGGCTGTGCAGCGAAATCAGGTTAAATAGCGCCAGGCAGAGCAGGGCGCCCATCAGCAGACAAACATGATAACGGCGCGCATTAACCGGGCCGAGACGTACGGCGAGGGTGTTTTTGCCGTTTTCGCTGTCGCTGGTAATGTCGCGCAGGTTATTGATATTCAGCACCGCCGTTGCCAGCAAACCACAGGCGGTGGCAGGAAGGAAAATCGCCGGATGGATGTTGTGCGCCTGTAGATACCAGCTCCCCATCACGCTCAACCAGCCAAAGAAAATCAGCACTGAAATGTCGCCAAGCCCGATATAGCCATACGGACGTGTGCCAACGGTATAGGTGATCGCGGCGATGATCGATAATCCGCCAAGCACCAGAAAACCGATAAAATCGCCAATTCCCTGATACGCGGCGAACAGCAGCGCCAGACCGGAGAGGCAAATCAGTACCACGGTGACGATCAGCGCTCGTTTCATCTGCTGTTGGGTTATCACCCCTTTCTGCATACCGCGCAGCGGGCCAAGACGATCAGGCTTATCGCTGCCCTTCACGGCATCGCCATAGTCGTTTGCCAGGTTGGATAAAATTTGCAGTAAACCGGCAGTGATCAACGCCAGTACAGCGACCAGCGGATCGAAATATCCTTGCCACCAGGCGAGCGCGGTACCGACGACAATCGCGGCGAAGGCGAGGGGCAATGTTTTAGGGCGGAGGCTTTCCAGCCAGGCCTGAGTGCGGCTAATTTCAGTCATAGTTCCAGCCAAAAAAATGGGGGCGAAAGCCCCCATCAACAACGATGAAAATGCATTTACCGCGATTATAGAATAAAACGGCTCAGATCTTCATCTGCCACCAACGCATCCAGATGTTTGCTCACATAATCTGCGTCAATGGTAATGGTTTTGCCGCCCAGTTCGCTGGCATCGAAGGAGATTTCCTCCACCAGACGCTCCAGCACGGTGTGCAAACGACGCGCACCGATGTTCTCAGTAGACTCGTTAACCTGCCATGCAGCCTGAGCAATACGCTTGATGCCGTCGTCGGTAAAGTCGATGTTGACCCCTTCGGTGGCCATCAACGCTTTGTACTGAACGGTGACGGAGGCGTTTGGCTCAGTCAGGATACGCTCGAAATCTTCCGTGGTCAGCGCCTGCAGTTCAACGCGAATCGGCAGACGCCCCTGCAGTTCCGGGATCAGGTCAGACGGACTGGCCACCTGGAACGCCCCGGAGGCGATAAACAGAATGTGATCGGTTTTCACCATGCCGTGTTTGGTAGAGACGGTACAGCCTTCCACCAGTGGCAGCAGGTCGCGCTGTACGCCTTCGCGGGAAACATCCGGGCCGGAGGTGTTGCCGCCGCGCTTACAGATTTTGTCGATTTCGTCGATGAACACAATCCCGTGCTGCTCAACGGCATCGATGGCGTCCTGCTTCAGCTCTTCCGGGTTCACCAGTTTCGCCGCTTCTTCTTCCACCAGCAGTTTCAGCGCGTCTTTGATCTTCAGCTTACGTGGTTTCTGTTTCTGACCGCCCAGGTTCTGGAACATGGACTGCAACTGGCTGGTCATCTCTTCCATTCCCGGCGGCGCCATGATCTCAACGCCCATCGGCGCTGCCGCCAGGTTTATTTCGATTTCTTTATCGTCAAGCTGGCCTTCGCGCAGTTTTTTGCGGAATGCCTGACGCGCGGCAGACGGCTCCTGCGCCGCTTCGGCCTGGCCCCAGTTGTTTTTTGCCGGGGGGATCAGCACATCAAGAATGCGCTCTTCCGCCAGCTCCTCCGCGCGATAGCGGTTTTTCTCGATCGACTGCATACGCACCATTTTCACGGCGGCATCGGTCAGATCGCGGATAATCGAATCCACTTCTTTACCGACATAACCCACCTCGGTGAATTTGGTGGCTTCCACTTTAATAAACGGCGCGTTCGCCAGTTTCGCCAGACGACGGGCGATTTCCGTTTTACCGACACCGGTCGGGCCGATCATCAGAATATTTTTAGGCGTCACTTCATGGCGCAGCTCTTCATCCAGCTGCATACGGCGCCAGCGATTGCGCAAGGCAATAGCCACGGAGCGCTTCGCCGCATCCTGGCCGATAATATGTTTGTCCAGTTCGCTGACAATTTCGCGTGGGGTCATTTCAGACATGGGAGATCCTTACGCTTTAGAAGGTAATTCTTCGATGGTGTGGAAATGGTTGGTGTAGATGCAGATATCACCTGCAATATCCAGCGCTTTGACCGCAATGTCGCGGGCGCCCATTTCGGTGTTTTCCAGCAACGCGCGGGCCGCGGCCTGTGCATAAGGGCCACCGGAGCCAATGGCGATCAGATCGTTTTCAGGCTGAACGACGTCACCGTTACCGGTGATGATCAGGGAGGCGTTTTCGTCCGCGACGGCAAGCAGGGCTTCGAGCTTGCGCAACATTCGGTCAGTGCGCCAGTCTTTTGCCAGCTCAACGGCGGCTTTTACCAGATGGCCCTGATGCATTTCCAGTTTACGTTCAAACAGTTCGAACAGCGTGAAAGCATCTGCGGTGCCGCCAGCGAAACCGGCAATCACTTTGTCGTTATACAGACGGCGGACTTTTTTCACGTTGCCTTTCATGACGGTATTGCCCAGCGTGGCCTGACCATCACCGGCGATAACCACATGACCGTTACGGCGAACACTTACTATTGTTGTCACGAGCAGACCCCTTGGTTGCAATTCAGAATACGCGCCCCGCACAGTGTTTGGGGCAGAATGCAATTATAGATGGGGGGCAATTCGGGGGTTTCAACCCCCGGCGCCGAGACGAATGCAGTTTGTGTGACCGGCCAGCTTCAGGCGGTTGATGGTGCTATCGGCGTTCTCTTTCCCTTTTACCGGGCCGATAACGACGCGATTCCAGCCGTTGTTGGTGGTGATGCGGGAGTCGAAACCTTCAAAGGCGAGTTGAGCACGCACGGTTTCGGCCTGGTCGACACCTTTAAACGAGCCGCACTGTACCATCCAGCGGCGTTCGTCTTTTTTCTCCGCAGTGGCCTTCGGTGCTTCCGGCTCGCGCGTGACCGGCGCCGCCTGCTGCGTTTTCGGCTGCTGCACCGTGGTATGCGCAGGCGTCTGGATCAGATCCTGATAAGGCTGCTGGCTGGACGCGGTTTGCTTCGGCTGCTGCGTCTGACGCGGCGGCTGGCTCGTTTGCACCGTGCGCGGCTGCTCCGCAACGCGGGGTTGCGCTTTCGGCTGCTGAACCGGCGGTGTTTGCGTCCATTGTTGTTGCTGCTGCGCCTGCTGCTGTTGCTGCGCCAGACGCTGACGCTGCAACGTTTGCTGGCGCTGCTCAGGCGTTTGCTCGTTCCACGGCACTTCAGTGAGTTGCGTCGGTTGCTGGCGCATATCAGCCTGCATCTGTGCTAACAACTGGCGCTGTTCGTCCGTCAGTTGATCAGCATTTTTCACTTCGCCGCCCGCAGACGGTTCCGTCGGCGCGCGAACACCCGGCTGACGGCTTTCCAGCTCTTTAATGTAACGCCAGCGCTCTTCGGGTTTTGGCGGCAGCCCGTTGCCCGTCATCTGACGGTTCTGCAACGTATCGGCATCTTCTTTCTTGTGGTGGGTAATAAAGTACAGGCCACCGATAAAGGCCACCAGCACAGCCGCAGCGATGGCGACCATTGCCGGTGAAACGGAAGAAAAGCTGCTCTGCTTTTTCCTTGAGGTGCTCTTTTTGCGCCGCGAAGGAGCCGGTTGGCCGCGGCGTACATAATCTCGTTGTGCCACTATCGTTTCGCTGTATTTATTCGTTTCTCAGCCCGCCATGTTACTTAAGCGGCGGGGCTTTGACCAGATGACCGTGTCCGAAAGCCGTTTGCTTTAGGGATTTATTTTGCGCGTAGTACCACGAACAATCAGTTCACAGTCGAGTAAACGCGAGCCGCTGCTGACATTTTGCCCGTGCAACTGGTCCAGTAACAACAGCATCGCCTCGCGGCCGATATCAAAACGCGGTTGAGAGACGGTGGTCAACGGCGGGTCGCAAAACTCCGATAACGAGATGTTATCAAAGCCAATAAGAGACAAATCATTCGGGATTTTCAGCCCACGACGCTTCGCATACGAGAGCGCACCCAGCGCCATGATGTCGCTGTGGCAGAACACTGCCGTCGGCGGTTTTGGCAGCGCCAGCAGTTGTTCCAGCGCCTGGCCGCCCGCTTCATAGGTGAAATTGCCGCGCGCAATATAGTGCGGATCAACCGTGATGCCGTTACGACGCAGCGCCTGTACGTAGCCCTGCAGGCGGTAGTGACACAGCGGCATCTCTTCGGGACCCGCAATACAGCCAATTCGCTCATGGCCCAGTTCGTGGAGATAATTAACGGCGTCAAAGGCGGCGGTCAGGTTGTCGATGTGAACAGTCGGCAATTCAAGCTCAGGCGCGAACTCGTTGGCCATCACCATCGGCGGCAAATTGCGTTGCTCTTCAATGCTGGCGTCGAACGGCAGCCGTGAGCCCAGCAGCAGCATGCCATCAATCTGTTTGGTGATGATCAGATCAATGAAGGTTTTTTCCTGCTGATTCTGATGCGCGCAGTCGCCAATCAGCACCAGATAGCCATGCTTTGCTGCGGTGACTTCAATACCGCGGATGGTTTCGCTGAAAAAGGGATCGCAGATATCCGGGACAATCACCAGAATGGTACGCGATTCGTTGCGCTTCATGTTGCGACCGAGTGACTGCGGTAAATAGCCAACTTCCAGCGCCGCCTGCTCAACCCGGTTGCGGGTGGCCTGCGACACTTTGTCGGGATTCATTAGCGCACGGGACACGGTTGCTGTTGAGACGTTGGCCTTTATGGCAACGTCCCTCATAGTAGCAGCAACGACCTCTTTTTTCGGCTTCACCTGGTTTCTCCTCACTGACGGGCACAGACACATCCGTTGTCTCTGACTCAAGCTCACATTTTTATCAGATAGTGGGTCATGGGAGTTACAGAATTTTCATGAAAAATGTGATGAATCTTGAATTTCTCGATCTGGCTCGCAGGGAAAGGCCTTAGCCTTCAATTGGATCAACATCCAGCACCCATTTCACTTTGCGTGATTCCGGCAGCGTATTAATGAGCGCCAGCGTGCCGCTCACGATATGTTGCAGGCGGATGCGGGAAGGGTGTTGCAGTAAAATTTGCCAGCGCCAGCGACCGCCGCGTTTCGGCGCCAGCGCAGGTACCGGGCCAAGTACCCATAGTTTGTCGTCCGCCAGCGGGCTTGCCTGAATCAGATTGCGCAACTGCTGCAGAAACAGCGGTGCCAGCTGGTTGTTATGATCTTCCGCGCGGATCAGCACGTGGCTGGTCCACGGTGGGAGCTGCATGGTCTGACGCTCGGCCAGCGCCTGTTGAGCAAAGGCGTCATAGCCCTGATGCAGCAGCGTTTGCAGCAGTGGGTGTTCCGGGTGATGGGTTTGCAGGATCACCTCGCCCTGTTTCCCGGCGCGACCAGCGCGACCGGAGACCTGGGTATACAGTTGCGCAAAGCGTTCCGCCGAGCGGAAATCGGCTGAGAACAGCGCGCCATCGACATCCAGCAGCGCCACCAGCGTGACGTCCGGGAAATGGTGGCCTTTCGCCAGCATCTGCGTGCCAATGAGAATGCGGGCGCCGCCGCGATGCACCTCTTCCAGATATTTTTCCAGCGCACCTTTGCGGCTGGTGGTGTCGCGGTCAATGCGGGAGACGGGTATGCCCGGAAACAGCGGGGCAAGCGCCTGCTCAAGCTGTTCTGTCCCCAGTCCGACCGGCACCAGATGTGTGGAGCCGCACGACGGACACTGGCGCGGCACCGAGCGCTGACTGTCGCAGTGGTGGCAGCGTAACTGCTGCTGCGTCTGATGCAGCGTGTAATAGCTGTCACAGCGCGGGCATTCGGCAATCCAGCCGCAGTCGTGGCACAGCAGCGCAGGCGCAAAACCACGGCGGTTCAAAAACAGGATCACCTGATTGTTCGCCTGCAAATGCTGGCGCATGCGGCTCATCAGTGCAGGCGATAGTCCGGCCTGTAGCGGCTGGCTTTTGAGATCCAGCACATGTTGATTTGCCGGACGCGCGTTACCGGCGCGTTTCGTCAGGTTTAGCTGGTGGTATTTGCGCTGGCGGACGTTGTGCAGGGTTTCCAGCGCGGGCGTCGCCGAACCGAGGACAATCGGGATTTGCTCGCTGTGTGCGCGGTAGACCGCCAGATCGCGGGCGTGATAGCGCCAGCCTTCCTGCTGTTTATATGAGCTGTCATGCTCTTCATCGATAACGATGACGCCGAGATTTTTAAACGGCGTAAATAAGGAAGAACGCGTGCCGATAACGATCGCCGCCTCGCCATTTTTGGCTTTCAGCCAGGCGGACAGGCGTTCGCTGTCGTTGAGGCCGGAATGCAGCACTTCCACCGGGGCGTTAAAGCGCTGACGAAAACGGGCGATGGTCTGCGGCGTCAGGCCAATTTCCGGCACCATCACCAGCGCCTGTTTTCCCTGCGCCAGTACGTTTTCCAGTACGCTCAGATAGACTTCGGTTTTTCCGGAACCGGTGACGCCAGCCAGCAGCCAGGCGGAAAAGCGATCCGCTGCGCTGTGAATGGCGCCGACGGCGGTGGCTTGCTCGGTATTGAGCCGCAGGCGCTCGCCCGCCACCGCGTAGTCGCTGTGCCAGCCGGCTAAGGGCGGCATCTCGTTCGCCAGTTCGCACAGCCCTTTCGTTCTCAGCGTTTGTAGTGTGGCGTCAGTAAAATGGAGTTCCGCGACCTGATGGCGCCAGATTTTCCCCTGGCGAAGCGCGGCCAGCGCCTGCTGTTGTTTTGGCGAACGCTTCAGGCTATGAATGTCGACCGCCTGGCCCTGTTCCGTGGCGAACCAGTACCACAGCGGCGCATGGCTGGCCGGTTTGCCCTGGCGCAGCAGGACGGGTAAGGCGTGAAAAAGCACATCGCCGACAGGATGATGGTAATAATCCGCAGCCCACAGCAACATTCGCCAGACGGTAGAGGTGAAGACTGATTCGTTATCCAGCACGTCAGCCACGATTTTCAATTCATCAAATGGCAACTCGCTTTTCTCGCTCACCGAGACCACGATGCCGATCCGCTCCTGTTTGCCAAACGGCACGCGTACGCGACACCCGGCTTTGGTATCCATGCCGTCAGGCAGCAGATAGTCAAAAGTGCGGGGCAACGGAACGGGCAAGGCAACGTGAGCAACGAGCATTGAATCTTCCTGACTTGAAAAGTGGCGCGTTAGTATACACATTACACGACGGGGACGTGCGGATCAGTTTGCATCCGATGGTTAAATTCTGTATGATTCGCCGCCTTTAATGCGAAATAGTCGCGTTAAACTACCTATATTATTAACATCGCGTGGTGTCCGGCGTTAGGGCTGGAAGAGCGACGCGGCCTTAACTGAGGTTTCCCATGAAAAAAGGTATTCACCCGAATTATGTAGAAATTACTGCAACTTGCTCTTGCGGTAATGTGATCAAAACCCATTCTACCGTGGGTCACGATCTGAACCTGGACGTGTGCAGCAAATGCCACCCGTTCTACACTGGTAAGCAGCGTGACGTTGCGACCGGTGGTCGTGTAGACCGCTTCAACAAGCGTTTCAGCATCCCGGGCAGCAAATAAGATTTGCTTCCAGAAAAAAGCGCCGCGAGGCGCTTTTTTTTGTCTCTGCTCTTCATCATCGCACGGCCCTTTCCTGATTGTGTAGCGCAACGTTTATCGAAGTCGCCAGTTCTTTAAATGAAACGATGTTTCTTATTTAATGATAAATTGTTTTTATTATTGATCTCGGTCTTTGTAACCTTTCGTTTTCTGCCATCAATTTTATTTTGTGGCAAAATTTAAAAGGTTTTTATGATGGCGCTGCCATAGAGTTCATGACGCTACATAATCCTGTTATCAGACTTTGTGATTTTTACTTTGGTGTAAATCGCAGGGTTATTCTCTTGCTGGGATCTCACTTTTTGAGAGGGTTAGTCATGAAAATAAAATATGCTTTATTACTTATTCCGTTATTATCTTGTACCGCGCAAGCAGGTTATGTTGATTACCGTCATGAATATTACGATGACGGACGTAACTATGACCGTATTTATATGTCACATCGTTTTGCAACAGGATTTGGGGTTGCTGTAGAAGCCATTTCTCGTTCCGATGATGCACAGTCGAATAGTGCCTGGAATAACATGGAAAGCAATGGCAACGAGTATACGGCGAGTTACCAGTTCACCTGGCAGGATCTGATCTGGCAGCCTGGGATCGCGGTTGAAACAGGTGATAACATCACGATCTATAAGCCTTATATCCGCGTACAGTACAACATTAACGATAGCTGGTGGACCGCCTTCCGCTATCGCCAGGAGTATGCGCGCAGAAACGCCGATGGTAAGGATGACCGTATGGTGTACCGCCCTGAAGCCTGGATCGGCTATAACATCGCTGACTGGATGTTTGAGCTAAATGGCATTTATAAAATTGCCGATAGCGAAGATTTATATAACAACAAAAAAGAAGATTACGAATATAACTTCCGCGTGGCTTACAAATTTGGATCCTGGGTTCCTTTTGCTGAAATTGGTAATGTCTCTTCCGGCTATAACACCACGACAACGTCTGATCGACAAACCCGTTATCGTGTCGGCATTGGTTATAACTTCTGACCTGCGATGCCATTAAATAACGAGTAATTTATGGCAGCGTATTGAATTCTGTTGTGTATATAGCAGGAAAGAAAAAATGAATAAGCGCAAAATTGGCATTGTCAATTACCTGGCCTATGGTTCCGGGGATTGTCTGGGCGCAGGGACGACAGCGCTCACAGCAGCATGGTTACTTTATTTCTACACGACGTTTTGTGGATTAACACCGATTGAAGCGACCTTTATATTCGCCATGGCAAGAATACTGGACGCCGTGGTAAGCCCCCTGATGGGTTATCTTACTGATAACTTCGGTAATACGTGGGCAGGAAAGCGTTTTGGTCGCCGTAAGTTCTTTATTTTACTGGGGATCCCCTGTGTTTTCTCGTATAGCCTGATGTGGATGGGCGATATGGGATACTGGTATTATCTGGTGACGTATCTGCTGTTTGATGTGGTCTACACGATGATCCTGGTGCCTTATGAAACACTGGTGCCGGAGATGACGGATGATTTCAAACAAAAAACCAAATTTTCCGGCGCGCGTATTGGTATGGCGCAGCTTTCAGCGATCCTTGCGGCGTTTTTGCCCGGTATATTGTTGAACCACTTCGGTAAAGACAACGCGATCTCCTTCTTCTACGCCAGCCTGGTATTTTCCATCATGTGCGCCATCGTGCTGACACTGGTGTGGTGTTTTACCTGGGAGCGCGATCGCAGTGAAGAAGAGCTTGCCGCTCAGGCGCAAAAACTGACACTCGGCCAAAGCCTGCATCGACTGATCATTGAACTGAGTTCAACGTTCCGCATCCGCATTTTCCGCCAACACCTTGGAATGTACCTGGGCGGCTATATCGCACAGGATGTCTTTAACGCCGTATTTACCTACTACGTGGTGTTTGTGTTGATGCAAAGCCCGACGCTGGCCTCTGACCTGATGGGAACCATGGCGATTCTGCAATTTATTGCTGTAATGGCGATGATCCCGCTGTGCATCCGCTTTGGACAGGCGCCTTCCTACCGGGTGGTGGTCACGTTATTTGGCCTCAGTGCGCTGTCCTATGCCGGGCTTTATTATAGCGGGATGAGCGACAACTACTCACTGTTGCTGCTTATCTCTGCCATTGCCGGCCTGGGTCGCGGTGGCATCAACTATATTCCGTGGAATATCTATACCTATATTGCTGACGTCGATGAAGTGGTCACCGGTCAGCGTCGCGAGGGGATTTTCGCCGGGATTATGACGCTGACGCGTAAAGCCTCGCAGGCAGGTGCGGTCATGCTGGTGGGTATCGTTATGCAGCTTTCCGGCTTTGTATCCGGCCAGCCTACGCAGGTTCCCGGCGTGAGTCACACCATCCTGATGATCCTCAGCGTGGGTACGGTATGCGTTTTGCTGATTGGCTTTTTGATCTCCCTGAAGTTCCGCCTGAATCTCAAGACGCACAGTGTGCTGCGTGAGGAAACCCTGAAAATGCGCGTGGCGGGTCGACTGACGCCAGAGGCCATCACTCCGCAGGCACGTCAGACGGTAGAGATGCTGGCAGGGATGCCTTATGAGAAGCTATGGGGTAACAATACGATTGGTTACCTGAACCGGCAGAAGGCGCTACAAAGCTAACAGATAATATTTGCCCGGTGGCGTTGTACCGCCGGGCATGGATGACTGACATGATTGGCCGATACTCACCGCCATCAACGCGTCAGTATTCCCACGTCTCCGGGTCGATTCCCAGTTCGCGCATGATCACTTTCGCTTCTTCCGGAATTTCATCACTACGTTCTTTACGCAGGTCAGCATCGTCAGGTAGCGGTTGGCCGGTGAAAGCATGCAAAAACGCTTCACACAGCAGTTCGCTATTGGTGGCGTGACGCAGATTGTTCACCTGACGACGGGTACGTTCATCGGTGAGGATTTTCAACACCTTCAGAGGAATGGAAACCGTAATTTTTTTTACTTGTTCACTCTTCTTACCGTGCTCAGCGTATGGGCTGATATATTCGCCGCTCCATTCAGCCATGAGATACCTTTAATCCTGTCAGTCATTAATAAAGGGCCAGAAGCTGTCGCTCAGACCATAAACGTGCGTATTTTACCGTAGAGGCGCAGCCGTGACACGGGGAAAGCCTCAACAGATGTGCGCTAATGCATATAATTTTAACGGCTATTTGTCGTTTGCTCAATCTATACGCAAAGACATTTAGATGTCCAGATGTATTGACGTCTAATGTGGCAGTGGTTACTCTGTGCCCTGACCTTCACCGATTAAGCCAGGAAGCCCAGACATGACGCGTAAACAGGCCACTATCGCAGTGCGTAGCGGGTTAAATGACGACGAACAGTACGGTTGCGTTGTCCCGCCGATTCATCTCTCCAGCACCTACAATTTCACCGGTTTTAATGAACCCCGCGCGCATGACTACTCGCGCCGCGGTAACCCGACGCGTGATGTCGTCCAACGAGCGCTGGCGGAGCTGGAAGGCGGTGCGGGCGCGGTACTGACTAACACCGGCATGTCGGCTATCCATCTGGTGACTACCGTTTATCTTAATCCTGGCGATCTGCTGGTCGCGCCGCATGACTGTTATGGCGGCAGCTATCGTCTGTTCGACAGTCTGGCGAAACGCGGCTGCTACCGCGTTTTATTTGTCGATCAGGGAAATGACGCGGCGTTGAAAGCAGCGCTGGCAGAAAAACCGAAGCTTGTGCTGGTAGAAAGTCCAAGTAACCCATTGTTGCGCGTTGTCGATATTGAGAAAATCTGTCGTCTATCGCGTGAAGCCGGGGCGATTAGCGTGGTGGATAACACCTTCTTAAGCCCGGCGTTACAGAATCCGCTGGCGCTGGGTGCTGATCTGGTTCTGCATTCCTGCACGAAATACCTGAATGGTCATTCCGATGTCGTTGCAGGCGTGGTGATTGCGAAAGATCCGGACGTCGTGACTGAACTGGCCTGGTGGGCCAATAATATTGGCGTCACTGGCGGCGCGTTTGATAGCTATCTGTTATTACGAGGATTACGTACGCTGTCGCCGCGTATGGAGGTCGCTCAGCGCAACGCCCAGGCGATTGTTGATTATCTGAAACAGCAACCGCTGGTGAAAAAGCTGTATCATCCGTCTTTGCCAGAAAACCAGGGACATGAGATTGCGGCGCGTCAGCAGAAAGGGTTTGGTGCGATGCTGAGTTTTGAACTGGATGGTGACGAGCAAACGCTGCGCCGTTTCCTGAGCGGTTTGTCGCTGTTTACACTGGCGGAATCGCTCGGCGGTGTTGAAAGCCTGATCTCCCATGCCGCGACCATGACGCATGCGGGCATGGCGCCGGAAGCGCGTGCCGCCGCAGGCATTTCTGAGACGTTGCTACGCATCTCTACAGGTATTGAAGACGGTGAAGATTTAATTGCCGATCTGGAAAATGGCTTCCGGATCGCAGCAGAGGGGTAAACATGAGTGTGATTGCGCAGGCAGGGGCGAAGGGTCGTCAGCTGCACAAATTTGGTGGTAGTAGTCTGGCGGATGTGAAGTGTTACCTGCGAGTCGCAGGCATCATGACGGAATATTCGATGCCGGGCGATATGATGGTTGTCTCTGCGGCGGGCAGCACCACCAACCAGCTGATCAGCTGGCTGAAATTAAGCCAGACTGATCGCCTCTCTGCGCATCAGGTTCAGCAGGCATTGCGTCGTTATCAGACGGAATTGATTAGCGGGCTGCTGCCTGCCGGGATTGCTGATGGCATGATCAGTGAGTTTATTCACGATCTTGAGCGTCTGGCGGGTCTGCTCGACGGTGGTGTGACTGACGCGGTGTATGCGGAAGTGGTTGGCCACGGCGAAATATGGTCAGCGCGCCTGATGTCCGCCGTACTGCGGGAACAAGGGCTGGACGCCGTCTGGCTGGATGCGCGTGAATTCCTGCGTGCCGAACGCGCCGCACAACCGCAGGTGGATGAAGGCCTCTCTTACCCGTTGCTGCAACACCTGCTGGCGCAACATCCGAATAAACGTCTGGTAGTGACGGGCTTTATCTCGCGCAACAACGCGGGGGAAACGGTGCTACTGGGCCGTAACGGTTCCGACTATTCCGCCACCCAGGTTGGCGCGCTGGCGGGCGTTTCCCGCGTCACCATCTGGAGTGACGTCGCCGGGGTATACAGCGCTGACCCGCGTAAAGTCAAAGATGCCTGTCTGCTGCCGCTGCTGCGTCTGGATGAAGCCAGCGAACTGGCGCGTCTGGCGGCACCAGTGTTGCACGCGCGTACGCTTCAGCCGGTTTCCGGCAGCGATATTGATCTGCAATTGCGCTGTAGCTACACGCCAGATCAGGGCTCAACGCGTATCGAACGCGTACTGGCGTCGGGTACCGGGGCGCGCATTGTCACCAGCCATGACGATGTGTGCCTGATTGAGTTCCATGTCCCCGCCAGCCAGGACTTCAGACAGGCGCATAAAGATATTGATGTCATTCTCAAGCGCGCGCAGATGCGTCCTCTGGCGGTGGGGGTTCATGCCGATCGCCAGTTGCTGCAGTTTTGCTACACCTCAGAAGTGGTCGACAGCGCCCTGAAACTGCTGGATGAAGCCGGGCTGCCGGGCGAGCTGCGTCTGCGCCAGGGGCTGGCGCTGGTAGCGATGGTTGGCGCAGGCGTCACCCGTAACCCGCTGCACTGCCACCGTTTCTGGCAGCAGCTAAAAGGCCAGCCGGTAGAGTTCACCTGGCAATCGGAAGAGGGGATCAGCCTCGTCGCACTGCTGCGTACCGGCCCGACGGAAAGCCTGATCCAGGGGTTGCACCAGTCGCTGTTCCGCGCCGAGAAACGTATCGGCCTGGTGCTGTTCGGCAAAGGCAATATCGGCTCCCGCTGGCTGGAGTTGTTTGCCCGCGAGCAGAGCACGCTCTCGGCGCGTACCGGGTTTGAGTTTATTCTCGCCGGGGTGGTGGACAGCCGCCGCAGCCTGCTGAATTACGACGGGCTGGATGCCAGCCGGGCGCTGGCCTTCTTCAACGACGAAGCAATCGAACAAGACGAGGAGTCGCTGTTCTTGTGGATGCGCGCCCATCCGTATGACGATCTGGTGGTGCTGGACGTTACTGCCAGCGAGCAACTGGCCGATCAGTACCTCGATTTCGCCAGTCACGGTTTCCACGTCATCAGCGCCAATAAACTGGCGGGTGCCAGTTCCAGTAACAAATACCGCCAGATCCACGACGCGTTTGAAAAAACCGGTCGTCACTGGCTGTATAACGCGACCGTCGGCGCGGGCTTACCGGTGAACCATACCGTGCGTGACTTGCGGGAAAGCGGTGACGTGATCCTGTCGCTCAGCGGTATTTTCTCCGGCACGCTGTCATGGCTGTTCCTGCAATTCGATGGCACCGTGCCGTTTACCGACCTGGTCGATCAGGCCTGGCAGCAGGGGCTGACCGAGCCGGATCCGCGCGTTGACCTTTCAGGGACGGATGTGATGCGCAAACTGGTGATCCTGGCGCGTGAAGCGGGCTATGACATCGAACCGGATCAGGTTCGCGTTGAGTCGCTGGTGCCGTTGCATTGCGAAGAGGGATCCATCGACCACTTCTTTGAAAACGGCGATGAACTTAACGAGCAGATGCTGCAGCGTCTGGAAGCTGCACAGGAGCTGGGGCTGGTACTGCGTTATGTCGCGCGTTTCGACGCCAACGGCAAAGCGCGCGTCGGTGTCGAAGCCGTTCGCGCTGAACACCCGCTGGCCGCATTGCTGCCGTGCGATAACGTCTTCGCCATCGAAAGCCGCTGGTACCGAGATAACCCGCTGGTGATCCGCGGTCCGGGTGCCGGACGCGATGTCACCGCAGGCGCCATCCAGTCAGACATTAACCGTCTGGCGCAACTGCTGTAATTCTCCTTCCGCATGCCCTCTCTTCAGAGAGGGCATCATGAACTTTTTTCAACTTGCCTGAAATTTCCTCAGCCTTCATCGTGATATTTCTGTTGACGGCATCCCGCTTTTCCGTCATTTTTACATCTGGACGTCTAAACGTATAGAAGTTCGAAACACAACAGACAACGACATGAGATTGATGAGGTAAGGTATGAGCTTTTTTCACGCCAACCAGCGGGAAGCCCTGAATCAGAGTCTGGCAGAACTCCATGGCCAGATTAACGTTTCGTTTGAATTCTTTCCGCCGCGCACCAGTGAAATGGAGCAAACCCTGTGGGCCTCAATTGATCGCCTGAGCAGCCTGAAGCCGAAATTTGTATCCGTTACTTATGGCGCGAACTCTGGCGAACGCGATCGCACGCACAGCATCATTAAAGGCATTAAAGAGCGTACCGGGCTTGAAGCAGCACCACATCTGACCTGTATCGACGCCACGCGTGACGAACTGCGCACCATCGCGCGGGATTACTGGAACAACGGCATTCGCCACATTGTCGCACTGCGCGGCGACCTGCCGCCGGGCAGTGGTAAACCGGATATGTATGCGTCCGATCTGGTCGCACTGCTGAAAGAAGTGGGTGATTTCGATATCTCCGTCGCCGCGTACCCGGAAGTCCATCCGGAAGCCAAAAGCGCGCAGGCGGATCTCATCAACCTGAAGCGTAAAATCGACGCGGGCGCGAATCGCGCGATCACCCAGTTTTTCTTTGATGTGGAAAGCTATCTGCGTTTTCGTGATCGCTGCGTGGCGACCGGCATTGATGTGGAAATCGTGCCGGGGATCCTGCCAGTCAGTAACTATAAACAGCTGACGAAATTCGCCACCATGACCAACGTTCGCGTACCGAAGTGGATGGATGCAATGTTTGAAGGGCTGGACGACGACGACGCGGAAACCCGCAAGCTGGTGGGCGCTAACATTGCCATGGACATGGTGAAGATCCTCAGCCGTGAAGGGGTTAAGGATTTCCACTTCTACACGCTGAACCGCGCCGAAATGAGCTACGCGATCTGCCACACGCTGGGCGTTCGCCCGAACGTCTGAATCATGAGCGTACGTGCCTGAAGCACGTACGCTATAACAACATTATTCCCAGTTATGCAGACATTGCTGACCAAACTGGTCGGCAACCAGCAGCGCCGCATAGACCTGATCGGCCGTGACATCACCAGGCATATTGTGAATGGTTTCGCCTTCCGCACACGCCGCTTCCGCCACGATGCGCATTTTGGTCGGGATATCGTCTTCAATATCCAGCCCTGCCAGGGTTATCGGCAAGCCGACGGCGTAACAGAGCGCGGCGACAGTCTCCAGCTCCTCCTGCGGCGCGTTTTCCAGTACCAGTTGGGTTAACGTCCCAAATGCGACTTTTTCACCGTGGTAGTAATGGTGAGCGTCCGGGATGGCGGTCAGGCCGTTGTGGATGGCGTGCGCCGCGGCCAGCCCGCCGCTCTCGAAACCGACGCCGCTGAGGTAGGTATTCGCTTCGATGATGCGCTCCAGCGCCGTGGTGACGACATGTTTTTCTGCCGCCAGCATTGCTTTTTCCGCTTCTTCAATTAACGTGTTGTAGCACAGTTCGGCAAGCGCCAGCGCGGCCTGGGTGCATTTGCCGCCTGCCATTGTCGTCGCGCCGCTGCGGGCGCAGGCGCGCGCTTCAAACCAGGTCGACAGTGCATCGCCGATACCGGATGCCAGCAGTCGTGAAGGAGCGCCTGCCACAATTTTGGTATCAACGATCACCAGATTCGGATTGTGCGGCAGCATCAGGTAACGGTCGAACTCACCGGCGTCGGTGTAGATCACCGACAACGCGCTGCACGGGGCGTCTGTGGAGGCGATGGTTGGCGCAATCGCCACGGGAAGCCCCATAAAATGTGCCAGCGCTTTGGCGGTATCCAGCGTTTTGCCGCCGCCAATGCCCAACACCGCGCTGCACTCTGCGCGGCTGGCGATGACCTGCAGGCGATCAATTTCGTTTTGCGAACATTCGCCGCCAAATGGCGCAATTTCACAGTGTAATGCGGCATTTCCCAGGCTTTTGCGCAACGTGGCTTCGGCAAAGCCCAGCACAAACTTATCGCCCACGACCAGCCAACGATCTGCCATCGGTTTGAGATAATCACCAAGGCGGGTCAGAACATCTGCGCCCTGAACATATCTGCCAGGTGACTGAATGATTCTGTCCATACTCACTCCTTAAAGGTTGAGAGTGCCAAATGCGTTTTTCCAGTCCTGCTCGAATTTCTCAATAGCCGACTCTACCGCAGGCGTGCCGAGCATTTGTTGCGCTACATCTAAGGGGAGGGTGATTGCTTCGCAGCCAGCCAGTAAACAGTCGAGCGCCTGGCGCGGCGTTTTGAAGCTGGCAGCCAGCACTTTGCTTTGCGGCGCATGTAGTGCCAGCAGCGTTTGTAACTCCTGTACCATCTGAATACCGTTGCCGCCCTGCGCATCCACACGGTTGACGTAAGGTGCAACATATTTTGCCCCGGCCAGTGCGGCCAGCAAGCCCTGTGCAGCGCTGTACACCGCCGTGCCGAGCGTCGGGATCCCTTCGCGTTTCAGCTGTTTAATCGCCGCAAGCCCTTCCGCCGTAACCGGAATTTTTACGATGATACCTGGCAGCGCGTTATTCAGCCGTTTGGCTTCGGCGACCATGCCTGCGGCATCACGGCTCATGGTCTGGGCAAACAATGTTCCATTTTCGCCGACCGCGTTCTGTAGCCGGGGCAACAGCTCCCACAGCGGCTCTTTACTGGCGGCAACAATGCTCGGGTTGGTGGTGACGCCGGCCAGTGGATAAATACGGGCAAGGCGTTCAACTTCGGCGACGTTCGCGGTATCGAGATAGAGTTCCATGCGGTTTCCCCTTCAATAGTGATGCAGACAGGATAGGGCGACAGGCTATCTCCCGCTATCTGACAAATCTGCCATACGCTGGACAAATGTAATGTCAAAAGAGGAATGAGATGTAGATCACGCTTTATAAGAAGCCACAGTGAGCCGGGAGGCGAAAGGGTAAAAAGCAGGCGGGCTTCACCCGCAAACGTACAAAAATCCAGTGAATCGCGTTTTTCTCTTCCCTCGATGTGTCTCATTCTGTCGTGGGTTTCTTTTCCGTCAGCTGACTATGGTACTGGCGACGATACTCCGACGGTGAACGTTCGGTATTTTTACGGAACAAGCGGCAGAAATAGTTGCTGTCGACAAAACCGCAGGCATGCGCCACCTCTTTTACCTTCAGGTCATAGCCCTTCAGTAGCGCTCTGGCATGTTCCAGACGCGTATGATTCAGATACTCGTTAAACCCCATCACGCCGCTTTTCTGAAACAGGTGCGACAGATAATTGGGTGAGATATAAAACGCCTGCGCCACCGACTCGCGGGTGAGCGGTGATGCGTAGTGAGTGTCGATGTGTTCGCGGATGGCTTCGAACAGCGCCTGGCTGCGCGACGCCGTCTGTATCTGGCTGCCCAGCAGATCAGCGCAATGGCTTAGCAGGCTGGAAATGATTAGCCGGGCTGTAGATTGCTCATGCGGCTGCATCAGCATTTCATTGATCGCCTGCAGTAAAAAGGAGCCCACGCGCGGCCCGCGACGGGCGACGTTCTCTTTATTCAGGTTATGCAGTACGGCACCATCCCAGTGCTGGACGCTAAAACCGAGCTGTTGTTTGCCAAATAAAATACTTAACGTGGTGACCGGCTCGCGCCATTGCGGGAAATTCCAGCCACCGGCGGGCACGAACAGCACATCGTTTTCGTTCATCAGCGCCTGTTCTCCGACAATGCCGGAATCCAGCAACTGACCTTCGATTACGATCTCCAGACGAGGGAAAGGGACCTGATACGCAACGTCAGGAATTGCGCCAGTAGTGCTGGCAAAAAAGACATGGCGCAGCAGCGTGGGGCTGTTGATGATCCTGGACAGGAGATAGCTGATATCGTGGCGCATGATGTTTCTCATTCCTGTTGCGACGAGGCAACCTTACCTGTTGCGATCAAAAAAGGCCACACAAGGTGTGGCCCTTTTAGTAAACAGCGTCAATCAGCCGGTGTTACGCATACCTGCCGCGACCCCGGCAATCGTCACCATCAGCGCCTGCTCAACACGCGGATCCGGCGCATTGCCTTTCTCCTCGCTCAGGCGTGAACGGTGCAGCAGCTCTGCCTGGAGCACGTTCAGCGGGTCAGTGTAGATGTTACGTAACTGGATGGACTCGGCAATCCACGGCAGATCAGCCATCAGATGCGCATCGTTGGCGATGGCCAGCACCACTTTGATGTCAGCTTCCAGCAGCTTACGCAGCTCTTCGCCCAGCCCCCACAGTTCCGGTTTCACCAGCCGCTGATCGTAATACTCTGCCAGCCACAGGTCCGCTTTGGAGAAAACCATCTCCAGCATGCCGAGACGGGTCGAGAAGAACGGCCAGTCACGGCACATGGTTTCCAGTTCGTTCTGCTTGCCGTCTTCAACCACTTTCTGCAATGCGGCACCTGCGCCAAGCCAGGCGGGCAGCATCAGGCGGTTCTGCGTCCAGGCGAAGATCCACGGGATGGCGCGCAGGGATTCCACACCACCGGTCGGGCGGCGTTTCGCCGGGCGCGAACCGAGCGGCAGTTTGCCCAACTCCTGTTCCGGCGTTGCCGAACGGAAGTAGGGGACGAAATCTTTGTTTTCACGCACGTAGCCGCGATACATCTCGCAGGAGATGTCAGACAGTTCGTCCATGATGTGGCGCCATTCCGCTTTCGGTTCCGGCGGCGGCAGCAGGTTGGCTTCCAGAATCGCGCCGGTATAAAGCGACAGGCTGCTGATGGTGACTTCCGGCAGACCGTATTTAAAGCGGATCATCTCGCCCTGCTCGGTCACGCGCAGACCGCCTTTCAGGCTGCCCGGCGGTTGTGAGAGCAGCGCCGCGTGTGCTGGCGCGCCACCACGACCAATTGAACCGCCGCGTCCGTGGAACAACGTCAGTTCAATGCCCGCTTTTTCACAGGTTTTGATTAACGCGTCCTGGGCCTGATATTGCGCCCAGGAGGCGGCCATCACGCCCGCATCTTTCGCGGAGTCGGAATAGCCAATCATCACCATCTGTTTGCCCTGAATAAAGCCGCGATACCAGTCGATGTTGAGCAACTGGGTCATCACTTCGTTGGCGTTGTTCAGGTCGTCAAGGGTTTCGAACAGCGGTGCGACCGGCAGCGCAAAACCAATCCCCGCTTCTTTCAACAGCAGATGCACGGCCAGCACGTCAGACGGCGTTTTCGCCATTGAGATAACGTACGCCGCAATGGAACCACGTGGCGCTTCGGCAATTACCTGGCAGGTTTCCAGCACTTCGCGGGTGTCGTCGCTTGGCTCCCACTGGCGAGGCAGCAGCGGACGTTTGGAATTCAGTTCGCGGATCAGGAACGCTTGTTTGTCAGCTTCTGACCAGCTTTCGTAGTCGCCAATACCAAGATAACGGGTTAGCTCGCCCAGCGCTTCGGTATGGCGGGTGCTTTCCTGACGAATATCAATACGTACCAGCGGAGCGCCAAAACACTTCACGCGACGTAGCGTGTCGAGCAGTTCGCCGTTAGCGATAATCCCCATCCCGCAGGCATGGAGAGACCGGTAACAGGCGTACAGCGGTTCCCAAAGTTGCTCGTTTTGCGTCAGTAATCCGGCCGGTTTTGGCAATTTCTCGCCCTTCAGGCGCGCTTCCAGCCAGGCCTGCGTCGCCATCAACTGGCTGCGCAGTTTTTTCATCAGATAGCGGTAAGGTTCGGTAGCACCTTCTTCACCAACCAGCGCGCGCAGTTCGTCGGTGCAGTCGACCATCGACAGCTCTGAAATGAGCAACTGAATGTCTTTGAGGAACAGGTCAGTCGCCTTCCAGCGGCTCAGCAGCAGCACATGACGGGTGATATCGGCAGTCACGTTCGGGTTGCCGTCGCGGTCGCCGCCCATCCAGGAGGTGAAACGGACCGGCACGAAATCTACCGGCAGGCGGTAGTTAAGGTGTTCTTCGAGCTGTTCATTCAGCTCACGCAGATAATTCGGTACGCCTTCCCAGAGGCTATTTTCCACCACCGCAAAGCCCCATTTGGCTTCATCCACCGGGCTTGGGCGGTATTTACGGATTTCATCGGTGTGCCAGGACTGGGCGATCAGCTGGCGCAAGCGGCGCATCAACTGATGGCGTTCGTAATCGGCGATGTCTTTATTGTCGAGCTGTTTTAAGCAGGTGTTCACTTCAACCATTTTATGGATCAGCGTACGACGCGTGATCTCGGTCGGATGCGCGGTGAGCACCAACTCCAGTGACAGAGACTCAACGGCTTTTTTAATGGTGTCTTCGGTGAGATCGGGTTGGTCTTTGAGCTTACGCAGCGTACGGGCAATGACTTCCGGGTTGCTGGCGGCCTCGCCTTTCGGCGAAATGCTGTGATACTGCTCGGCGGTATTGGCCAGATTCAGAAACTGGCTGAAAGCGCGTGCAACAGGCAACAGCTCATCATTAGACAGATTTTGCAGCGTGGTGAGCAGTTCCTGACGGTTAGCTTCATTACCCGCGCGGGACGATTTGGACAGCTTACGGATGGTTTCGACACGATCAAGAATGTTTTCACCGAGTGCATCTTTAATTGTGTCGCCCAGTAATTTGCCGAGCATACTGACATTACTACGCAAAGCGGAATATTGTTCGTTCATGTTACCCCAGACACCCCATCTCATTTTATTTTGTTATGCCTGTCGCCCGTGAACCGGACGGCGGACAAAAAGACACCGTCTTTTATAAAGCCACGTAAAAACCCCCACGTCAATTGCTGCGAAAACGGTTCAGCAGACGAAAAAACACAGGTAATTTGCAAAAGTTAATTTGCGTTGTGTCAGATAAGTAATGCTTATAGAAATGTGAACAGGATCACGGGTTTTTTGCGCTGCCTGTTGGGATGATTTATCGGACTGACATATCAAGCTTGTGCATTGATATCCGGCATATTATCGGTGTTACGGCTTCCTGTTTTGTGTTCCTGTAGATAAAATAACCGGCGTGCAAAAATCAACCGATGATGGCGAACGGATATGACCGAACGAATTGACTATCAAATTGAAAAATATAGTTTTACGGAAGCCGATGAGCCATCTCGACTCACCCATCAGTGGCGTGAAGTGCTGGACGAGTGCCGCCAGCTCCAGGCCGGAGCGGAGGAGCGCCTGCGCATTGCGCTGCTGAATGTGGATTACGTCACCAGCTTCGAGCTTCCCTTCCGGTTGTTACTCACCCGCGCGCCGCAGTTGATCGCCGGATTGCGGGACGAGCTTCAGCTCAGCCAGAAAAGTGCGACGTTTAACGGTAAGCGTTTTGGCTGCGTTTACAGCCTTAACACCTCGTTAAGCGAAATCCCCGATGAATTTCAGTATCGCCTCTCGACCCGCATCCGCCGGGTTGATCCCACCGGCACGATGGCGACCCCTTTCCAGCAGATCGCCAAAGAGGTGAAAGCCCCGCGCGATCGCCTCAAACTGGCGCTGGAAAGCGGACTGCAGGTCACCGCGCTCGACGCTTTGTTCTGGTTCGGCATTCAGCGCGTCGCCGCAGAGATACAGCGACTGCGAAAATCGGGCATGCGCATCGCCACGTCTGAGACGAGTGTCTCCGATAATATTACCGGTACGACAAGGCTGGTGCCGGTGTATCGGGGTGAAAACGCTGAGGTAAAAGTTGGATAGCTATATTCAGCGGAGTTGTTCGGTTTAACCGAACAACTCCATTAAACCTGTTTATCACCCTTGCAGGCTAATTCAACGCCGTTTCAATACCTTTCAGCTTTTGCTTCGCCTGGGTTAATTCATCCAGCAGCTTTTGCTCCTGTTCGCTGTATGCCACCAGAACAATACAACCCTGCATCACTTTTACGGTGACGTGACGTCCGGTATCAAACCCGGCCGCACGCATCCATTTGCCGGAAAGGTGCATGCTCGGTGTGCTGGTATCGAGACCTTGCGGGCGGTATCCCACAATTATCTTGCGCTCAGTTCCGGTTTCGGTAACGTCTGGGGTAGAATGCGAATCAGCCATAATCAACTCCTTGATAGTTGGTGCGGTTAGACGCTCTCTGGTGTTGGCGCACCTTTGAGCGTTGTCAGATGTGAAATTTCATGTGGTAGGTACCACATGGACACAACCTAACCGAAGTGGTACCTACCATGCAAGAGAAAAAGAAAGCCGATTTCGACCGCAAAAAAAGCACGATGAAGAACATTCGATTTGAGGATGAGCTTTTAGAACAGATTGAGAAAGTTGCTGGAAAGGGGAATTTCAGTAAGTGGGTGAAAGAGGCATGCAAGATGCGTTTGAGCAAAACGAGTCGCATCTAATCCTGATAATAGAAGTTTTCTATCTTTTGAGATGATTTTGCTCGTAGAAATCAGGGATGTTCACACTGACTTACCAACGGGCTCCTTTCTGCTGAACTTGTAAGTAAAACTTACAGGTTGCGTATTTGTTCAGGTTTTTCTTCTTCGTAGATCACTTTGACGTGCTGTGTAATAGCCTGGCTAAAGGGGATTTGTTGATGCAAGGAGAGTGCAAAACAAGACATTTTGGCGGAAGATCACAGGAGTCGAACCTGCCCGGGACCGCTGGCGGCCCCAACTGGATTTGAAGTCCAGCCGCCTCACCGGAGACGACGATCTTCCGCGCCTGCATTGCTACATGGAGGCGGGCGCATTATAGCTACTTTCAGGCATTTACCACATCACTTCATGAACTTTTTTCGCATCATTTTGCCCTGCGATAACCTGCGTTGCATAAACCCTCATAAAATCCGCTAGTTACATTTTCACACACTCTTCCGTCCGACCGCGATCACAGAAAGCAAGAAACGTAATTTGATAACCAGATTTTGGAATACCAGCGTCCGAAACGATGGTTTAAAAATCCCGTAACCGGTTTCAATGCCCTCTTCAGGCGCAAAAGGATGAGAAAATGAAACGTGAAGTATTGTCCGTCAAAGAGAAGATTGGTTACGGCATGGGGGATGCCGCCAGCCATATCATTTTTGATAACGTCATGTTGTATATGATGTTTTTCTATACCGACATCTTTGGTATTCCCGCTGGCTTCGTCGGCACCATGTTCCTGCTGGCCCGTGCGCTGGATGCGATTTCAGACCCATGCATGGGGTTGATTGCCGACCGCACCCGCAGTCGCTGGGGGAAATTCCGTCCGTGGATCATTTTCGGTGCCATTCCGTTTGGCATTGTCTGCGTGCTGGCCTACAGCTCGCCGGATCTTTCCCACAACGGCAAGCTGATTTACGCCGCAGTGACTTACACATTGCTGACCCTGCTCTACACCATCGTCAATATTCCCTACTGCGCGCTGGGCGGCGTGATTACCGATGACCCGAAACAGCGCATATCGCTGCAGTCCTGGCGCTTTGTGCTGGCGACGGCAGGCGGCATGCTCTCCACGGTGCTGATGATGCCGCTGGTGAAGCTGATTGGCGGCGAGGATAAAGCGTTTGGTTTTCAGGGCGGGATTGCAGTGCTCTCCGTCGTGGCGTTTCTGATGCTGGCGTTCTGCTTCTTTACCACCAAAGAACGTATTCAGGTGCCGCCGAGCACCGCTTCCATGCGTGAAGATCTGCGTGATATCTGGCAGAACGACCAGTGGCGCATCGTCGGGCTGCTCACCATTCTCAATATCCTCGCCGTCTGTGTGCGTGGCGGGGCGATGATGTATTACGTCACCTGGATCATGGGCGATGCCGCGCTGTTTGCCGCTTTCCTCGGTACCTATTGCGTCGGCAACCTGATTGGCTCGGCGCTGGCGAAGCCACTGACTGACTGGAAATGCAAAGTCAGCGTGTTCTGGTGGACCAACGCCGCGCTGGCGGTATTAAGCGTGGCAATGTTCTTTGTGCCGTTGAACGACGACATCACCATGTTCCTGTTCATTTTCGTCATTGGCGTGTTGCACCAGCTGGTAACGCCCATCCAGTGGGTGATGATGTCTGATACCGTCGACTACGGCGAGTGGCGCAACGGCAAACGCCTCACCGGTATCAGCTTTGCCGGAACCCTCTTTGTGCTGAAACTCGGCCTGGCGCTGGGTGGCGCGTTGATTGGCTGGATGCTGGCGGGCGGCGGTTATGACGCTGCGGCGAAAACGCAAAACAGCGCCACCATCAGCATCATCATTGCATTGTTCACTCTTGTCCCGGCGGTGTGTTATCTGCTGAGTGCAGTGATCGCCAGACGTTACTACACCCTGAAAACCCCCTATCTGGCGAAGATCATGAGCGAACTTGCGCAGGGCGCACGTCGTCATCAACAGGAATTTGAACAGCTACCGGTTAGCAAAGAACTATGAGGATGAAAGATGAAAATCAGTGATGGAAACTGGCTGATCCAACCCGGGCTCACTCTGATCCACCCGATCCAGGTGTTCGATGTCGAACAACAGGGCAACGAGATGGTGGTTTACGCCGCCCCGCGCGACGTCCGGGAACGGACCTGGCAACTGGATACGCCATTGTTCACCCTTCGCTTTTTCTCACCGCAGGAAGGTGTGGTCGGCGTACGCATTGAACACTTTCAGGGTGCCATCGACAACGGCCCGCACTATCCGCTGAATGTACAGAAAGACGTTAATGTCGAAATGCAGAACACCGCAGAATTTGCCGAACTGAAAAGCGGCAATCTGAGCGTTCGCGTCACCAAAGGCGAGTTCTGGTCACTGGATTTTTTGCGCAACGGCGAGCGCATCACCGGCAGTCAGGTGAAGAATAACGGCTACGTGCAGGACTCCAACACCGCACGCAATTACCTGTTTGAACGACTGGATCTCGGCGTCGGGGAAACGGTCTATGGCCTTGGCGAGCGTTTTACCGCGCTGGTGCGCAACGGCCAGACGGTCGATACCTGGAATCGGGACGGCGGTACCAGTACCGAGCAGTCCTACAAAAACATCCCGTTCTATCTCACCAACCGTGGCTATGGCGTGCTGGTGAATCACCCTGAGTGCGTGTCGTTTGAAATCGGCTCGGAGAAAGTGTCGAAGGTGCAGTTCAGCGTCGAAGGGGAATATCTGGAGTATTTCGTGATTGACGGTCCGACGCCGAAAGCGGTGCTCGAACGCTACACACGGCTGACAGGGCGCCCGGCGCTGCCACCTGCATGGTCGTTTGGCCTGTGGCTCACCACCTCGTTTACCACTAACTATGACGAAGCGACGGTCAATAGTTTCATCGACGGCATGACCGAACGTGACTTGCCGCTGCACGTTTTTCACTTCGACTGTTTCTGGATGAAGGCATTCCAGTGGTGCGATTTCGAGTGGGACCCGGTGACCTTCCCGGATCCGGAAGGGATGATCCGCCGCCTGAAAGCGAAAGGGCTTAAAATCTGTGTCTGGATCAATCCGTACATCGGGCAGAAATCCCCGGTATTCAGGGACCTGAAAGAGAAAGATTATCTGCTCAAACGCCCGGACGGCTCGCTGTGGCAGTGGGATAAATGGCAGCCGGGGCTGGCGATTTATGACTTCACCAACCCGGAAGCCTGTGCGTGGTACGCCAGTAAGCTGAAAGGGCTGGTGGATATCGGCGTCGATTGCTTTAAAACAGACTTTGGTGAGCGCATTCCCACCGATGTGGTATGGCATAACGGTGCCGATCCGCAGAAAATGCACAACCATTATGCGTACATCTACAACGAACTGGTGTGGAACGTGCTGAAAGAGACCGTGGGCGAGCAGGAGGCGGTGCTGTTTGCCCGCTCAGCGTCTGTTGGCGCACAGCAGTTTCCGGTGCACTGGGGCGGCGACTGCTATGCCAACTATGAATCGATGGCGGAAAGCCTGCGCGGCGGGCTGTCGATTGGCCTGTCAGGCTTTGGATTCTGGAGCCATGACATTGGCGGCTTCGAAAACACTGCGCCGGCGCACGTCTATAAACGCTGGTGCGCGTTCGGCCTGCTCTCCAGCCACAGTCGTCTGCATGGCAGCAAATCTTATCGCGTCCCGTGGGCCTATGACGAGGAATCCTGCGACGTGGTGCGTCACTTTACCGAACTGAAATGCCGGATGATGCCGTACCTGTACCGTCAGGCCGCGCTGGCTCACGAGACCGGAACGCCGATGCTGCGCGCCATGATGCTGGAGTTCCCGGATGATCCCGCCTGCGACTATCTCGACAGGCAGTACATGCTTGGCGATGCGGTGCTGGTTGCGCCGGTCTTCTCGGAAGCGGGTGACGTACAGTTTTACCTGCCGGAAGGACGCTGGACGCATCTGTGGCGCAACGATGAAGTACAGGGCGGTCGCTGGCTGAAACAGCAGCATGATTTCCGCAGCCTGCCAGTCTACGTACGGGAAAACACGTTACTGGCGCTGGGGAATAACAGCCAGAAGCCGGATTACGCCTGGCATGAGGGGACGGCGTTCCAGCTGTTTAACTTGGTTGATGGTGCGGAGGCGATAAGTCAGGTGCCGGCGGCGAACGGAGCGGTTGTCTTTACGCTAAAAGCGACGCGCTGCGGCAACAGCGTAACCGTCAAAGGTGAAGGCGAAGCTTGCGGCTGGTCGCTGTGCCTGCGCAATGTGCCGCAGGTGGCAGAGGTGCAGGGCGGTACGGTGACCCGCAGTGAATGGGGCGCGGTGGTGACGCCAGAGCATAATGAACTGGTGATCACGCTGTAACGGTGCTGATGCCCTCTCCTTCAGGGGAGAGGGTAGCGATCGGGCGTAACGCCGTTTTTCTCTTTCGCAAAGGCGATCCTGCCCCACACCGCAAGCAGCGCATAGAGCGCCATCGGCAGCAGAAAGCTCAGGTGAAGGCTGACGTAATCAATGATCACTGCCTGCAACCAGGGAATGATCGCCCCGCCAATGCCTGCCATGACCATCGCGGCCGCCAGCAGGTTTGCCTGTTGCGGATACTGACTGAGGGTGTGACCAAAAATAATCGGGTACATCACCGAGTTGCCGAGGCCGGTGAGTAGTAACAGCCACCCGCCAGCGGCATTGTTGAGCCCTGTCGCCAGCGCAACCAGCAACACACCCAGCAGGGTTGCGGTTCGAAATACGGTGGCGTTATGGGCGTTGCTGGCAAACAGACCAAACAGCAGTCGCCCGACCAGCGCGCCGCCCCAGTAGAGCGAGACCAGCGACATGGCGGTTTCCGGCGACCAGCCAGCGGAGAGCGTCAGGTACTGGACGAGGCTCGTTGCAATCGCCACTTCCACGCCGACGTAAATAAAAATGGCGGCGATGCTCAGCAACGGCTGCGGTTGCTGGCGAAGGCTGGAAAAACGCAGTGCTGCCAGCGGTGGGCGGGGGACATCTGGCAGGCGAATGATGATGCTTCCGATAAGCAAGGCGATCGAGGCTAGCGCCAGCATGAACCACAGTCCGCTGACCGGCTCCTGGTGAAGATAAGGATCGGCAGGGTACAGCTTCAACAGCAGTGCAAGAAACACCGGTGCCAGCGTGGTGCCCAGCGAATTGACCGCTGAGGCGAGGCTCAGGTTACTCACCCGCCGGTCAGCCGGGCTAAGCAGCGACAGGTACGGGTTAGCGACCACCTGCATGGCGGCCACGCCTGTTGCGACAATGAACATTCCTGGCAGCGATCCATAAAAGGTATTCATGCTGATCGCCGCCGCGAGCAACAGGCAGCCAGCGGTGCTCAACAGTAATGAAAATTGCAGCACGCGCCGATAGCCCCAGTGGGCAATCAGCACGGAGCAGGGCAGGCAGCTGATAAACGGGGCGATATAAAACAGGACGGTGATGAGCATCGCCTGCTGCCAGCTAATCTGGAAGTAATGATAAAAGAAAAGGATGATGGTGCTGTTAATGGCGGTAATATTCCCCCATAAGAAAAACACCATCGCCAGTAAAGACAAATTCCTTTTCATGGCATTATTATTCCGGAAAAGTGAAAGAATACACATACTGAAATCCACATGTCTGTTACAGTCCTTTTTCATTATTCGGGGGTGTTGCATGGAACTGGAAAATATTTTTCGCGATGTGAAACTAAGCAAAACTGAAATAACCGTTTTGCGGACCATTCAGAACGATCCGGAACAATGTATTCGTGACGGAATTCGTGCCGTCGCGGAGCGCTGTTACAGTAATCCTTCCTCACTGGTGCGTCTGGCGAAAAAGCTGAAATTCAGCGGTTGGCTGGAGCTGGTCTATTTCATTAAGTTTAATATCACGATGCCCAAGCTGGACGTCACCAATGACGTTGATTTCATGAAGATTCAGCCCGCAGAGCAACTGACCCCGCTGCTCAATGGATTACAGCATCATCGCATTCTGATCCATGGCAGCGGGTTTTCACAGCTTATTGCACAGTATATTTATAATAAGTTCCTGGTGATTGGCGTTAATGCCAGTCTGGCGTTATGGCCGGACTATGAAATACTCGAACAAAAAACAGCAACGAAATTTGATGCGATCTGGATTGTGTCTAAATCTGGCCGTAGCAGCTCGGCGTTAAATTGGGTTAAGGCACTGGAAGGCAAAGACATCGATCTCATTTGCTTTACCGGTGATTATAAAAGCCCGTTAGCCCAGGCGGCAGATACCTCCTTTATTATTCACGACCCGCAAAAATACGATGACGATATTTACTGGAGCAACCCGTTCTTCGGTTACTGCATTTTAGGCTTTGAGCATCTGCTTAAACTGTGGTTCAGACAGACCGCGTCGGGGGCATCTACCGATACCCCCGAATAAACCCTTACCAGTCTTTGCAATGCGTATCGTCGAGATACGCCGTGACCAGTTTTTGCGCCAGTGACCATGAGCCCACTAACGGATGCGCCATTAACGCGCGCACCGCCAGCGTGCGGTCGCGGTTAAGGATGGCCGCCACCGCCAGACGCTCATACTCTTTGACACAGGAAATCATATTCTTCTGCGCGGTCGGGACGTGCTGCGGTGTGACCGGCTTCAGTCCCGTTTTGCTGAGATCACAGCTGATTTCAATCACGTCGTCCGGCTGTAGGAAATCCAGCGTGCCGTTGTTGGCGAGCGAGACCACAATACGTTTCGTGGTGTTGCTGTTGACCGCCTCAAGAATATCGAGCGCCACGCCTGCGTATCCGCCGGTATCCGGCTCTTCAATAAACTGCTGCAGCGTCAGCGGCTCGCGAGTGTTGAATTTCTCCTGATGCGACTCGCTTTGCATGTAGCTGTTTTCACGGCGCAGATAGTGCTTCATCCAGATATCAAATGCCGCTTCCGGGGTTTCGCGCACGTTAACACCTGCCAGTTCCTTGCGCATATCCTGGTTGATGCTGGCGATCTGCTCGCCACGGGTTTCCGGCGCGTCCTGAATCGCTTTCAGTGCCACTTCCCGATAGTAGTAGTAATAGAGGTATTCATTCAGCAACTGTTTATCGCACAGCTGTACCAGTTCCGGCGAGAAGTACTGCATGGCGGTTTTAAGGTACAGGTCAGGGTTATTAATTAACCGGTCGGTGACGTCTTCGCCCTGCACGGTGAAATGGGTAAACCAGGAAAAATGATTCAGCCCATAGCACTCGACTTTCAGATCCTGCGGGTCGCAGCCCAGAATCGAAGGTAGCTCGCGAATGAGTTCTGATGGCGCATCGCAGATGCCGTACACCCGGCGTTTGAAGCCAGACTTGATGATCGCTTCCGTCACCAGCCCTGACGGGTTGGTGAAGTTGAACAGAATGGCATCCCTGGCAGCATGCTCTTCAATCAACTGGCAGTAGTTCAGAATGGCGGGAATGGAGCGCATCGCCATGGCGAAACCACCTGCGCCGGTGGTTTCCTGACCCAGGGTGTTGTGTTCAAGGGCGATGCGTTCATCACGAATGCGGCTTGCATCACCGCCGACGCGCAGCGTGGTAATCACATAATTGGCGCTTTTCAGCGCCGCGACGGGGTCGGTCGTCAGAGAGAAATGGATATCTGGCCGAATGGTATTAAACACATAGCGCGCGATTTCACCGAAAAGCGTCAGATTTTCCGCAGAACTGTCGAGAAAAACCACCTCCTGTAAGCCGATGCGATGTGCGTTGTACGCCAGCGATTTCGCCAGGAATGCTGAACGGACGCCGCCGCCACCTATTACGGTTAATTTCATAACGTCTCCCACTTAATTATTTGCCAGCCAGGTGTCAACGCTGGAGCGAACTTGCCCAACCCTGACGCCATAAATAACTTGTACTTCATTTCGGTTATGCACCACACCATTGGCGCCGGTACTTTTTAAAACTGCATCGTCAACAATATCAGGGTTGTGTACCGCCACCCGTAAGCGGGTAAAACAGTTGTCGATGGAGATAATATTTTCTTTACCGCCCAGCCCACGGATAATTTCATCGGTGGTGGTATTACTGGTTTGCGCATTCTGTTTAATTTTCTGCCGGTAATCTTCTTTGCTGTATAACTTCACGTCGTCGTCATCTTCACGACCTGGTGTTTTCAGTTTCAGTTTGACAACCAGCGTGCGGAAAATAAGGTAATACGCTGCGAACTGACCGACACCAATGACCACATACATCGGCCAGCGGGTCAGGGAGACTGGTAGCGGCAGGTTATAGATCAGGAATTCAATTAAGCCCGACGCACCCCACGGACGAACGGTGAATATGTCGCAAATCGCCTGTGACGCCGCGGTCAGTGTCGCGTGGATCACCCACAACAGCGGCGAAATAAACAGGAAAGTAAATTCAATCGGCTCCGTGATCCCGGTCAGCATGGAGGTAATGATGGCAGGCAAAAGAATCGCCTTCGCCAGCACTTTTTTCTCCGGTTTCGCGGTGTGATAGAACGCCAGCGCCGCACCGGCCAGACCGAAGATAGTGGTCATGCCCTGCTGTGAGAAGCGCAGCGCTTCGTTCATCACCGGCGTCAGGTCCGGGTGGCGCATATAGGCGAGGAAAATCGCCTGGGTCCCGGAGACCGTTTGCCCGTCAACGCTCAGCGTGCCGCCAATTTGCGTGAGCTGGAACGGCGACCAGACGAAATGGTGTAACCCGGTGGGGATGAGGAATTTTTCGAAGAAGCCGTAGACGAACACACCCGCCACGCCCGCGTTTTTCATGAAACCGGTTAACGCAGCAATACCATGAGTGATGAACGGCCAGATCCAGGTAAAAGCCATGGCGTAGAGGATGATCACCGGGGTCATGGCAATCAGTGTCAGCTTCGCGCCGCCATACATGGACAGTGCGCCAGGCAGTTCGATGCCGGTGACTTTGTTATGCACCCATGCAATGGTGCAGCCAAGAATAATACCGAGGAATACGCCCATATCGACGACCACAAATCCCAGAATTTGTGTTTGCCCGGTACCGTAATATTCGCCATTAATTTTTTCAGCGATACCGTTGGTATATTCCAGCCAGGAATGGTTAGCGCCGAGGAACATAATAAAACACATCACCGCCACCAGTGCGACTTCTGTTTTTTTATCCTTCGCTAAACCGTAACTAATACCCACGCAAAACAATAATCCTAAATTACCAAATAACGGCCAGAACGTGTCCCCCAACAGCTGGCCGATTTGATGTAAAAAATTCGTTTCTGAAATGAGCGTCGGGTTCGTTAATATTGAACTCAATGCCAGAATTAAACCAATAACAGGTAAAAACAAGACTGCGCCGATCATGGCTCTGGAGAATTTTTGCATGTTCTCCAGAATACGTTGACGTATCCCAGACATAGTAGTTGTACCTTATTTAAAGGGAATTTTTATTTATTACGTGCTCTTCCAGTTAACGTGTTATATCAACTACGCAAGCGAACCGGAACCTGTTGCAAGAAATAGGTACAAACAGTCACAAAATGCGAACAGGTTTCATGGGAAAGAAATGCCCCTGACCAGGTCAGGGGCGGGAGATTATGGTGCGGCAGGTGTTTCAGGTGCTGGCTGTGGCGCAGCGGTGACGACTTCGCCGTTATGCATTGTCTGGCTGGCTTTCTGGTGGTTCATGTTCTCTGCGCTAAGCTGGCCACTGACGGTGGGTTTAAGCGGTGCTGTCGCCTGCACGCTGCCACTGGCAGTGAGCTGGAGATTGCCGTCACCAGTGATCGGCAGCGCTGGCCAGCCCCACGGCTGCAATACATTCAGCGGCACGCCGCGTCCGTTCAGGCTCACGTTGACTTGCCGTTGCGGGAGCTGAGAAACGGTCGCTGTCGCTTCCAGAATCCCTTTTTCGGTAAACGCGCTCAGCTCACTGATATTGACCGTTGACGCATTCGCCGTTAGCGTCATTGACGGGCGACGCACATCAACGCGATTAAACGTCGCCAGCGCGCCATTCAGCGTGGCGTTGCCATTCCACACGCCCCACTGGCGATCCTTCAGCAGTTGCAGATTGCTGCCATAACCGTCCAGCGAAGTGATCTGCCACGGAAATGCGGGATCAACGTCGATCACCAGGTTGCGGCTGGCGCTCACTTTTTTCAGCGTCAGATTGCTCAGCCATGTCGGCATGGGTTCCATCCACAGCTGTTTCCAGTTTTTCGGTAACGTATATTCCAGACCAGCAATGGCGAGGTCATCGAGTACCAGCGCGTTATCGCTGCGCTGCCAGTTGCCGGAGGTGCGTAACAGGCCACTTTCCCAGCGGGAGGTGAACTGACGCAGCGCGATGCCCTGCGGAGAAAATTCGCCATTAAGGATGGGATCGAAAAGATGGATGCTGCCCCAGATAAACTCGCTGGCGTTCATCGACAGGTTACCGTCCTGGCTCTGCCAGCCGCCGTTGCTGAGCGTCAGGTTGCGCAAACTCATGTCCAGATCAGTCACCGCCCAGTCTGGCCCCTGCAGACGCGCATCGGTCACGTCGATACGACCAATTTGCAGCGATGGTACCGTGGTGAGGGGCGAGAAAAAATCAGCCAGCGATTTATCGCTTTGCAGACGGATTTCGTCCAGCCGCAGGTTATCAATCACCCAACTGCCGTCCGCTTCGCGGCGCGCTTTGCCGGTCAGCGACCCGCGCGCCATGTCGGCGCCGAGGGTATCGAGCGAGACAACACCATTGTCGAGAGTGCCCTGAATCAGCACGTTGCTGGCAGGAACGCCGTTTAGCGTCATCGAACCGGCGCTCATCTGGATCGCTGCTTTCTTACCTAATACGTTACCCGCTTCCGGCAACCACGGGCTGACGCCGCCGGTAACACGCTGGGCGCTCAGGTCCCAGTTCGTTTGCGGACTGTTAAAGGCCATATTGCTGAGTTGCAGGCGATCAGCCTCGAAAGGAAACGGCGCTGTCGACGGCGAGAGATTCAGCGTACCGTCCTGCAACAGGATCGTGTCGGCGTGCAGCGGGTCGGTGAGCTGGCGGCTACTGAGGCCGATATCTACAGCTTTCGCCACCAGGGTTGCCGGCTTGTCGTCGCGACCAAAGGTGACGTTTTTCAGCAAAATATGCGCAGGCGACGAGAAGCGATGATCGATCGCATCGAAGGAGAGGCGATAGCGGGTGTGGTCAGTGATCCAGCCGCTGACCTGTCGCGCGCCCCACTGCGTCTGGAGCAGAAAATAGAAGGCGAGGATCACCACCAGGAGGGCGATCAGCAGCCAGAGAACCAGCTTCCCGATAAATTTCATGGGCTTCCATCCTGAGAAGTGCACATAAGAGAGTTATGCACGAATTATGCGCAATGCTCAAGGAGGGAATCGTGTATTTCGATGTCACGACAGCGGCCTGGCCGCTGTCGTGCGGGGATTACTCTTTCTCTGGCGGGAAAACCAGATTCAGAACAATCGCGGTGATACCGCCTGCGGCGATACCCGAGGAGAGCAGGTTTTTCAGCCAGTCCGGCGCAAACTGCAGGATCAGCGGCTGCTGAGAGACGCCGAGACCCACGGCTAGCGACAGGGCGATAATCAGGATCGCACGGCGGTTCAGTGGTTCGCGGGAGACGATGCGTACGCCGGAAGCGGCGATGGTGCCGAACATGACCAGTGTCGCGCCGCCCAGAACCGGCTCAGGAATATGCTGCACGAAGCCACTGACCGCCGGGAACAGGCCGAGCAGGATCAGCATCAGCGCCACGACGAAACCCACGTAGCGGCTGGCAACGCCGGTCAGCTGGATCACGCCGTTGTTCTGCCCGAAGCAGGAGTTCGGGAAGGTGTTGAATACCGCAGAGACAAAAGAGTTCAGACCGTTCGCCAGCACACCGCCTTTCAGGCGCTTCATATACACCGCCCCGGAAACGGGCTGCTCGGAAACGTCAGAGGTGGCGGTAATATCACCGATGGTTTCCAGCGAGGTGATCATAAAGACCAGCATTAGCGGCAGCAGCAGACTCCAGTCGATACCCAGACCGTAATAAAGCGGCGTTGGCACCATAATCAGATCGTTGTTGGTTGGCGCGGTATTTGCGGGCAGCATGTCTAACGCCCATGCCGCCAGATACCCCGCCGCCATGGCGATGACCAGTGATGCAATGCGCAGGTACGGGTTACGCTGGCGGTTCAGAATGATGATCAGTACCAGTACGATACCGGCCAGCAGCAGGTTTTTCGGTGCGCCGAAAGTGTGGTCGTTCATCGCCGCGTAGCCGCCACCGATGGAAGTCAGGCCAACCTGAATCAGCGACAGACCGATAATCATCACCACTACGCCCGAGACCAGCGGCGTAATGATGCGGCGCGCCAGATGCAGTACGCGGGACAGCACCATTTCCGTACAGCTGGCGAGCATCAGCGTGCCGAACAGCGCCGCCATCATGGTCGGGACATCGGCACCGCCGGTTTTTAACGCAGTACCGCCCATGATCAGCGGCGCGACAAAGTTGAAGCTGGTTCCCTGAATAGAGAGCAGACCGGACCCCACCGGACCCCAGGCCTTAATCTGAATGATGGATGCCACACCGGAAGCGAACAGCGACATACTGATAATGTGCTGCGTATCTTCAGCCGGTAAACCCAGCGCCTGACAGATCAACAGCGCCGGGGTAATCACCGCAACAAACATCGCCAGCAGATGCTGGAACGCGGCGAAAAGGGTTTGTGGCAGGGGCGGTCGATCTTCGAGGCGATAGATTAATTCGCTGGGTTGAGTCTGCGCAACCGGTTGCGCACTTTCTGACTCGAGGGTGTTAACAGACATCTGAGGCTGTCCCGTGGTGGAAAAGTGGGGATTTTATCGAACTGGATGGCAAAAGCAAACGTTTGCTAGTGCTGGCGGAAAAATTTACGCAACCGCGTAAAACTGCCTGTATATTTCACTAAAGTGGGTTTTTCAGTTGAAAATGCCTGTTGATAACCATTTTTCTGTAATTTCCGCCCATTTTTTGATTAAAATCCGACTCCTGATTCCTCATGAAGAGATTAATCGGCACAGGAACAATACATCGCGTGTGAATGGATCATGCGCTAATAAGGAGCTTTTTATGTTTCACCTCGATACCTTATCGACGCTCGTGGCCGCCACGCTGGTGCTGCTGCTGGGGCGCAAACTGGTCCATACTGTCCCCCTTTTGAAAAAATACACCATTCCTGAACCTGTCGCGGGCGGTCTGTTAACGGCGCTGGCATTGTTGGTACTGAAAAAAAGCATGGATATCGAAATTGATTTCGATATGAGCCTGAAAGACCCGCTGATGTTGGCATTCTTCGCTACCATCGGTCTTAACGCCAACCTTGCCAGCCTGCGGCTGGGCGGAAAAGTGCTCGGTACATTTTTGATAGTCGTGGTGGGTTTGCTTGTGATGCAGAACGCGATTGGCATCGGAATGGCTAAAGTGCTGGGGCTTGATCCGCTGATGGGACTGCTGGCAGGGTCGATCACCCTGTCTGGCGGCCATGGTACCGGGGCGGCGTGGAGCAAACTGTTTGTTGAACGCTACGGTTTTGCCAACGCCACCGAAGTCGCGATGGCCTGTGCAACGTTTGGGCTGGTGCTGGGTGGCCTGATTGGCGGGCCGGTGGCGCGCTATCTGGTTAAACACTCGTCGACCCCTGATGGAACGCCGGACGATCAGGAAGTTCCCACCGCGTTTGAGAAGCCGGACGTCGGGCGCGTCATCACCTCGCTGGTGCTGATTGAAACCATCGCGCTGATTGCCATCTGCCTGACCGTGGGTCGCGTGGTTGCGCAACTGTTGGCAGGCACCGCGTTTGAACTGCCGGTATTTGTCTGCGTGTTGTTCATCGGCGTGATCCTGAGTAATGGTCTGGCGCTGCTGGGTTTTTACCGTGTGTTTGAGCGTGCGGTTTCTGTGCTGGGCAACGTCTCGTTGTCGTTGTTCCTGGCCATGGCGCTGATGAGCCTGAAGCTGTGGGAACTGGCATCGCTCGCGCTGCCAATGCTGGTGATTCTGGTGGTGCAGACGCTGGCGATGGCGCTGTATGCGATGTTCGTCACCTGGCGCATGATGGGCAAAAACTACGATGCGGCGGTGCTGGCGGCGGGGCATTGCGGATTTGGCCTCGGCGCAACGCCGACGGCGATTGCCAACATGCAGGCGATTACTGAACGCTTCGGCCCGTCACACATGGCCTTCCTCGTGGTGCCGATGGTGGGCGCGTTCTTTATTGATATCGTCAATGCGCTGGTGATTAAGCTGTATCTGATGCTGCCGATCTTCAGCTAATAAAAAGCCGGGCTCGTGCCCGGCTCTCTTCTGCGGCTGACGAACTTAGTCGTGATCTTCCCACGCCATCGCACGTTTGACCGCTTTTTTCCAGCCGCTGTAACGGTAGTTCCGCTCGGTGGTTTCAATCCCCGGGCGGAACTCACGCTCAATGACCGCTTTTTCCTGCAACTCATCCAGATTCTGCCAGAAACCCACCGCCAGACCGGCCAGATAGGCCGCACCCAGCGCAGTAACTTCGCGGACTTCCGGGCGCTCGACACGTGCGCCGAGAATGTCGGACTGGAACTGCATCAGGAAATTATTGGCTACCGCGCCGCCATCCACGCGCAGGGCGTGCAGACGAATGCCGGAGTCCGCCTGCATCGCTTCCAGCACGTCGCGGGTCTGGTAAGCAATCGACTCCAGCGTGGCGCGAATGATGTGGTTGGCATTCACGCCGCGGGTCAGACCGAAAATGGCGCCGCGGGCATACGGATCCCAGTACGGCGCGCCGAGCCCGGTAAACGCGGGCACGACGTATACGCCATTGGTGTCGTTCACTTTGGTGGCGAAATATTCCGAGTCGTAGGCATCATTGATGAGTTTCATTTCATCACGCAGCCACTGGATAGAGGCACCCGCCATGAACACCGCGCCTTCCAGCGCATAATTCACTTCGCCGCGCGGTCCGCAGGCGATGGTGGTCAGCAACCCGTGCTCCGACGTGACGGCTTTCTCGCCGGTATTCATCAGCATAAAGCAGCCGGTGCCGTAGGTGTTTTTTGCCATCCCTTCCTTGACGCACAGTTGGCCAAACAGCGCCGCCTGCTGGTCACCGGCGATCCCGGCGATAGGAATACGCGTGCCGCCTTTACCGCCGATGTTGGTCTGGCCGTACACTTCAGACGATTTGCGCACTTCCGGCAGCATAGCGCGCGGGATGTCCAGCGCATCGAGCATTTTGTCGTCCCAGTCGAGCTCGTGGATGTTGAACAGCATGGTACGCGAGGCATTGGTGTAATCGGTGACGTGAACGCGCCCCTGGGTTATTTTCCAGATAAGCCAGGTGTCGACGGTGCCGAACAGCAATTCGCCGCGTTTCGCTCGCTCACGGGAGCCTTCGACATGGTCGAGGATCCACTTCACTTTGGTGCCGGAGAAGTACGGGTCGATCACCAGACCGGTGGTCTTGCGGATGTACTCTTCCATGCCGTCGCGCTTAAGCTGTTCACAGATGTCCGCGGTACGGCGGCACTGCCAGACAATGGCGTTATAAATTGGCTTGCCGGTTTCACGATCCCAGACGATGGCAGTTTCACGCTGGTTGGTGATGCCGATCGCGGCAATCTGATCAGAGCTGATATCGGCTTTTGCCAGCACTTCGACCAGCGTCGAGCTTTGCGAGGCCCAGATCTCCATCGGGTCATGCTCGACCCAGCCAGGCTTAGGGTAGATCTGTTCAAATTCGCGCTGTGAGACGCTGATGATATTAGCGTCATGATCCATCACGACAGCGCGGGAGCTGGTGGTGCCCTGGTCGAGAGCAACGATATATTTCTTGTCAGTCATGATTCTTGTCCCGTAGTCAGTTTACAGCGAAGCTTTTTGCTGCGACGTTGAAGTGGATTCCTTTTCTTCCACCACCTCACACTCATCGCACGGTAAATGGCGGCCAATCAGTTTACGATAGCTAAACGCGCCCAGCGCCGCACCCACGACCGGTGCAAACAGCGGCACCAGAAAGTAGGGGATGTCCTTGCCGCCAGTAAAGGCGACGTTGCCCCATCCCGCAAACCAGGCGAAGGCTTTCGGGCCGAAATCACGCGCCGGGTTCATTGCGAAGCCGGTCAGCGGACCCATTGAGGCGCCGATGACAGCGATCAGCAGGCCAATCAGCAGTGGTGCCAGCGGGCCGCGCGGTACGCCGTTGCCGTCGTCGGTCAGCGCCATAATCAGACCCATCAGCACTGCAGTAATGACCATTTCGACCGCAAATGCCTGCACAAAATTGAGGTGTGGATTCGGATAGGTGGAGAAAATACCTGCCAGTTCAAGGCTTTCGACACTGCCGCGAACCATATGATGCGTCTCTTCGAAGCTGTAAAAAAGATTGTAGTAAAGCCCGTAAACTAACGCCGCTGCGCAAAAGGCGCCGGCAATTTGCGAAATAATAAAGGGGACGACTTTGCGCCCGTCAAAGCAGGCAAACAGCCACAGCGCGATAGTTACCGCCGGATTCAGATGTGCGCCGGAAACCCCTGCAGTCAGGTAAATGGCCATGGCCACCCCCAGACCCCAGATAATACTGATTTCCCACTGCCCGAAGCTGGCGCCGGCTACTTTCAGCGCCGCGACACATCCAACGCCGAAAAAGATCAACAAGCCGGTACCGAGGAACTCCGCGATGCATTGGCCTTTTAAGGTTGATGTCTGGCTCATAATTAGATCCTGAAGACGTAGTGATGATGATAGGGTACATGGTGACCGAAGACGACCATGCTGCCATGTAGGCATAGTGTTAATTTATCGTTAACGAGCAAAAACGAGAAATATCGAAATCAAAATGTGTGTACTGCGTCAATAAAATGAGCGTTTACGCGCCATTTTGTGCGTTTAAGCACCTTTTTGCAGAGTGTGAGCTGAATCAATTCATTAACGGATGAGTTAACAATTTAGAGTTATCTGTTCAGAACGCACCAGGTATAGACTGAAAATGCTGGCAAACCGCAATCTGCGCGGCTTGCCGCTGGACAGCAGCGCCGGGGCTTCATACAATCGGGGCCATTATTGTAATGCGCTTATTTTCGTAAAGGCGTCACCGGCGTTCCGGGACGAGAGTCAGTTAAACCCGATATCTTTGGGTTGCTATCAACGCCTTGCAAGTTCAGGAGAGGTATGACGATGTCATTAGAAGTGTTTGAGAAACTTGAAGCCAAAGTACAGCAGGCGATTGATACCATCACGTTACTACAGATGGAAATCGAAGAGCTGAAAGAAAAGAATAATTCGCTGGCGCAGGAAGTGCAGTCTGCTCAGCATGGCCGCGAAGAGCTGGAGCGCGAAAACAGCCAGCTGCGCGAGCAGCAAAACGGCTGGCAGGAGCGTCTGCAGGCTCTGCTGGGCCGCATGGAAGAAGTCTGATGCGCTGGCCCTCTCCTGCTGAGGGCCAGCCCGTTCGTTTACTTCCGTTCCAGCAGAACCCCGCACTCCATATGATGGGTGTAGGGGAACTGATCGAACAGCGCCAGACGAGTCACTTTATGCGTCTGGCCTAACGTTTCCAGATTCTTACACAGCGTTTCCGGATTACAGGAAATGTACAGAATACGTGGGTACGCCTGCACCATCCTCTCCGTCTCACTGTCCAGTCCGCTGCGCGGGGGATCAACAAAAATCGTCTCGCACTGATAACTCTTCAGATCAATCCCCTGAAGACGGTTGAATTCGCGTACGCCATTCATTGCCTGAGTAAACTCTTCTGCCGCCATGCGGATGATCTGCACGTTATCAATGTGGTTGGCCGCGATGTTGTACTGAGCTGCCGCCACTGACGGTTTGGCGATTTCCGTTGCCAGCACGCGGTTAAAATTACGCGCCAGCGCCAGTGAGAAATTCCCGTTGCCGCAATAAAGCTCAAGCAGATCGCCCGTCGCGTCTTTCGTCGCATCCAGCGCCCATTCCAGCATCTGGATATTCATGGCCGCATTCGGCTGAGTGAAGCTGTTTTCCACCTGACGATAAATCATTTCGCGCCCGCCGACCGGCAAACGCTCATCAATGAAATCCTGATCGAGCGCAATTTTGGTTTTTGTCGCCCGGCCAATCAGATGCACGTTGAGGTTTTGCGCCCGCAGCGCATCGCGCAGCGCTTCGGCCTCGTGACGCCATTCGTCGTCCAGTTTTTTGTGATACAGCAGCGAGACCACCGCCTGGTTGCTCAGGGTGGTCAGGTAGTCAATCTGGAACAGCTTGTGGCGCAGCACGCGGTTGTTGCGTACACCGGCGATAATAGCGGTCATCAGTGCGTTGATAAGCTCGCTGGCCGCCGGGAAGCTGTCGACGCGAATACGCGATTTTGTCTCTTGATCGAAAATGATGTGGTACAGGTCGTCACCCTCGTGCCACAGGCGGAATTCGGCGCGCATGCGGTAATGACTCACTGGTGAACGAAACACTTCCGGAACCGGTGCGTCAAAAGGCGCCATCATTTTTTGCAGGCGGACGACTTTCTCAGCCAGCTGCGCGTCGTATTGCTCGGTAGGAAGGTGTTCGGGGGTCATGGTGCATCCTGATTCAAAAAAGTACGCGGCGATTGTAGGGATTGCGCCGGGGATGTCCAGACATAATCATTAATAGCAGTCTGGACATCTATATGCCGCAATTGTAGCATTCTGTTTCCGGTCTCCTGAGAGTGAAAAGGGAATCCAGTGCAAATCTGGAGCTGACGCGCAGCGGTAAAGACTGGCGGGATGAGAGCAACAGACACTGTGAAAACGGGAAGTCTTCATCCATAAAACGCCACCCAGCCCGAAGACCTGCCGGGATCACGTCGCATTTGGTTTCATCATCGCGTGCTATAGATGAGGCCTGCGGCATCCTTCTTATATTGTGGATGCTTTTACAATGATTAAAAAAGTATCGCTGTGGACGGCCATGTCCGCCACGGCTTTTTCCGTCTGGGCGCAGGATGCCACCCCTGACACGCTGATCGTCACAGCAAACCGTTTTCAACAACCTGTGAATACCGTCCTGGCACCAACTTCCGTCGTGACCCGCGAAGATATCGAACGCTGGCAGGCAAACAGTGTTGATGAAATTATGCAGCGTCTGCCTGGTGTAGATATTGCGCAAAGCGGCGGCATGGGGGCGCAGTCTTCAACCTACATCCGCGGAACCGAAGCGCGCCATGTACTGGTGCTCATTGACGGGATCCCGTTAAACAATGCCGGGATCAGTAATGCGCCTGACCTGAGCCAGATACCGGTCTCCCTGATTCAACGTATCGAGTATATTCGTGGCCCACGTTCAGCGCTTTACGGCTCGGACGCGATTGGCGGTGTCATCAATATTATCACCGGCCGTGATAAACCGGGCGCAGAGATCTCAGCGAGCGTGGGCTCTCATGGCTATCAATCCTATGATGGCGCTTTCCAGCATGAAATCGACAAAACCAAAATCACGATGGGTGGTAACTATACCTATACCCGTGGTTTTGATATTGGTGCGAATGATGTGCCGCGTCAGCCTGATCGCGATGGTTTTATGAGTAAGTCTCTGTTTGGTTCCGTTGAGCAGCAGCTCACTGATAATCTGAGCGGGTTTGTGCGTGGTTATGGCTATGATAATCGCACAGCCTATGACGGTTACCCCTCCTATACGGCGGATGGCACGCCGGACACGCGTCAGCTTTACAGCCAGAACTGGGATACCGGTTTGCGATTCAGCCAGGGGATCTACCAGTCTCAACTGGTAGCCGGTTATGGTCGCAGCAAAGATATTAACTATGACCCGAGTAAAGGCCGCTACGCCGATTCCGCCACCATAGACGATGTGAAGCAGTACACCACGCAGTGGCTGAATACCTTCACCGTGGGACACGGTAATATTAGCGCGGGTCTCGACTGGCAGAAACAGAAGACCCAGGCAGGAACAGGTTATCTGGAAAAAGGTTACGAGCAGCGTAATACCGGCGTTTTCTTATCTGCGGTGCAGCAGTTCAACAGCGTGACGCTGGAAGCGGCGGCCCGCCATGATGATAACTCTAACTTTGGCAACCACGGTACCTGGCAAACCAGCGCTGCCTGGGAGTTTATCGAAGGCTATCGCATCATCGGATCATACGGTACTGCCTACAAAGCGCCGACCATGAGCCAGATCCACAGCGCAGACTATGGTAATCCTGATCTTAAGCCGGAAGAGAGTAAGCAATGGGAAGGGGGCTTCGAAGGTCTGACGGGGCCAGTAAACTGGCGTATCAGCGCGTACCGGAATGATGTTGATAACCTGATTGGCTATGACGCCAATTACCGTTATTACAATGTCGACAAAGCGCGTATCGAAGGGATCGAAGCCACGGCGCAGTTTGATACCGGCCCGCTGGCGCATCAAATCTCTTATGACTATGTTGATCCGCGCAATGCGATAACCAACGAAGTGCTTAAGCGTCGCTCTAAACAACAGGTGAAATACCAACTGGACTGGCAGGTATGGGATCTCGATTGGAATCTCGCGTATCGCTACCTTGGCACGCGCTATGACGATGACTTTAGTTCGTATCCGTATCGTGAAGTCAAACTGGGTGGTGTAAGTTTGTGGGACGTCGCAGTTTCATATCCGGTCACCTCTCACCTGACAGTTCGTGGTAAAATAGCAAACCTGTTCGATAAAGATTACGAGACGGTTTATGGCTATCAAACTGCAGGACGAGAATACACCTTGTCTGGCAGCTACACCTTCTGATCCACGTCCCACCGTGCTGGTCTTCGACTCCGGTGTCGGTGGGTTGTCGGTCTATGATGAAATCCGGCAGTTGCTGCCGGATCTGCATTACATCTATGCTTTCGACAACGTCGCTTTCCCCTATGGTGAGAAGAGCGAAGATTTTATTGTCGAGCGCGTTGTTGAGATCGTGACGGCGGTCCAGCAACGTTACCCACTTTCCCTCGCAGTTATCGCCTGCAATACCGCCAGTACGGTCTCCCTTCCTGCGCTGCGCGAAAAATTTGCTTTCCCGGTTGTGGGTGTGGTTCCGGCGATCAAACCGGCGGCGCGTCTGACGGCGAACGGCATTGTCGGGCTGCTGGCGACGCGGGGGACGGTGAAACGTCCTTATACCCGCGAGCTGATTGATCGCTTTGCTAATGAATGCCGCATCGAGATGCTGGGGTCGGCAGAGCTGGTGGTGCTGGCTGAAGCCAAGCTACACGGTAAACCTGTCTCGCTTGAGGAGTTGCGCCGCATTTTACGTCCGTGGCTGCGGATGCCGGAACCGCCGGATACCGTCGTGCTGGGCTGTACGCATTTCCCGTTATTGCAGGAGGAGTTGCTGCAGGTGCTGCCCGAAGGCACTCGTCTGGTGGATTCCGGCGCGGCGATTGCGCGTCGAACGGCCTGGCTACTGGAGCATGAAGCGCCGGATGCGAAATCCACAGAAGCCAATATCGCCTTTTGTATGGCGCTGACGCCAGAGACTGAACAACTTTTACCCGTTTTGCGCCGTTACGGTTTTGAAACGCTCGAAAATCTGGCGGTTTAATCGCACTTTGGACAAAAATAAGGCGGTTGAAAAGTTTTTTGAAAAGAGGACTTGTCAACGCCGCAG
>NZ_JMTB01000107.1 GCF_000734965.1 Trabulsiella guamensis ATCC 49490
AATTTAGCAGTACCCCGTGTAAAAGCGGGTGTTGTAGACAGTTTCGGTGGAGCGGTAGTTCAGTCGGTTAGAATACCTGCCTGTCACGCAGGGGGTCGCGGGTTCGAGTCCCGTCCGTTCCGCCACCCTAATTAGGGGCGTAGTTCAATTGGTAGAGCACCGGTCTCCAAAACCGGGTGTTGGGAGTTCGAGTCTCTCCGCCCCTGCCATAAAAATAATCCTTTGCTTCGGCAAAGGATTTTTTTTGTCTGTTATTTACTGATCGCTTTCTGAGGGCATCCTGCCCTCGTCGTTAATCCAGCACGCTGGTTTTCAGGATGTCGCGGATTTGCGTCTGTTTATCACTGTTCTGTAACCAGATGGCATACAACGGACGGGAAAGTGTTGCGCTGTCCGTCACCGTGTGTAATCCCCCTTTCTCTTTCGCCCAACTCATGGGAAGCCAGGTGCAACCATTAAGCGGAGAAAGTTGCTGTCGCGCCAGTTCCGCAGAACTGGTCGTCAGGCTGGGAATGTCATCACTGGCCAGCAGACCGACTTCATGCTGCTGAAAATCTGGCCCCCATTCCAGGCGTAAATAGTTGAGATCCGTTTTCACTTGCGCAGGTTCTGCTGCATAAAGCGCAAGCGTAAAATATCCCAATAACTGGCTACTAAATTCATCCATTTTCGGCGATTCTGTCGTGATCAGGAGATCAAGCTGTCGTTCATGCAATTGCTTAACTAACGACTGGCGCTGGGCTATTCGTGCTTCGAACTGCAGGTTATGAGGGGCCTTATAGAGTCTTCCAAGCCAGCTATTCAGCATACATTCCCAAAGTGACGCGCTGGCACCAATAGAGAATTCGTTGTGTCGCGACGTATGCGCAACTTCTTTGCGTGCCGCCTGCCAGGTATTCATCAATGTTTCTGCATAAGGCAGTAGCTTTTCACCGGCGGCAGTCAGTCGTATGTTATTGCGATGCCGGGTAAAAAGGTTTACGCCAAGCTGATTTTCCAGTTGGCGGATGCGAAAACTGACGGCTGATTGTGTCAAATAGAGCGCTTCAGCAGCGCGTCCAAAGTGGCGAGTTCTGCTGACTTCGAGGAAAGTTTTAAGCAATTCCGTATCCACAACCTTCTCCGCAAAATTATTTGTCGTTATGATTTAAATCTTTTGTTTTACACTCTGTCAAGCGTAACTAATACTCCGCGCCATAAATAGCTCGGCCAAAGAATTAGGAGCGTGTAGGATGGCGGAAAGCTTTACGACGACAAATCGTTTTTTCGACAATAAAAATTATCCGCGTGGTTTCTCCCGTCATGGTGATTTCACCATCAAAGAGGCACAACTGCTTGAACGTTATGGTTATGCCCTTAACGAACTGGAGCTGGGTAAGCGCGAACCTGTAACCGAAGACGAGAAACAATTTGTTGCGGTATGCCGCGGTGAACGTGAACCAACCACAGAAGCAGAGCGTGTATGGTTTAAGTATATGGCGCGTATTAAGCGTCCGAAGCGTTTCCATACTCTGTCTGGTGGTAAACCGCAGATGGAAGGCTCTGACGATTACACCGAAAGCGATGATTAAATAAATAAAGGGCTCCGGCCCTTTTTTTATGCCAGCAGTTTCTGCAGATGAATCAGTAAACGATCGATCGCCCGATAACTTAATGCCTCCTGCAGATGCTGCCGCGTAATACGCTCAGCCTGCTCCAGATCGGCAATCGTGCGAGCCACCTTCAGCAGGCGCTGCCATGCGCGTATCGATAACCCCAGTTGCGTCAGCGTCTGTTCTAACCAAAGGGCATCGTCGTCATTCAGCAGGCAGTGCTCCCGTATTTCTCCCCCTTCAAGGCGTGCGTTGAGCTTTTGCTGTCGCGCAAACTGACGCTCCTGCGCCTGTATTACCCGTTCCCGAATCGTCGCTGTGCTTTCACCGGGGGCCGTTACCTTGCTCAGCAACCCCGGCGGTGGAAGGGGGATCTCCAGTGAGAGATCGAAGCGGTCGAGAAAGGGGCCGGACAGGCGGCTCAGGTAGCGCATCGTCTGTTCCGGCGTCGTGCGATTATGATTTCCCTGATAGTGGCCTGTCGGGCTGGGATTCATGGCGGCAATAAGCTGGAAACGTGCCGGATAAGTGATTTTTGCTCGCGTGCGCGAAATGTGGATCTGACCCGATTCAATCGGTTCCCGCAGCGCATCCAGTACGCGCCGTTCAAATTCAGGGAGCTCATCAAGAAACAGAATGCCGTTGTGCGCCAGCGAAATCTCGCCAGGCATGGGAATGGAGCCACCGCCTACCATGGCGTTCAATGATGCGCTGTGATGAGGAGAGCGAAAGGGACGCTGGCGCCACTGCGCTTTAACACTCGTCGCATTTATCAGACTAATGATTGCCGCGCTTTCGAGCGCTTCTTCGTTGCTCAGTGGAGGCAGCAAACCATTCAGCCGACTGGCAAGCATTGTTTTGCCGGTTCCTGGCGGGCCGATGAACAGCAGATTGTGACCGCCCGCGGCGGTGATCTCGAGCGCACGTTTTCCCTGGCTTTGGCCAATCACATCACGAAGATCATCATGCGGCGATTCCGCTACCTCTGCGTGCGTTTGCGGTGCCAGATTCAGCATGTGTTTCCCCTCCAGGAAAGCACAGACTTCCTGCAGGTGATTTGCGATAAAACAACATGTGCCGCCAATCAGCCCCACCTCGGCGGCGTTATCTTCCGCCACGATAATGCTCCGCCCGGCTCGAATGGCTTCCATGGCTCCTGAAATAGCACCAGGGATCCCCCGTAGCGCGCCGGTAAGGGCCAGTTCACCCACAAACTCATACTGGCTCAGTTTTGCCCCGTTAAGCTGTTCAGAGGCCACCAGAAGCGCTATAGCGATAGGTAAATCGTATCGACCGCCTTCTTTGGGCAGATCAGCAGGAGCAAGGTTAATGGTGATTTTTTTCGCCGGGAACTCATAACCACTGTTTATGATTGCGCTGCGTACCCGATCTCTGGCCTCTTTGACGGTCGTTTCCGGCAGGCCAACCAACGTTAAGCCGGGTAAGCCGTTGCTGATATGTACCTCAACGGTAATTAGTGGCGCGGTAACGCCAAGTGCTGCGCGAGTGTAGACCACTGATAGTGACATAGAGCCTCCTGAGGGCAACACTATATCGGCTGCTAAAGGCGGCGTTAGCGATGACTTATGCGAGATACGAGGCGGATTCATGCATTTTTGCAGATTTTCACCGTATTGCAGAAAAGCTGGAACCCTCCTCGCAGGGACCGAAATAATCACTGGCGATCCCCAGTGCAGTGGGAAATAACTGAAATTTTTTCACTTGCGATTTTTCTTATAAAAAACAACGTGTTTAACGTAATTCGTTAGCGTGCTCACGAAGCGCGTCATAAAAAAATCTTGTGTTACCTCCACTGCCTGTGATAACTCTTTAGGTATTCCTTCGAACAAGAAGCCGAAAGTAGACAAAATGAAAGCCCTTCTACGAGTGATTAGCCTGGTCGTGATTAGCGTGGTGGTGATTATTATCCCACCGTGCGGGGCTGCACTTGGACGAGGAAAGGCTTAGAAATCAAGCCTTAACGAACTAAGACCCCCGCACCGAAAGGTCCGGGGGTTTTTTTATGACTTAAATACTGAAGCGAGGAACAGACAATGACCAACAGCACAATATTCTGTTTCTCACAATTTATGGCGGGGATGTAACTATGAATGGAGCTCAGTGGGTGGTGCATGCATTGCGCGCACAGGGAGTTGACACTGTATTCGGCTACCCGGGTGGCGCAATCATGCCGGTTTACGATGCCTTGTATGACGGTGGCGTGGAGCATCTCCTGTGTCGCCACGAGCAGGGGGCTGCAATGGCCGCCATCGGTTATGCCCGCGCGACCGGTAAAACGGGTGTCTGTATTGCCACCTCTGGCCCTGGTGCGACCAACCTGATCACCGGACTGGCAGATGCTCTGCTTGATTCCGTCCCTGTGGTCGCTATCACCGGGCAGGTCGCGTCACCGTTTATCGGTACCGACGCGTTTCAGGAAGTGGACGTTCTCGGTTTGTCGCTGGCCTGCACCAAGCACAGCTTTTTGGTGCAATCTGTCGAAGAGTTGCCGCGAGTAATGGCGGAAGCGTTCGAGGTGGCAAACTCAGGCCGTCCTGGTCCGGTACTGGTGGATATCCCAAAAGATATTCAACTGGCACAAGCGGCGCTGGAGCCGCATTTTTCCACTGTTGAAACTCCGGAAGCATTCCCTCACGTCGAAGTCGAGCAGGCGCGCCAGATGCTGGCGCTGGCGCAAAAACCGATACTGTACATTGGCGGTGGCGTGGGGATGGCGCAGGCGGTTCCGGCGCTGCGCGCGTTTATCACTGCCACGCAAATGCCAGCAGTGTGTACTTTGAAAGGGCTCGGTGCGGTGGAGGCGGATTATCCGTACTATCTCGGCATGCTCGGGATGCACGGTACCAAAGCGGCGAATCTGGCGGTCCAGGAGTGTGACCTGTTGATCGCCGTCGGTGCGCGTTTTGACGATCGTGTGACCGGCAAGCTGAATACTTTTGCGCCAAACGCCAGCGTGATCCACATGGATATCGACCCGGCAGAGATGAACAAGTTGCGCCAGGTCCATATCGCGCTGCAGGGTGATCTGAATGCCATGCTGCCTGCTCTGACGCAGCCGTTGTCCCTTGACGCCTGGCAGCAGCAAGTGGCTGAATTACGCGCAGAACACGCCTGGCGTTACGATCATCCGGGCGAGTCCATCTATGCGCCTTTGTTGCTGAAGCAACTGTCCGATCGCAAGCCAGCTGACTGTGTGGTCACCACCGACGTGGGTCAACATCAGATGTGGTCGGCACAACACATGACCTACTCCCGCCCGGAAAATTTCATCACCTCCAGCGGTCTGGGGACGATGGGCTTTGGCTTACCTGCCGCCGTTGGCGCACAGGTGGCGCGTCCGAATGATACGGTTATCTGTATCTCCGGTGACGGCTCGTTCATGATGAATGTTCAGGAGCTGGGCACCGTAAAACGAAAACAGTTGCCGTTAAAGATCGTTTTACTGGATAACCAGCGATTAGGCATGGTTCGCCAGTGGCAGCAGCTGTTTTTTCAGGAACGTTATAGCGAAACAACCCTTACCGATAATCCCGATTTCATCACGCTGGCCAGCGCCTTCGGCATTCCCGGCCAGCACATCACCCGTAAAGACCAGGTTGAAGCGGCACTCGACACCATGCTGTCAAGCGAGGGGCCATACCTGCTTCATGTCTCAATCGATGAACTTGAGAACGTCTGGCCATTGGTGCCGCCTGGTGCCAGTAACTCGCAAATGCTGGAGAAATTATCATGATGCAACATCAGCTCGCCGTTCAGGCTCGCTTCAACCCGGAAACATTAGAGCGTGTTTTACGCGTGGTACGCCATCGCGGTTTTCAGATTTGTTCTATGAATATGGAGACTGCAACTGATGCGCAGAATATTAATATCGAATTGACCGTTGCCAGTCCTCGTCCAGTCGAATTACTGTTTAGTCAGTTGAGCAAACTGGTCGACGTCGCCTGTGTCGAGATCCAGCAACGAACAACATCATCACAACAAATCCGCGCCTGAGCGCAAAAGGAAGAAAAATGACGACGAAAAAAGCTGATTACATCTGGTCCAATGGCGAGATGATTCGTTGGGAAGATGCCAAAGTGCACGTAATGTCCCACGCATTGCATTACGGTACTTCCGTTTTTGAAGGGATCCGCTGCTACGATTCTCACAAAGGACCGGTAGTGTTCCGTCATCGTGAACACATGCAGCGTCTGCGCGACTCAGCCAAAATCTATCGTTTCCCGGTAACTCAGAGCGTCGATGAACTGATGGAAGCCTGCCGCGCGGTGATCCGTAAAAACAACCTGACCAGTGCTTATATTCGTCCGTTAGTGTTTGTCGGTGACGTCGGTATGGGTGTGAACCCGCCTCCGGGATACACCACTGATGTCATCATTGCCGCTTTCCCGTGGGGCGCCTACCTCGGTGCGGAAGCGCTGGAGCAGGGCATTGATGCGATGGTCTCTTCCTGGAACCGCGCTGCGCCAAACACCATTCCGACCGCCGCGAAAGCGGGCGGTAACTACCTTTCCTCTCTGCTGGTTGGCAGCGAAGCGCGCCGGCACGGTTATCAGGAGGGTATCGCACTGGACGTTAATGGTTATATTTCCGAAGGCGCTGGCGAAAACCTGTTTGAAGTGAAAGACGGCGTGCTGTTCACCCCGCCGTTTACTTCTTCTGCGCTGCCAGGCATCACCCGCGACGCCATCATCAAACTGGCGAAAGAACTGGGTATCGAAGTGCGCGAGCAGGTGCTGTCCCGCGAATCGCTGTATCTGGCCGACGAAGTGTTCATGTCCGGTACCGCCGCAGAAATCACGCCGGTACGCAGCGTTGACGGTATTCAGGTTGGCGAAGGCCGCTGTGGTCCGGTCACTAAACGTATTCAGAAAGCGTTCTTTGGCCTCTTTACCGGCGAAACCGAAGATAAATGGGGCTGGCTGGATCCAGTAAATCAATAATTACTATTATATTTTCCCAAAATAATTCGCGTTGCAGGAAGGCGGCAACGCAGCAAATCCCCAGGAGCTTACTGGAGTAAGTGACTGGGGTGAGCGAGGCAGCCAACGCACCTGCAGCGTGAAGAATGAAGGGAAAAGACACCGGGAGTAAACAAAGCATGCCTAAGTACCGTTCCGTCACCACCACCCACGGCCGTAATATGGCGGGTGCCCGCGCGCTGTGGCGCGCCACCGGCATGACCGATGCCGATTTCGGCAAACCGATCATTGCCGTTGTGAACTCTTTTACCCAGTTCGTGCCCGGGCACGTTCATCTGCGCGATCTCGGTAAACTGGTCGCCGAACAAATCGAAGCCGCCGGCGGCGTAGCGAAAGAGTTCAATACGATCGCTGTGGATGACGGCATCGCGATGGGCCACGGGGGCATGCTTTATTCACTGCCATCGCGCGAACTGATTGCCGATTCTGTTGAATACATGGTCAACGCCCACTGTGCTGACGCGATGGTCTGTATCTCCAACTGCGACAAAATTACCCCGGGGATGCTGATGGCTTCCCTGCGTCTCAACATTCCGGTCATTTTCGTCTCCGGCGGCCCGATGGAAGCCGGTAAGACTAAGCTTTCCGATAAGATCATCAAACTGGATCTGGTTGATGCGATGATTCAGGGTGCGGATCCGAAAGTATCCGACGCGCAAAGCGATCAGGTGGAGCGCTCTGCGTGCCCGACCTGTGGCTCCTGCTCCGGTATGTTCACCGCCAACTCAATGAACTGTCTGACCGAAGCGCTGGGTCTGTCGCAGCCGGGCAACGGCTCACTGCTGGCGACGCACGCCGACCGCAAGCAACTGTTCCTCAACGCGGGTTCACGTATCGTTGAGCTGACCAAACGGTATTACGAACAGGATGATGCCAGCGCGCTGCCGCGTAACATCGCCAGCAAAGCGGCGTTTGAGAACGCCATGACGCTGGATATCGCGATGGGCGGTTCTACCAACACCGTCTTGCACCTGCTGGCGGCGGCCCAGGAAGCCGAAATTGATTTCACCATGAGTGATATTGATAAGCTGTCGCGCAAAGTGCCGCAGCTGTGCAAAGTGGCGCCGAGTACGCAGAAATATCACATGGAAGATGTTCACCGCGCTGGCGGTGTCATTGGCATTCTGGGTGAACTGGATCGCGCGGGGCTGTTGAACCGTGACGTGAAAAACGTCCTTGGCCTGACGCTGTCGGAGTCGCTGGCGCAATATGACGTCATGCTGACGGAAGACGCGGCGGTGAAAGCAATGTATCGCGCAGGTCCGGCGGGCATACGCACCACGAAGGCGTTTTCGCAGGATTGCCGTTGGGAAACGCTTGATGACGACCGTGCCGAAGGGTGTATCCGTTCGCTGGAACACGCTTACAGCAAAGATGGCGGGCTGGCAGTGCTGTACGGCAATATCGCCGAAAATGGCTGTATCGTAAAAACAGCGGGCGTTGACGACAGCATCCTGAAATTCACCGGCCCGGCAAAAGTGTACGAAAGCCAGGAAGAGGCGGTTGACGCTATCCTCGGCGGCAAAGTGGTGGAAGGCGATGTTGTCGTGATCCGCTACGAAGGGCCGAAAGGCGGGCCGGGCATGCAGGAGATGCTCTACCCGACGACCTTCCTGAAATCAATGGGTCTCGGCAAAGCCTGTGCGCTGATCACCGACGGACGTTTCTCCGGCGGCACCTCTGGCCTCTCTATTGGTCACGTTTCACCGGAAGCCGCCAGCGGCGGCAGCATTGCGCTGGTTGAAGATGGCGACCTGATCGCTATTGATATCCCGAACCGTGACATTCAGTTGCAGGTCAGCAATCAGGAGATGGCGGCGCGTCGTGAAGCGCAGGAAGCACGTGGCGATAAAGCCTGGACGCCGCGTGATCGTCAGCGTGAAGTGTCCTTCGCCCTGCGGGCTTATGCGAGCCTGGCCACCAGTGCGGATAAAGGCGCCGTGCGCGACAAATCCAAACTTGGAGGCTAATGATGGCCGAATCTCTATCTGCTGCCCCTGAGGGGGCAGAATATCTCAGGGCTGTGTTGCGCGCGCCAGTGTATGAAGCCGCGCAGGTAACGCCGCTACAGAAGATGGAAAAACTGTCCTCGCGCCTTGAAAACGTCGTTCTGGTGAAGCGCGAAGACCGCCAGCCGGTGCACAGCTTTAAGCTGCGCGGCGCGTACGCGATGATGGCGGGGCTGACCGAAGAGCAAAAAGCGCGGGGCGTCATCACGGCATCTGCGGGCAACCATGCGCAGGGTGTCGCGTTTTCGTCTGCACGCCTCGGCGTGAAGGCGTTAATTGTCATGCCAGTTGCCACCGCAGATATCAAAGTCGACGCGGTACGCGGCTTTGGTGGTGAAGTACTGTTGCACGGCGCGAATTTTGATGAAGCGAAAGCGAAAGCTATTGAGTTGTCACAGCAGCAGGGATTTACCTGGGTGCCACCGTTTGATCATCCGATGGTGATTGCGGGTCAGGGGACGCTGGCGCTGGAATTGTTACAACAGGATGCGCATATCGATCGCGTTTTTGTTCCGGTCGGTGGCGGTGGGCTGGCGGCAGGCGTGGCGGTGCTGATCAAACAGCTGATGCCACAGATCAAAGTGATCGCCGTTGAAGCGGAAGATTCCGCCTGCCTGAAAGCGGCGCTGGATGCAGGTCATCCGGTTGAGCTGCCACGCGTCGGGCTGTTTGCCGAAGGGGTAGCAGTGAAGCGCATCGGCGACGAAACATTCCGACTGTGTCAGACATACCTTGATGACATCATCACCGTTGACAGCGACGCCATCTGTGCCGCTATGAAAGATCTATTTGAAGATGTGCGTGCAGTGGCGGAGCCGTCGGGCGCACTGGCGCTGGCGGGCATGAAGAAGTACATCGCGCAGCACAACATCCGTGGCGAACGACTGGCGCATATTTTGTCCGGCGCGAATGTGAATTTCCACGGCCTGCGCTATGTGTCTGAACGCTGTGAACTGGGCGAGCAGCGCGAGGCGTTGCTGGCGGTGACCATTCCGGAAGAAAAGGGCAGCTTCCTGAAGTTTTGCCAGTTGCTCGGCGGGCGTTCGGTCACGGAGTTCAACTACCGTTTCGCCGATGCCAAAGACGCCTGCATTTTCGTTGGCGTACGCCTGAGTCGTGGTCTGGACGAGCGCAAAGAGATCCTCGACATGCTGCGCAACGGCGGTTACAGCGTGGTGGATCTCTCCGACGACGAGATGGCGAAACTGCATGTGCGCTATATGGTGGGTGGTCGCCCGTCGAAACCCCTGCAGGAGCGGTTGTTCAGTTTTGAATTTCCGGAATCACCCGGCGCGTTGCTGAAATTTCTCTATACCCTCGGAACCCACTGGAACATTTCGCTGTTTCACTACCGCAGCCACGGCACTGACTATGGCCGCGTACTGGCGGCGTTTGAACTGGGCGAGCACGAGCCGGATTTCGAAACGCGGCTTAATGAACTGGGCTACGAGTGTCATGACGAAACCCGGAACCCGGCGTTTCGTTTCTTCCTGGCGGGTTAATGATTATAGGGACAAGCAAATGGCAGGACGCTTTCAGGGATTTACACAGGAAGGGCTCGATTTTCTTCAACAGGTCAAAGCGAAAAATGATAAAGCGTGGTTTGAAGAGCACCGGTTTATTTACGATCGCAGTGTCCTGAACCCGTTTCGGGCGCTGGTGGATGATCTGGCGCCGGTGATGCTGGAGATTGATCCGTTAATTGAAACACGCTCAGCGGTTGGCAAGACAATTTCGCGTATCCATCGCGACACCCGTTTCTCGCAGGATAAATCCCTTTACCGTGACCGGATGTGGGTAACCTTCAAGCGTCCGGCGAAAAACTGGGCCGATGCCCCGGCGTACTTTTTTGGCATCGCGCCGGATTCCGTACATTATGGTCTCGGGTATTACAGCGCCAGCAAATCGACGATGGATCTCTTTCGGCATACGCTGAAACAGCGCCCGGCTCAGTTTCTGGAAGTTGCCGGATGTTGCCGGGAACCGTTTGAGCTGATCGGCGAGAGTTACAAACGCCCTCTGGTCAAAGACCTCGATCCTCCTATTGCCACCTGGTACAACCGCAAATCCTTCGCGGCCATTGTTGATAGCCCGGATATGGAGCCACTCTTCCATGCCGATCTGGTGACGCGACTGGCCGGCGGGTTCCGTCAACTGGAGCCGCTGTATCAATGGCTAATGACGATAGAAACGATGAAGCAGATCGACCCGGCTGATTTATAACGCTCACTTTCCTTCGTCGATTTTTCTTTCCAGCACAATTTTCCAGAAGGCATCAATCAGCGGCTCATGCAGCCGCTTTTTGGGCGCGCAGACACCCAGTTCAAACGGTGTTTTTTCGTCGCTGCGTTCCAGAATCATCACGCGATTGCGCACCGGTTCCGGGCTGTTTTCCAGCACCACCTCCGGCAGTAACGCCACACCGCAGCCGAGTGCCACCATCGACACCATGGCCTCATGACCGCCCACCGTGGCGTAAATCGACGGATTACTGATTTTATGGCGGCGAAACCACAGCTCAATACGACGGCGCACGGGGCCCTGATCGGCCATAATGAACGGTACTGTCGCCCAGTCCGGCTTATCCACGGAAACCTGGCTGCGAACCGGGCAAGGCAGCGCAGGAGCGATCAACACCACCGCCAGATTCTCCAGCATGGAAAATGCCACCGCGCCGGGCAGGGTTTCCGGTTTCCCGGCAATCGCCAGATCGGCTTCGCCGGTGACGACTTTTTCCATCGCATCGGCGGCGTCGCCCGTGGTGAGTTTGATTTCTACCGAGGGATGTTCAGCGCGGAAGCGGTCGAGGATCGGCGGCAAATGGCTGTACGCGGCGGTCACGGAGCAGAAAATATGCAGTTCGCCTGAGAGCGATGGCCCTTTTTGATCGATAGTGTGGCGCAGTTGCTGATACTGCAACAGCATCTGCTGGGCAAACGTCCGCAACTCCTCACCCGCTTCGGTCAGCGTGACCGTGCGGTTGTCGCGTACAAACAGCGGCTGACCGAGATCTTCTTCCAGCCGTTGGATCTGCCGGGACAGCGTGGATGGGCTGACGTGCATCGCCCGCGCGCTACGCCCAAAGTGGCGGCTATCCGCCAGATGCAGAAAGGTTTTAAGATCGCGTAAATCCACGGGCAATGCTCCACCGGTTGGTATTGCAGAAATTGCAATGTGACGTTGTGAATATATCAATTTCCGCAATACTTTTCCTGTCATATAGTGAGTTCATTCTCGCAAAAAGCGAACTGAACCGAACAATAAGCACGACACACATCACGGGGTTATAAACATGGCTAACTACTTCAATACACTGAATCTGCGTCAGCAGCTGGCGCAACTGGGCAAATGCCGCTTTATGGCGCGCGACGAATTTGCCGATGGCGCGAGCTACCTTCAGGGTAAAAAAGTGGTCATCGTCGGCTGTGGCGCTCAGGGCCTGAACCAGGGTCTGAACATGCGTGACTCCGGCCTGGATATCTCCTACGCCCTGCGTAAAGAAGCGATTGCTGAAAAGCGCGCATCATGGCGTAAAGCGACCGAAAACGGCTTCAAAGTAGGCACCTACGAAGAACTGATCCCGCAGGCTGATCTGGTGGTTAACCTGACGCCGGACAAACAACACTCTGATGTGGTGCGCTCAGTACAGCCGCTGATGAAAGACGGCGCCGCGCTCGGTTATTCTCACGGCTTCAACATCGTGGAAGTGGGCGAGCAAATCCGTAAAGATATCACCGTAGTGATGGTGGCGCCGAAATGCCCGGGTACCGAAGTGCGTGAAGAGTACAAACGCGGTTTCGGCGTGCCGACCCTGATCGCCGTTCACCCGGAAAATGATCCGAAAGGCGAAGGTATGGCGATTGCCAAAGCCTGGGCGGCTGCGACCGGCGGTCACCGTGCAGGCGTTCTGGAATCTTCCTTCGTGGCAGAAGTGAAATCTGACCTGATGGGCGAGCAGACTATCCTGTGCGGTATGTTGCAGGCCGGTTCTCTGCTCTGTTTTGACAAGCTGGTGGAAGAAGGTACTGATCCGGCATATGCGGAAAAACTGATTCAGTTTGGTTGGGAAACCGTAACTGAAGCGCTGAAGCAGGGCGGTATCACCCTGATGATGGATCGCCTGTCCAACCCGGCGAAACTGCGTGCTTACGCGCTGTCTGAACAACTGAAAGAAATTATGGCGCCGTTGTTCCAGAAACACATGGACGACATTATCTCCGGCGAATTTTCTTCCGGTATGATGGCTGACTGGGCGAACGACGACAAAAAACTGCTGACCTGGCGCGAAGAGACCGGTAAAACGGCTTTCGAAACCGCACCGCAGTTTGAGGGTAAAATCGGTGAGCAGGAGTACTTCGATAAAGGCGTACTGATGATTGCGATGGTGAAAGCGGGCGTTGAGCTGGCGTTCGAAACCATGGTGGATTCCGGTATCATCGAAGAGTCTGCTTACTACGAGTCCTTGCATGAGCTGCCGCTGATTGCCAACACCATCGCGCGTAAGCGTCTGTACGAAATGAACGTGGTTATCTCTGATACCGCAGAATACGGTAACTATCTGTTCTCTTATGCGTGCGTACCGCTGCTGAAAGAATTCATGACCACCCTGCAACCGGGCGATCTGGGTAAAGCAATTGCTGAAGGCGCGGTAGATAATGCTCAACTGCGCGATGTGAACGACGCGATTCGCAACCATGCGATCGAAAAAGTGGGTCAGAAGCTGCGCGGCTATATGACGGATATGAAACGCATTGCGGTTGCCGGATAAAAAAAATGTCGGGTGGCGCTTCGCTTACCCGACTTACAGATGCAGGCCCGGTAAGCGTCAGCGCCACCGGGCTTTTTATCACTTGCGGTACAGCACTTTAATGATGTGGTAACCGAACTGCGTATGCAGCGGGCCGGTTGGCTCGAGCACCGGGCAGGAGAACACAACTTTATCGAATGCCGGAACCATCTGGCCCTGGCGGAATTCGCCTAAATCGCCGCCACGTTTGCCTGACGGGCAGATCGAGTGTTTCTTCGCCAGTTTGCCGAAGTCGGCGCCGTTTTTAATCTGCTCCAGGAGATCCAGAGCCAGTTTCTCTTCTTTAACAAGAATGTGCAGTGCTGCTGCCGTTTTTGCCATTATTCCGTTCTCACTTCTCAAAGGTTGCCCGCCACTTTATCACTCCTTAGGGTCTCAGACATATACTCTTCGACAGCCCAGGACAGATGTCCCGTCCGGTTTAATGAAGCGGGAGATGAGCAACAGTTTTGTCCACGGAATACCACATAGCCCGGGACGCCCGTCCTGTCCTTCCGGCAAGAGAGCGAGATAACATGAACACAATGAAAAACACAGAATTTTCAGGTGACTGGCTTTCAGGGCTGACCCAGGTGGTCCGCGATCCTGTGCTGTATGAATTACTCAAATACTGCCCGCTTGAGATCATGCAACGCTGGCGCTTTGAGGACCTTCCGCGCGGGGCGTTGATTTGCCGTCAGGGTGACATTTGCCAGCAATTTTCGCTGATTGTCACCGGCGAGGTGGATGTCTTTTTTGAAGCCGAAGATGGCCGGCGTTATCGGCAGGCGCATTACTGCAAAGGCGACATGCTGGGCGAGCTGGAGGTCTTCGAGTCACGCAATTACATCTGTTCCGTTGCCGCGGTCAGCCCAACGCAATTACTCACGCTGTCGCAGGAACATTTTTTTCGCTGGCTGGCATTAGATAACCATTTTAATCAGCGGATGCTACGGTTTTTTAGTCAGCAGTATTACCAGCTGTCAAAAAAAGCCAGCAGCGACAATTTGTATTCGCTGCATCAGCGCGTTTGCCAGACGCTGTGGCAGCGGTATCAACACCAGGGAACACCCACGATTTTGCTTGATAAGCAAAATCTCAGTCAGGAATTTGCGGCAACCACACGCAGTATTAACCGCATTTTGCACGATCTGAAAACGTTACAGATTATCGACACCGACGGTGAGCGAATTATGCTGTTAGCCCCCGATAAGCTCAAAGAGGAGGCTGGCATCTGAATCTGCAGTCAGATGAAAGATAAGGAGACGGGGGAATGTCGCTTCAACCACATATTCGACTCAGCGAGAGCAGCACAGGTGCGCAATATGCCCTGTTACCGGGCGATCCGCAGCGGGTGGATCGTATCGCTCAGTTTCTTGATAACCCTGAACTGCTGGGGCAGAACAGGGAGTTTCGTTCGCTGCGTGGCTGGTATCGGGGCGTTGAAATCCTGGTCGTATCGACGGGGATCGGCGGGCCATCCACTGCTATCGCCATAGAAGAACTGCGCCAGACAGGCATAAAAACGCTGATTCGCATTGGCAGCTGCGGCGCACTACAGGATTTTCTGGTGCCTGGTGATGTGGTTATCGCGCAGGGCGCAGTCGCAGACGAAGGTACCAGCAAAACCTATGCACCAGCCAGTTATCCCGCGTGTGCTGACCCGCAATTAACCACCCTGTTAATTCAGCAAGCAAAGCAGCTGCAAATCTCCGCCTTTTGTGGGCTGGTACGCAGCCATGACAGTTTCTATACCGATCACGAGGCGGCTCTGGATGCCGAATGGTCCGCGCGCGGCATCCTCGGCGCTGACATGGAAAGCGCAGCGCTGATGGTGGTCGGGTCGTTGCGCGGCTTACGGACAGCGTCACTGCTGAACGTGGTCGTTACGCATAACGGTAGCCTCGATAGCAGTATCAATGATTTTGTTCAGCAGGATGCGTTGTGCCTGCAGGGGGAAGCGCATCAGATTTCCCTGGCGCTGCACGCCATCTATTCCGATAGCCAGCAAGGAGAGCAATGATGGACTTTTTCAGTATTAACAATGTGATGGTCAACATTCCTCTCGGCGAAGGCGGCTATGCCCTGTCGTGGATTGAAGCCATCGGCACCGTATTCGGTTTACTGTGCATCTGGTATGCCAGCCGCGAAAAGATCATTAACTATCTGTTCGGTCTGATTAACGTCACGCTGTTCGCCGCGATTTTTTTCCAGATCCAGCTTTATGCCAGCCTGTTGCTGCAAGTGTTTTTCTTCGCGGCCAACATTTATGGCTGGTATGCCTGGAGCCGTCAGAACGAAGCCAATGAAGCGGAGCTGAAGGTGCGCTGGCTTTCCCGCCAGCAAACGCTCATGCTGAGCGGCGTGTGTGTTGCCGCTATCTTGCTGATGACGTTTTTTATCGATCCGGTCTTCACCCTGTTGACCCGCATTATGCTTGCAGTATTGCAGATGGTGGGCGTTTCAGTGGCGATGCCCGATTTGCAGCCGGATGCCTTCCCCTTCTGGGACGCCACCATGCTGGTGCTGTCGATTGCGGCGATGGTGCTGATGACCCGCAAATACGTCGAGAACTGGCTGCTTTGGGTGCTTATCGACGTGATTAGCGTGGTTATCTACGCAGTGCAGGGCGTTTACGCGATGTCGCTCGAATATGTCCTGCTGACCGCGATTGCGGTGATGGGATCTTACAGCTGGATTATCAGCGCGAAACGCAACGGCTATGCGCCGCTGGCTGCTCCTGCTGCCTGATTGATTCATTTTCAGGCTGCCTGAAAGGGCAGCCTGCTGCTCCATCGGTCCCGGTTTCTGCTACAATCCCTTCCCCGTTCGAAGATTGAGTAATATTCCCATGCGTTTAAACCCCGGACAGCAGCAAGCCGTCGAATTTGTTACTGGACCCTGCCTGGTGCTGGCGGGGGCCGGCTCAGGTAAAACCCGCGTGATCACCAATAAAATCGCGCATCTGATCCGTGGCTGCGGTTATCAGGCGCGGCATATCGCTGCGGTGACCTTTACCAATAAGGCGGCGCGCGAAATGAAAGAACGCGTGGCGCAAACGCTTGGCCGCAAAGAGGCTCGCGGGCTGATGATCTCGACGTTCCACACGCTGGGGCTGGAGATAATCAAACGCGAATTTGCCGCGCTGGGGATGAAATCGAACTTCTCGCTGTTTGACGATACCGATCAGGTGGCACTGCTGAAAGAGCTGACCGAAGGGTTGATTGATGACGACAAAACCCTGCTGCAACAGCTGATCTCGACGATCTCCAACTGGAAAAACGATCTGCTGACACCTGCACAGGCCGCCGCGCAGGCGAAAGGCGAACGGGACCGCATTTTCGCGCACTGTTACGGTTTATATGACGCGCACATGAAAGCCTGCAATGTACTGGATTTCGACGATCTGATCCTGCTGCCGACACTACTGTTGCAGCGCAATGAAGAGGTGCGCGAACGCTGGCAGAACCGGATCCGCTATCTGCTGGTGGATGAATATCAGGACACCAACACCAGTCAGTATGAACTGGTAAAATTGCTGGTGGGCGCCCGCGCCCGCTTCACCGTGGTGGGCGATGACGACCAGTCGATTTACTCCTGGCGCGGCGCGCGTCCGCAGAACCTGGTGCTGCTCAGCCAGGATTTCCCGGCGCTGCAGGTGATCAAACTTGAGCAAAACTACCGTTCATCGGGTCGCATTCTGAAAGCGGCAAACATCCTGATTGCTAATAATCCGCATGTCTTTGAAAAGCGTCTGTTTTCGGAGCTGGGTTATGGGCCGGAGCTGAAAGTGCTGAGCGCAAACCATGAGGAACACGAAGCGGAGCGTGTGACCGGGGAGCTCATCGCCCATCACTTTGTGAATAAAACGCAGTATAAGGATTACGCCATTCTCTACCGCGGCAACCATCAGTCGCGGGTATTTGAAAAAATGCTGATGCAGAACCGCATCCCGTACAAGATTTCCGGCGGTACCTCGTTTTTCTCCCGCCCGGAAATCAAAGATTTGCTCGCCTATCTGCGTGTGCTGACCAACCCGGATGACGACAGCGCATTTCTGCGTATTGTGAATACGCCAAAGCGCGAGATCGGCCCGGCGACGCTGCAAAAGCTGGGGGAATGGGCATCCACGCGCAACAAGAGCCTGTTCACCGCCAGCTTCGACGTGGGGTTGACGCAAACCCTGTCAGGACGCGGTTATGACGCGTTAACGCGCTTTACCCACTGGCTCGGCGAGATCCAGCGTTTGTCAGAGCGCGAGCCGGTTGCCGCTGTACGCGATCTGATCCACGGCATCGATTATGAATCCTGGCTGTTTGAAACCTCGCCCAGCCCGAAAGCGGCAGAGATGCGCATGAAAAACGTCAACCAGCTGTTCAGCTGGATGACGGAAATGCTGGAAGGTTCCGAACTGGACGAGCCCATGACGCTGACCCAGGTGGTGACCCGCTTTACGCTGCGCGACATGATGGAGCGCGGCGAGAGTGAAGAAGATATGGATCAGGTTCAACTGATGACGCTGCATGCCTCGAAAGGGTTGGAATTTCCGTATGTGTTTATGGTCGGAATGGAAGAGGGGTTTCTGCCGCACCAGAGCAGCATCGACGAAGACAATATCGATGAAGAGCGCCGGCTGGCCTACGTGGGCATTACCCGCGCACAGAAAGAGCTGATTTTCACGTTGTGCAAAGAGCGCCGTCAGTATGGCGAACTGGTGCGCCCGGAACCGAGCCGTTTTTTACTGGAACTGCCGCAGGATGATGTGATCTGGGAGCAGGAGCGTAAGGTCATTACCGCAGAGGAACGAATGCACAAAGGTCAGGCAAACGTGGCAAATATTCGGGCGATGCTGGCAAAAGCGAAAGAAAAGTAAGTTACTTTACGTCAAGCGGCCAGTGGACATAGCTCTGCCACTGGCACTCCTGCTCAACCATTTCCGCCCCAAGCGGATGCTCCGCCAGCCAGTGTTCTGGCAGAGTAAGCGTCAGTTGTTCGCCGTGGGCATGCAGTGTGATTTCCGGCAGCAGATCATCACGACGACGGTTGGCGAACAAAATGGCCAGACGCAGCAAACGACACAAATGCTCAGCCACGCGCGGAGGCACTGCGTTTTGCTGATGTAGCGATGGCAGATCCACCGGGTTGGTTTGATTGAGTACCAGTGTCGCCAGCAGTTTTTTCTGCGCAGGCGTAAATCCCGGCAAATCCAGATTCCTCACCAGATAAGCAGCGTGCTGTGGCGATTGTTTGAAATCGACGCTCAGCCCAATCTCATGCAACTGGCAGGCGCTCAGCATCAGCTCGCGGCTAATCGGCTCCAGCTCCCAGTGCGCTTCCACTGCGGTTGCAAACCGCGCGGCGAGTTTCGCCACGCGCTGAGCCTGTTCGGTATCCACCAAAAAACGGCGTTGAATAGTGCGCAGCGTACGGCTGCGGATGTCCTGATCCACCGCCAGATGCAGCATGCCATACACCAGCCCTTCACGCAGCGCGCCGCCAGCCAGTGTCATGCACTGAATGTCCAGCTCGGTAAAAATGGCGATGAGAATAGCCAGGCCACTGGGAAATACCAGCGCGCGCTCCAGCGTCAGCCCTTCGATTTCAAGCTCTTCCAGACGCCCGCACTGAATGGCGCGCTGCTTCAGTTGCTGCAGTTTCGGCAGCGTGATGCGCTCGTCCATTCCCTGCGCCATCATGATTTCCTGCAGCGCCTGCACCGTACCGGAGGCGCCCACGCAGACTTTCCAGCCGTGGTAACGCAGGTTATCCGCGACCGGACGCAGCACCTCACGCGCCGCGCGTTCGGCCTCATCGAAGTGTTCTTGCGCCAGATTACGGTCAGTAAAGTAGCGCTCAAGCCAGGTGACGCAACCCATCGACAGGCTAAACAGCGAAGTTGCCTGCGCGCCGGTTCCCGTCACCAGCTCTGTGCTGGCGCCGCCGATATCCACGACCAGACGACGATCATCGCCACCGGTGGTGTGCGCCACACCCTGATAAATCAGGCGCGCTTCTTCTTCACCACTGATGACCTGTACCGGACAACCGAGGATCACTTGCGCTTTAGCGATAAATTCACTGGCGTTGATGGCCAGACGAAGGGTGGCGGTCGCCACAACACGGATTTGGGTCGGGGGGATATCCTGCAGACGTTCAGAGAAGAGCCGCAAACACTGCCAGCCACGTTCCATGGCTTCTGCAGAAAGACGGTTTTCGCTGTTCAGACCCGCTGCCAGACGCACTTTGCGTTTGATGCGGGTAAGGGTCTGAATGCTTCCCTCCACCTCGCGCACGACCAGCATATGAAAACTATTCGAACCGAGATCAATAGCCGCATAAAGCGAGTGCGAGGTAGAGCTGAGCATATTTTTAACCTGAGCGACGACGGTTACGCGGTGTGCCAGAACGGCGCGGTCCATTACCCTGACGAGTCCGGGTCAGGCGCAACGGTTTCGGTAAGTCCGTCATTAGTGCGTCCGAATTGTATTTACTGACCGGAATTGAATGACCGATGTAGGTTTCAATCGCTGGTAAATTCAGTGCGTACTCTTCGCAGGCCAGGCTTATCGAATGACCACTGGCGCCGGCACGGCCAGTACGGCCAATACGGTGAACGTAGTCTTCACAATCGTCCGGTAAGTCATAGTTGAACACATGTGTTACGGCCGGGATATGCAGGCCACGCGCGGCAACATCGGTCGCGACCAGAATATCGAGATCACCACGGGTAAATTCATCCAGAATGCGCAGACGTTTTTTCTGCGCCACATCGCCGGTCAACAGACCCACGCGATGGCCGTCGGCTGCCAGATGACCCCAGATATCTTCGCAACGGTGCTTGGTGTTCGCGAAAATAATGGTGCGATCCGGCCACTCTTCTTCCAGCAGCGTTTGCAGCAAACGCATTTTTTCGTCGTTGGAAGGGTAGAACAGCTCTTCTTTAATACGATGGCCAGTTTTTTGTTCCGGTTCGACTTCGACGTACTCAGCGTTGTTCATCTGTTCAAACGCCAGTTCGCGAACGCGGTAAGAAAGGGTTGCGGAGAACAGCATGTTCAGACGCTGATTCGCCGGCGGCATGCGGCGGAACAGCCAGCGGATATCTTTAATGAAGCCCAGATCATACATGCGGTCGGCTTCATCCAGCACAACCACCTGAATCGCGCCGAGGTTAACGTGGTTTTGCTTGGTGTAATCAATGAGACGACCCGTGGTGCCAATCAGGATATCGACACCGCTTTCCAGCACTTTCAGCTGTTTGTCGTAGCCGTCGCCACCGTAAGCCAGCCCGAGCTTCAGGCCCGTTGCGTTCGCCAGCGGCTCGGCATCGGCATGAATTTGCACTGCCAGTTCGCGCGTCGGCGCCATGATCAACGCGCGCGGTTGGTTAACCTGGCGGTTTTCTGGCATGGGGTGAGAGAGAAGATAATGAAACGTTGACGTCAGAAACGCCATCGTTTTGCCGGTACCGGTTTGCGCCTGCCCGGCAACGTCACGACCCGCCAGCGTCAGCGGCAGTGCGAGCGCCTGAATGGGCGTACAGTTATGAAACCCTTTAGTTTCAAGGGCTTCAATCACCATTGGGTGCAGGGCGAAGTCGGAAAACTTCTGTTCTGTTAAATGTGTTTTGCTCATAGTGTGGTAGAATATCAGCTTACTATTGCATTAAGAAAGCGTATCCGGTGAAATAACGTCAACCTTTTAGTTGGCTAAAGCAACATCAACGTGTCGTTGATTGTTGATTAATGCTACACCAACGCACCAGGCTTATTCCTGCGGAGTTAAATATGAGCGATAAAATTATTCACCTGACTGACGACAGTTTTGACACGGACGTACTCAAGGCTGAGGGGCTGACCCTCGTCGATTTCTGGGCAGAGTGGTGTGGTCCGTGCAAAATGATCGCCCCGATTCTGGATGAGATCGCTACTGAGTATGCGGGCAAACTGACCGTGGCTAAACTGAACATTGACGAGAACCCGGGCACTGCACCGAAATACGGTATCCGCGGCATCCCGACGCTGCTGCTGTTTAAAGGCGGCGAAGTGATCGCGACCAAAGTGGGCGCGCTGTCCAAAGGTCAGCTCAAAGAGTTCCTGGACGCCAACCAGGCGTAACCCTTTTGGATTCAGGCGTTCGGTATTCCTAATTAATGTGGAACGCTGGACGCCTGCCTTCAGTCGTGCTAAGTTAGTTTTGACTTCGTTTTAAACATACCTTTGTTTGAATCTTGTTTTACCCGACGCTTCCCGTATTCAATACGCGTGAAGCAGAAAAATTCCGGGCTTGTCACTCATTCCGTCATGTCGTTTCAGTTCTGCGTTTTTTTCCTGTAACCAGGCAGCGTACAGACGTGAGTTGATGGCCGTAAACAGGCATGGATGACCCTGCCATACCATTCACAACATTAAGTTCGAGATTTACCCCGAGTTTAAGAACCCACACCATTATGAATCTTACCGAATTAAAGAATACGCCGGTTTCTGAGCTGATTACTCTCGGCGAAAATATGGGGCTGGAAAACCTGGCTCGTATGCGCAAGCAGGACATTATTTTTGCCATCCTGAAGCAGCACGCGAAGAGTGGCGAAGATATTTTTGGCGACGGTGTGCTGGAGATATTGCAGGATGGATTTGGATTCCTCCGCTCCGCAGACAGCTCCTACCTCGCCGGCCCTGATGACATCTACGTATCCCCCAGCCAAATCCGCCGTTTCAACCTCCGCACTGGTGACACCATCTCTGGTAAGATTCGTCCTCCCAAAGAGGGTGAGCGTTACTTTGCGCTGTTGAAAGTTAACGAAGTAAACTACGACAAACCAGAAAACGCGCGTAATAAGATTCTGTTCGAAAACTTAACTCCGCTGCACGCGAATTCCCGCCTGCGTATGGAGCGTGGTAACGGCTCAACTGAAGATTTAACGGCACGCGTTCTGGATCTGGCATCGCCAATCGGTCGCGGGCAGCGTGGCTTGATCGTCGCACCGCCGAAAGCCGGTAAAACCATGCTGCTGCAGAACATCGCGCAGAGCATTGCTTACAACCATCCAGACTGTGTGCTGATGGTGCTGCTGATTGATGAACGTCCGGAAGAAGTGACCGAGATGCAGCGTCTGGTGAAAGGCGAAGTCGTGGCTTCCACCTTTGATGAACCGGCTTCCCGCCACGTTCAGGTTGCGGAAATGGTCATCGAGAAGGCGAAGCGTCTGGTTGAACACAAGAAAGACGTCATCATCCTGCTCGACTCCATCACTCGTCTGGCGCGCGCTTACAACACCGTCGTACCGGCTTCCGGTAAAGTGCTGACTGGTGGTGTGGATGCCAACGCCCTGCATCGTCCGAAGCGTTTCTTCGGTGCCGCGCGTAACGTGGAAGAGGGCGGAAGCCTGACCATCATCGCTACGGCGCTGATCGATACCGGCTCCAAAATGGACGAAGTTATCTACGAAGAGTTTAAAGGCACCGGTAACATGGAGCTGCACCTCTCCCGTAAGATCGCTGAAAAACGCGTCTTCCCGGCTATCGACTACAACCGTTCCGGTACACGTAAAGAAGAGCTGCTGACCACGTCAGAAGAACTGCAGAAAATGTGGATCCTGCGTAAGATCATTCACCCGATGGGCGAAATCGACGCGATGGAATTCCTCATTAATAAGCTGGCGATGACCAAAACCAACGACGATTTCTTCGACATGATGAAACGTTCGTAATTCGCCTTAAACGAAAAACGCCACGCCCCGCGTGGCGTTTTTGTTTTTTAAGGACATACTTCAGTGGAAACTAACCCAAATATGCGGATGATAACCATTTATCCAAATCAGTGATGTAAGCGCAATTTTTTTGTATGAAAAACAGTCTGATTCGGTGAATCTCATCCGACTTCCTCTTCTGATGAGGGGCCATCATAGGTATACTTTCGCCATTACTATTTGCTGAGAGCATTTATTGTGAATTTGCTGACTGCAGGTGCTGATCTGATCAGTATTTTTTTATTCACAACCCTGTTCCTTTTTTTTGCACGCAAGGTAGCTAAAAAGGTCGGTTTAGTGGATAAACCAAACTTCCGAAAGCGTCACCAGGGTCTTATTCCACTGGTGGGGGGAATTTCGGTTTATGCTGGTCTGTGTTTTACGTTTGGGATCGTTAACTACTACATTCCTCATGCCGCGCTTTATCTGATGTGCGCGGGTGCGCTGGTGTTGGTCGGTGCGCTGGACGATCGCTTTGATATCAGCGTTAAAATTCGCGCCACAGTACAGGCTGCTGTCGGCGTCGTGATGATGGTCTTTGGCAAACTCTACCTGAGCAGTCTGGGCTACATTTTCGGTTCCTGGGAACTGGTGCTCGGACCATTCGGTTTTTTCCTCACGCTGTTTGCCGTCTGGGCCGCGATCAATGCCTTCAATATGGTTGATGGTATTGATGGTCTGCTGGGCGGATTATCCTGTGTGTCGTTTGCCGCCATGGGGATGATCCTCTGGTTTGACGGGCAACAGAGTCTGGCTATGTGGTGTTTTGCGATGATCGCCGCCATCCTGCCTTACATTATGTTAAACCTCGGTATCCTTGGGCGCCGTTACAAAGTCTTTATGGGTGATGCGGGCAGTACGCTGATTGGTTTCACGGTCATCTGGATCCTGATGGAAACCACGCAGGGCAAAACCCATCCGATTAGCCCCGTCACCGCGCTGTGGATTATCGCTATCCCACTGATGGATATGGTCGCTATTATGTACCGCCGCCTGCGTAAAGGGATGAGCCCGTTCTCGCCTGACCGCCAGCATATTCATCACCTGATCATGCGTGCCGGTTTTACTTCCCGTCAGGCTTTTGTACTTATTACGCTTTCAGCGGCACTACTGGCATCAATTGGTGTAATTGCAGAATATACTCATATCGTTCCTGAGTGGGTCATGTTGGTATTATTCTTGCTAGCCTTTTTCCTGTACGGTTATTGCATCAAGCGTGCCTGGAAAGTGGCGCGTTTCATTAAACGTCTGAAGCGCAGGATGCGCAGGAACAGTGATAACAATCCTAATTTAACCAAGTAAAGCTGGGGAAGTGATGACTCAACCATTACCAGGAGCACAGTCAGTCGGCGCGGAGAATGAACTGGATGTTCGCGGTCTGTTTCGTACGCTATGGATGGGGAAGTTCTGGATTGTGGGGATTGCGTTACTCTTTGCGGTGATTGCGCTGGGTTACACTTTCTTTGCCCGCCAGGAGTGGAGCGCGACGGCAATCACCGACCGCCCTACCGTCAATATGTTAGGCGGGTATTATTCCCAGCAGCAGTTTTTACGCAATCTCGACGTCAAAGCCGATATGGCGTCGGTCGATCAGCCATCGGTAATGGATGACGCCTACAAAGAGTTCATCATGCAACTCGCTTCATGGGATACCCGTCGTGAGTTCTGGTATCAGACTGACTACTACAAGCAGCGAATGGTAGGCAATTCCCGCGCCGACGCTGCATTGCTTGACGATCTTATCGATGACATCCAGTTTATGCCCGGCGATGCGCTGCGCAGTATTAGCGACAGCGTCAAGCTGACTGCGGAAACGGCGGCGGATGCCAATAACCTGCTGCGTCAGTATGTTGCTTTTGCCAGCCAGCGCGCGGCGGGTCATCTGAACGAAGAACTGAAAGGGGCCTGGTCTGCCAGAACCATCCAGATGAAGGCGCAGGTCAAACGCCAGGAAGAGGTGGCGCAGTCTATCTTCGATCGTAAAACGCACAGCGTTGAAGAAGCGCTGAAAGTGGCGCAACAGAATAATATTTCCCGCAGTGAAACCGATGTACCTGCCGAGCAATTACCGGACTCTGAGCTATTTTTACTGGGGCGCCCGATGCTCCAGGCACGTCTGGAGAATCTGCGCGCCGTAGGTCCGGATTTTGACCTGGATTACGATCAGAACCGTGCGATGCTGACGACACTGAATGTCGGGCCGACGCTGGATCCTCGTTTTCAGACCTATCGATATTTGCGAACACCGGAAGAACCCGTGAAGCGCGATAGCCCACGTCGTGCTTTCCTGATGGTGATGTGGGGAATCGTAGGTGCACTTATCGGTGCAGGCGTAGCATTGACGCGACGTCGTATTCAGTGAATACACCTTGTGTGATGAGGATCAGTCGATCCTCATCATCTTATCGAAGAGAATCGACGTGAAAGTACTTACTGTGTTTGGCACCCGACCGGAGGCGATAAAAATGGCGCCTCTGGTACATGCGTTGGCCAGGGATCCTCACTTCGAGGCGAAAGTGTGCGTAACCGCACAGCACCGTGAAATGCTTGATCAGGTGTTGTCCCTCTTTTCCATCGTACCGGATTACGATCTCAATATTATGAGCCCTGGACAGGGGCTGACCGATATTACCTGCCGTATTTTGCAAGGTTTACGACCTGTGCTGGAATCGTTTAAACCTGATGTAGTACTGGTACATGGCGATACCACCACCACAGTGGCGGCAAGCCTGGCCGCGTTTTATCAGCGCATCCCCGTCGGGCATGTTGAAGCCGGTTTACGAACCGGCGATCTGTATTCCCCGTGGCCGGAAGAGGCCAACCGCACTCTGACCGGCCATCTGGCAGTCTGGCATTTTGCGCCGACTGAAAATTCCCGCCAGAATTTGCTGCGTGAGAATCTGCAGGATAAGCAGATTTTCGTCACCGGCAATACGGTGATTGACGCTCTGTTCTGGGTACGCGACCGCGTACTGACAGATGCGTCGCTGCACGCCGGGCTGTCTGAGCAATATCCCTTCCTCGACGCCAGCAAAAAAATGATTCTGGTCACCGGCCACCGCAGAGAAAGCTTTGGTCGTGGTTTTGAACAGATTTGCCATGCGCTGGCGGAGATCGCCGCGCAGCATCCGGATGTTCAAATTGTCTATCCGGTTCATCTCAACCCGAACGTGAGCGAGCCGGTAAATCGTATCCTCGGTCATGTCGATAACGTCATTCTCATCGAGCCGCAGGATTACCTGCCTTTCGTTTGGTTGATGAATCGCGCATGGCTGATCCTGACCGATTCCGGCGGTATTCAGGAAGAAGCGCCATCGCTCGGGAAACCAGTTCTGGTGATGCGTGAGATGACGGAGCGCCCCGAGGCGGTGGAGGCCGGAACGGTACGCCTTGTCGGCACCGATCGTCAGCGCATTGTCGAAGAGGTCACGCGCTTGCTGCGTGACGAAGAAGAATACGAAACAATGAGTCGCGCCCATAACCCTTACGGGGACGGGCAAGCCTGCAGCCGTATTTTGACCGCACTTAAAAATAATCAGGTAACGCTATGAGTTTTTCTACCATTTCTGTGATTGGCCTTGGCTACATTGGTCTACCGACGGCGGCGGCGTTCGCCTCCCGGCAAAAAAAGGTGGTGGGGGTTGATATCAATCAGCATGCGGTAGACACCATCAACCGCGGTGAAATTCATATTGTCGAGCCTGAACTGGGCGAGGTGGTGAAAGCGGCCGTCGCTCAGCATTTTTTACGTGCGACCACTACGCCGGAAGCCGCCGATGCATATCTGATTGCCGTGCCGACGCCGTTTAAAGGCGATCACGAGCCGGACATGGTGTATGTGGAAGCGGCCGCTAAATCCATCGCACCGGTGCTGAAGAAAGGCGCGCTGGTGATCCTCGAATCCACCTCGCCGGTGGGCGCAACAGAACAGATGGCGCAATGGCTGGCGGACGCTCGCCCGGATTTAACCTTCCCGCAGCAGGCGGGAGAACAGGCGGATATCAACATCGCCTACTGTCCTGAGCGTGTGCTGCCGGGTCAGGTGATGGTCGAACTGATTAAAAACGATCGTGTGATTGGCGGCATGACGCCGGTCTGCTCGGCGCGCGCCAGTGAGCTGTACAACATCTTCCTCGAAGGAGAGTGTGTGGTCACTAACGCCCGCACGGCCGAAATGTGCAAGCTGACCGAGAACAGCTTCCGTGACGTTAACATCGCCTTCGCCAATGAACTTTCGCTGATTTGCGCCGACCAGGGGATTAATGTCTGGGAACTGATTCGCCTTGCGAACCGCCATCCGCGCGTCAATATCCTGCAGCCAGGACCGGGCGTGGGCGGTCATTGTATCGCGGTCGATCCCTGGTTTATCGTCGCACAAAATCCTGAGCAGTCGCGGCTTATCCGTACGGCGCGTGAAGTGAACGATCACAAACCTCACTGGGTGATTAACCAGGTGAAAGCCGCCGTGGCAGATTGCCTGACCACCAGCGGCAAACGCGCGAATGAGCTGAAGATTGCCTGCTTCGGTCTGGCCTTTAAGCCGAATATCGACGATCTTCGCGAAAGCCCGGCGATGGAAATTACCCAACTGATTGCACAGTGGCACAGTGGTGAAACGCTGGCGGTGGAGCCGAACATTCATCAGTTGCCGAAAAAGCTGGAAGGGCTTTGCCGTCTCGCCACGCTGGATGACGCGTTGAACGACGCCGATGTGCTGGTGATGCTGGTGGATCACACCGCGTTTAAAGCGCGGAGCGCGGAAAGCGTTCAACAACGCTACATTGTGGATACTAAAGGAGTATGGCGTTGAAAAAGATCCTGGTTACCGGTGGTGCCGGGTTTATTGGCTCGGCCGTTGTACGCCATATCATCAATGAAACGTCAGACAGCGTGGTGGTGGTGGATAAACTCACCTACGCCGGGAATCTGGCCTCGCTGGCACCGGTGGCGGCAGATCCGCGTTTTGCCTTTGAACAGGTGGATATCTGCGAGCGGGGTGAGCTGGATCGCGTGTTTGCAACACATCATCCGGATCTGGTGATGCACCTGGCCGCCGAAAGCCATGTTGATCGCTCCATTGATGGCCCGGCGGCGTTTATTGAAACTAACATTGTTGGCACCTATACACTGCTGGAAGCGGCTCGCCTGTACTGGAGCGCGTTACCCGAAGCGAAAAAATCCGCTTTTCGTTTCCATCACATCTCAACTGATGAGGTGTATGGCGATCTGCACGGCAGCGATGATTTCTTTACCGAAACCACACCGTACGCGCCGAGTAGCCCTTATTCCGCCTCGAAAGCAGGCAGTGACCATCTGGTCCGCGCCTGGCTGCGCACCTACGGACTGCCCACACTGGTGACTAACTGTTCGAATAACTATGGTCCCTACCATTTCCCGGAAAAACTGATCCCGCTGACCATCCTCAACGCGCTGGCGGGAAAACCGCTGCCGGTTTATGGCAACGGTCAACAGGTGCGCGACTGGCTGTTTGTCGAAGATCATGCCAGAGCGCTTTATCTTGTTGTCACAACAGGTAAAATCGGCGAGACCTACAACATTGGCGGTCATAACGAACGCAAAAACTTACAGGTGGTTGAGACGGTATGCGATTTGCTGGAAGAACTTGCGCCCCAGAAACCGCAGGGTGTCGACAACTACCGCTCACTGATTACGTTTGTCACAGACCGCCCCGGGCATGATCTGCGCTACGCCATTGATGCAGCGAAAATCGCCCGCGAGATGGGCTGGACGCCGCGTGAAACCTTCGAAAGCGGCATGCGGAAAACCGTTCAGTGGTATCTGGCAAACGAGCACTGGTGGCGTCAGGTTCAGGATGGCAGCTATCAGGGCGAGCGACTCGGACTCAAAGGCTGACGCCTGGAGAGGATATCGATGAAAGGCATAATTCTGGCGGGTGGTTCCGGTTCACGGTTACATCCGATTACCCGCGGCGTGTCAAAGCAGTTGTTACCGATCTACGACAAGCCGATGATTTACTACCCGTTATCCGTACTGATGCTGGCCGGGATCCGCGAAATTCTGATCATCACCACGCCGGAAGATAAGCACTATTTTCAGCGGTTGCTTGGCGACGGCGCCGAATTCGGCATTGAACTGCACTATGCCGAACAACCCAGTCCGGACGGGCTGGCGCAGGCGTTCATCATCGGTGAAACCTTCCTCAACGGCGAACCTTCCTGCCTGGTGCTGGGAGATAACATCTTCTTCGGCATGGGCTTCAGCCCAAAACTGCGCAAAGTGGCGGCGCGTACGGAAGGGGCCACGGTCTTTGGTTATCAGGTGATGGATCCTGAGCGTTTTGGCGTGGTGGAGTTTGACGATAACTTCAACGCCATTTCGCTGGAAGAAAAACCGAAGCAGCCGAAATCCAGGTGGGCCGTCACCGGTCTCTATTTCTATGACAGCAACGTCGTCGAATATGCCAAACGGGTGAAGCCGTCAGAACGTGGCGAGCTGGAAATCACGTCCATTAACCAGATGTATCTGGACGCCGGCAAGCTGAACGTTGAGCTACTTGGCCGTGGATTTGCATGGCTTGATACCGGCACGCATGACAGCCTGATCGAAGCCAGTACCTTTGTGCAGACGGTAGAAAAACGTCAGGGCTTTAAGGTTGCCTGTCTGGAAGAGATTGCCTGGCGCAACGGTTGGCTTGACGACGAGGCGTTAAAACGCTCTGCCACGCAACTGGCAAAGACCGGTTACGGTCAGTATCTGCTGGAGATCATCCGTGCACGTCCGCGCCAGTATTGAACCCCTGTCGTGGGAAAATGAATTTTTCGGCGTGAAAAGCGCCATTTTGCGTTTCACGGAAGACGCCCCGGTGCTGAAGCCAGAAAGACTGGTGGGCTGGTGGCGGGTGCAGGCGAAAATCCCCGCGCAGCGCACCGATTTGCTGGATGCATTACAGCGGCTCGATTTCCGGCTGGTGGAAGGCGAGGTGGATTTGGTTCTACCGGTCGTCGACGTAACCGATCCTCAGGCGTACATTGCCAGCGACGCAGATATCCCGGTGCTGCGTGAGCAGGCGGCTCAGGCCTTTTCCCAGAGCCGTTTTCGCGCGCCATGGTATGCGCCGGACGCCAGCGGACGCTTCTATGCCCGATGGATTGAAAATGCCGTGAAGGGCGTTTTTGATCATCAATGCCTGGTGTTCCGCGCCGCAGATGGGAATATTCGCGCCTTTGTGTCGCTGCGGCAGTTAAACGACACAGACGCGCGTATCGGCTTGCTGGCGGGTCGTGGCGCCGGGGCTGAGCTGATGCAGGCGGCCATCTACTGGGCGCAGCAACGCGGGCTGACAACATTGCGGGTGGCGACCCAGATGGGTAACACCGCCGCGCTTAAACGTTACATACAAAGCGGTGCCAGTATTGAGAGCACCGCTTACTGGCTATACAGGTGAGAAGATGATTCCATTTAACGCGCCGCCGGTGGTGGGAACCGAAATCGATTACATACAATCAGCCATGGGCAGCGGCAAGCTGTGCGGCGATGGCGGTTACACGCGCCGTTGCCAGCAGTGGATGGAGCAGCATTTTGGCAGCGCGAAAGTACTGCTGACGCCGTCCTGTACCGCATCGCTGGAAATGGCGGCGTTGCTGCTCGATCTCCAGCCGGGCGATGAAGTCATTATGCCGAGCTATACGTTTGTCTCCACCGCCAACGCCTTTGTGCTGCGTGGCGCCAGAATCATTTTTGTGGATATTCGTCCTGATACGCTGAACATCGATGAGACGAAAATCGAAGCCGCCATCACCGAAAAAACTCGCGTCATTGTGCCGGTTCACTATGCGGGCGTAGCCTGCGAGATGGACACCATCATGGCTATCGCCAGAAAGCATAACCTGTTTGTCGTGGAAGATGCGGCGCAGGGTGTGATGTCGACTTACAAAGGCCGCGCGCTGGGCACGATCGGCCACATTGGCTGTTTCAGTTTCCATGAAACCAAAAACTACACGGCTGGCGGCGAAGGCGGGGCGACGCTGATTAACGAACGTGCGCTGATCGAACGTGCGGAGATCATTCGCGAAAAAGGCACGAACCGCAGTCAATTTTTCCGTGGTCAGGTCGATAAATATACCTGGCGGGATATCGGCTCGAGCTATCTGATGGCAGATCTTCAGGCCGCCTATCTGTGGGCGCAACTGGAAGCCGCCGAACGCATCAACCAGCAGCGTCTGACGCTGTGGCAAACCTATTATGATGCCCTGCTGCCGCTGGCGAAAACCGGGCGTATTGAGCTGCCCACCATTCCGGCGGACTGCAAACAGAACGCGCATATGTTCTATATAAAGCTGCGCGACATTGACGACCGCAGCGCGCTGATTAGCTGGCTGAAAGAAGCAGAAATTCTGGCGGTGTTCCATTACATTCCGCTTCACGCGAGCCCGGCGGGCAAAGCGTTTGGTGAATTCCACGGTGAAGATCGTTTTACCACCCGCGAAAGCGAACGCCTGCTGCGCCTGCCGCTGTTCTATAACCTGTCGTCAGTTAACCAGCGCACGGTAATTAACTCTTTACTGAGCTTCTTCGGCTGATATGTCGCTGGCAAAAACATCGGTATGGACGGCAGCGTCCACGCTGGTAAAAATCGGTGCAGGCCTGCTGGTCATTAAACTGCTGGCGGTCTCATTTGGGCCATCCGGGGTCGGGCAGGCGGGTAACTTTCGTCAGCTGGTGACGGTACTCGGGGTGCTGGCGGGGGCCGGGATCTTCAACGGCATCACCAAATTTGTCGCCCAGTATCATGACTCGCCGGATCAACTGCAGAAAGTGGTCGGCACCTCGTCAGCGATGGTGCTGGGGTTTTCTTCGCTGCTGGCGGTGATTTTTGTGCTGGCCGCCGCGCCGATTAGCCAGGGGCTGTTTGGTCATACGCACTACCAGGGGCTGGTGCGTCTGGTGGCGCTGGTGCAGATGGGGATCGCATGGGCGAATCTGCTGCTGGCGTTGATGAAGGGCTTTCGTGATGCCGCGGGCAATGCGCTGTCGCTCATAACCGGCAGCGTTATCGGCGTGCTGGCGTACTACGCCTGTTATCACTTCGGCGGTTATCAGGGCGCGCTGCTCGGACTGGCGCTGGTTCCGGCGTTAGTCGTGATTCCGGCGGCAGTGATGCTCTCCCGCCGTGGCGCGATCCCGCTGCGCTATCTCAAACCGCAGTGGGATAAATGGCTGGCAAGTCAGCTAGGCAAATTTACGCTGATGGCGCTCATCACTTCCGTGACGTTGCCAGTTGCCTACATAATGATGCGAAACCTGCTGGCAGCGCATTACAGCTGGGATGAAGTAGGGATCTGGCAAGGGGTCAGCAGCATTTCTGATGCCTACCTGCAATTTATCACTGCCTCATTCAGCGTTTATTTATTACCCACGCTCTCACGGCTGACGGCCAAAACGGAGATCACCCGCGAGATCGTGAAATCGCTGAAATTTGTTCTGCCTGCGGTGGCAGCCGCCAGTTTTACCGTCTGGTTGCTGCGCGATTTCGCCATCTGGTTGTTGTTTTCAGCGAAATTTACCGCCATGCGCGATCTCTTTGCCTGGCAACTGGTGGGGGATGTACTAAAAGTCGGCGCTTACGTTTATGGCTATCTGGTAATCGCCAAAGCGTCACTGCGATTTTATATTCTGACCGAAATCAGCCAGTTTGCCTTGCTGACGGCGTTTTCGCATTGGTTGATCCCGGCGCATGGTGCACTGGGGGCGGCACAAGCCTATATGGCAACGTATATCGTTTATTTTGCGCTCTGTAGTGGCGTGTTTTTACTTTGGTACAGGCGGGCATGACAGCACTGATACACGTACTGGGATCGGATATCCCTCACCATAACCGAACCGTTCTGGCTTTCTTTAACGACGAGCTGGCGGCGGGGAGCGCGCATGCGCGCGAATTTATGGTGGCAGGATCCGGGGACGATTTTCGCGACGCATTTCCGGCGCTGTCATTAACGTTCTTCCCTGACAAAAAAGCGCTGGCGCAGGCGGTGGTGGCCCGGGCAAAGCAGGATCGTACTCAGCGCTTCTTCTTTCACGGGCAGTTCAATACCGGCCTGTGGCTGGCGTTGCTGAATGGCGGTATTAAGCCGCAGCAGTTCAACTGGCATATCTGGGGCGCTGATCTGTATGAGGTCTCGCGTGGCTGGAAATTCCGTCTGTTTTACCCGTTGCGCCGCATGGCGCAGGGGCGTGTCGGGCGTGTGTTTGCGACGCGAGGCGATCTGAATTATTTAGCGCAGTTGCATCCGCGTGTGCCGGGTGAGTTGCTTTATTTCCCGACGCGCATGGACCCATCACTCAATAACATGGTGAATGACACACCACGGGAAGGAAAACTGACGATTCTGGTTGGTAACTCCGGGGATCCCAGTAATGAACACATCGCTGCGCTGAAAGCTGTGCATCAGCAGTTTGGCGATACGGTCAACGTGATTGTGCCGATGGGTTACCCGGCCAACAATGCGCGTTATATCGAGGAAGTGCGCAGTGCCGGGCTGGCTCTTTTCAGTGGCGATAATTTGCACATCCTCAGCGATAAAATGGCGTTCGATGATTATCTGGCTTTGCTTCGCCGCTGCGATGCGGGCTATTTCATTTTTGCCCGTCAGCAGGGGATTGGCACGCTGTGTCTGTTAATTCAGGCGGGCGTGCCCTGTGTGCTGAACCGCGAAAATCCTTTCTGGCAGGATATGGCCGAGCAACATATTCCGGTGTTGTTCACCACCGATCCGCTCAATGCACAGGTGCTGCGGGAGGCACAACGGCAACTGCTTGCCGTTGATAAAAGCCAGATCGCGTTTTTCCGGCCGAAATACCTTGAGCCATGGCATCAGGCGCTGCGTGTCGCCGCAGGAGAGCGCGCATGAGTCTGATGCAATTTACCGGGTTGTTCGTGGTCTGGCTGCTGTCGTCGCTGTTTATCGCCACGCTGACGTACTTCGAATTTCGTCGTGTGCGTTTTAACTTCAACGTCTTTTTCTCGTTGCTGTTTCTCCTGACCTTTTTCTTCGGCTTCCCGCTGACCTGCACGCTGGTGTTCCGTTTCGACGTCGGTGTCGCGCCGCCGGACATCCTGCTGCAGACGCTGCTGGCTGCGGTCTGTTTCTATGCCGTTTACTACGTCACCTATAAAACGCGCCTGCGTACCGTTACGTCATCGGCGCCGCGTCGCCCGCTGTTTACCATTAACCGGGTAGAAGCACATCTTACCTGGATGATACTGATGGGGATTGCGCTGCTGAGTGTCGGCACCTTCTTCATGCATAACGGTTTTTTGCTGTTTAAGCTCCACTCTTACAGCCAGATCTTTTCCAGCGAAGTCTCCGGTGTAGCGTTGAAGCGCTTCTTCTACTTCTTTATTCCGGCAATGCTGGTGGTCTATTTTCTGCGTCCGGGCTGGAAAGCGTGGTGCTTTTTCCTCATCAGTACGGTCGCGTTCGGCTTGCTGACGTACGCTATTGTCGGCGGTACACGCGCCAATATTATTATCGCCTTCGCTATTTTCCTGTTCATTGGCATTATTCGCGGCTGGATCTCGTTGTGGATGCTGGCGGCGGCGGGCGTGCTGGGCATTGTCGGCATGTTCTGGTTGGCGCTGAAACGCTATGGTCTGAATGTCAGCGGTGATGAAGCGTTTTACACGTTCCTGTATCTGACCCGCGACACCTTCTCACCCTGGGAAAACCTCGCGCTGCTACTGCAAAATTACGACAAGATCGATTTTCAGGGGCTCGCGCCGATTGCACGTGATTTCTACGTCTTTATCCCGGGTTGGTTGTGGCCGGATCGTCCGGGCATGGTGCTCAATACCGCAAACTATTTTACCTGGGAAGTGCTGAACAACCATTCCGGGCTGGCGATTTCCCCGACACTGATTGGCTCGCTTGTGGTGATGGGCGGCGTCTGGTTTATCCCGCTGGGCGCGGTGGTCGTCGGGCTTATTATCAAGTGGTTTGACTGGCTGTATGCGCTGGGGAACCAGGAAACGAACCGCTATAAGGCAGCGATCCTGCACAGTTTCTGCTTTGGCGCGATTTTCAACATGATTGTCCTGGCGCGAGAGGGTCTGGACTCCTTCACCTCGCGCGTCGTCTTTTTCCTTGTGGTTTTCGGTCTCTGTCTGCTGATTGCTAAACTGTTGTACTGGCTCCTGGAAAACGCAGGGTTGATCCACAAGCGGATACGCCCCCTGTCGCAACCTCAGGTCTGATAAGGAACCTCATGACTGATCCAACCTCCGCGCCGCTGTACACACTGCGTGGCTTACAACTTATCGGCTGGCGTAACATGCAACATGCGCTGGATTACCTCTACGCGGGTGGAACGCTGAAATCCGGCACGCTGGTCGCCATTAATGCGGAAAAAATGCTGGCCGCCGAAGGGAATACCGAAGTCAGAACACTGATTGAGGCTGCGGAATTTAAATACGCCGACGGCATCAGCGTCGTGCGCTCGGTACGCAAAAAAATACCCGCAGGCAGACGTCTCCCGCGTGGCGGGCGCTGATCTGTGGGAAGCGCTGATGGCGCGAGCCGGGGCGGAAGGGACGCCAGTATTTTTAGTCGGCGGTAAGCCGGACGTGCTGGCGCAGACCGACGACAAACTCCGCCAGCAGTGGAATGTTAATATTGTCGGCAGCCAGGATGGTTATTTCCCACCAGAACAGCGTCAGGCGCTGTTTGAACGTATCCGCGACAGTGGGGCGGCAATTATCACTGTGGCGATGGGGTCGCCGAAGCAGGAAATTTTCATGCGTGACTGCCGCCAGGTCTATCCGGGCGCGTTATACATGGGCGTCGGCGGCACCTATGACGTTTTCACCGGGCACGTCAAACGTGCGCCGAAAGTCTGGCAGAATTTGGGGCTGGAATGGCTTTACCGTCTGCTCTCACAACCGAGCCGCATTAAGCGGCAACTGAAACTCCTCCGCTATCTCCGCTGGCATTACACCGGCCAGCTCTGATCCTCGCTCTTAACTGGAAGCATTGAACGATTATTGTGCAATGCTTCCAGTTTTTTAAGACTTTGTTTGCCATTTTTCAGAAATTGTTAAACCATTCGCTGCCTGAATGGCAGTCTGCTGCATTTTTTGACTGCTCTTCACCATCCGATAAAGCACGTTACTCATAAAAATAACCGGCAATGACCGGAACAATGCAAACACAAGAGGATCTATGGCTGAGAAAAAACCGGAGCTCCAGCGTGGTCTGGAAGCCCGTCATATTGAATTAATCGCCCTCGGGGGCACCATTGGCGTTGGTCTGTTCATGGGAGCCGCGAGCACCCTGAAATGGGCCGGCCCTTCCGTTCTGCTGGCTTATATCGTGGCCGGTCTGTTTGTCTTCTTCATCATGCGATCGATGGGCGAAATGCTGTTCCTTGAGCCGGTAGCGGGCTCATTCGCCGTTTACGCGCACCGCTATATGAGTCCGTTCTTCGGCTATTTAACCGCCTGGTCCTACTGGTTTATGTGGATGGCGGTAGGTATATCCGAAATCACTGCCATCGGCGTCTATGTGCAGTTCTGGTTCCCTGAGCTTCCCCAATGGATACCCGCCATTATTGCGGTGGCGCTGGTAGCGCTGGCGAACCTCGCAGCGGTCAGATTGTATGGTGAGCTGGAGTTCTGGTTCGCGATGATCAAAGTTACCACCATCATTGTGATGATTGTGGTCGGACTGGGTGTGATTTTTTTCGGCTTCGGGAATGGGGGACATTCGGTAGGTTTCGGCAACCTGACGGAACACGGCGGTTTCTTCGCCGGGGGCTGGAAAGGATTTCTGACCGCACTCTGTATTGTGGTGGCGTCGTATCAGGGCGTTGAGCTCATCGGCATTACCGCCGGTGAGGCGAAAAACCCGCAGGTGACATTGCGTAGTGCAGTCAGCAAGGTGCTGTGGCGTATCCTGATTTTCTATGTTGGCGCCATTTTCGTTATCGTCACCATTTTCCCGTGGAATGAGATTGGTACCAACGGCAGCCCGTTCGTTCTCACTTTCGCGAAGATTGGTATTACTGCGGCGGCCGGGATCATCAACTTTGTGGTGCTGACGGCCGCACTGTCCGGCTGTAACAGCGGCATGTACAGCTGCGGACGTATGCTTTACGCGTTAGCGAAAAACCGTCAGTTGCCCGCAGGCGTGGCAAAACTGTCCCGCAGCGGTGTGCCGGTAGCGGGCGTGACCATCTCCATCATCATTTTGTTGCTCGGCTCCTGCCTGAACTACATCATCCCCAATCCGCAGCGGGTATTTGTCTATGTTTATAGCGCCAGTGTATTGCCAGGAATGGTGCCGTGGTTCGTCATTCTGATTAGCCAGTTGCGCTTTCGTCATGCGCACAAGGAAGCCATCGCCAGCCATCCTTTCCGTTCAATATTGTTTCCCTGGGCGAACTATCTGACGATGGCGTTCCTGGTTTGCGTGTTAATCGGCATGGGATTCAATGACGACACGCGTATGTCGCTGTTTGTCGGCATTATCTTTCTGGCCGCAGTGACGCTGATTTACAACGTGTTTGGCCTGAATCGTCATGGTTCGGCAGACAAGGTGAGGGAATAAGCGGCAAAATGCGCAAAGCATAACCAAACGCGCATTTTCTTAAAAAAAGCACTAGACAGGCGCGCCTTAAGTCCGTACTATCCACCCCCGCAACGGCGCTAAGCGCCCGTAGCTCAGCTGGATAGAGCGCTGCCCTCCGGAGGCAGAGGTCTCAGGTTCGAATCCTGTCGGGCGCGCCATTTTACCCGGCGCTGGAGCTGCGGTGGTCTGTGAAGTTAAGCAGGGCCGCGTGAAAGAATACAGTGGTGGCTATAGCTCAGTTGGTAGAGCCCTGGATTGTGATTCCAGTTGTCGTGGGTTCGAATCCCATTAGCCACCCCATTATTTGAAGTTGTGATATGCGAAGGTGGCGGAATTGGTAGACGCGCTAGCTTCAGGTGTTAGTGTCCTTACGGACGTGGGGGTTCAAGTCCCCCCCCTCGCACCACGACTTAACAGATTGAACTAAAAATTCAAAAAAGCAGTATTTCGGCGAGTAGCGCAGCTTGGTAGCGCAACTGGTTTGGGACCAGTGGGTCGGAGGTTCGAATCCTCTCTCGCCGACCAATTTTGAACCCCGCTTCGGCGGGGTTTTTTGTTTTCTGCGCCATACCAATGTGTTATCCCGCCGTCTCCACATCGCGACAACCCGTTTGAGCCCTGTTGCCAACAGGTGACATATAATTTACTGATTTTACTTGGTCTTTTTCCATATCGTTCGTTTATGTCTCCGTTCGGCGACATCTCATCAATTCTTAAAGGTTGCGAAGCCACGCAGAATGGGGATGCAACTCTGGCACGCGTTGTGCAATAATATGCGTGTAGATGCTCATTCCATCTCTTATGCTCGCCTTAGGGCCTCATAAACTCAGGAATGATGCAGAGCCATTTACGGTGCTTATCGTCCACAGACAGATGTCGCTTCGGCCTCATCAAACACCATGGACATAACGTTGAGTGAAGCACCTATTTATGTTGTCAAACAGACCTGTTTTAACGCCTGCACTGGAAACAGCGCAGGCGTTTTTTTATATGCTCGCCATACCACGAGCGGAAGGATTATTGCGGCGGGTTGTTCTGCAGGGTCAGCATCAGACCGTCGCGGCGCATGGTGGCCGCTTCTTCAGGCTGATGGAGACGGTCAAGCACGTCGGCGAGCCAGGCGTAGTCAAAGGCATCCGGGCGCTGTTTTAGCGCGGCGCGGAAGGCGAAGCTCGCTTCCTGCCATTCGCCGTGTTTCATCAGCGACTGGCCGAGCGTGCTCCACAGCAGCGGGCGATCGCCCACAGTTTTGATTTGCTGCCGCAGCACTTTTTCCAGCTGTTCCGGGTTGTTGGTTTTCAGCCGCGGGATCAACAGCACCAGCCGGTCGTCATACTGACGTTTTAAGCCGTCGATGATGATCTGCTGTGCGGTGTCATGATCGTCACATTCAATGAGATGGTCCGCCATTGCCACCTGCAGGGCGACCTGGTGACGGGTCTTCCGGCTCTGATTCTTCCACCATTCACGCAGACCGTCGCTGCCCTGATCAGCGCGCGCCTGATCCATCAGCCCAATCCACGCCTGCTGTTCCAGCGCGGCACGATGTTCATCATCTCCTACGTTGGCTTTCGCCATAGACGGAATAATATCGAGCAGCGAGCTCCAGGCACCGGTACGAATAAATGCTTGCTCCGCGAGACGCAAGACTTCCGGGTGACGTGGCGTCACTTCCAGCAATCTGTCGGCACCATGGCGCGCTGCGTGGTTTTCGTTGCGCGCCAGCTGCAAACGCACACGAGCAATTTCTACCGGGATGATGTCGTTGCCGGCAAGTTCTGAGGCGCGTTCCAGGTGCTGATTCGCGCGTATCTCATCGCCGCGCTGCTGGGCCGCTTCCGCTGCCAGCAGATAGTTCACCACCGGCTGCTCAGCGTGATCGGCATTTTTCGCCATCAGCTTTTCAACCTGCTGGTAATCGCCTTCCGCCAGTTTCAGCAGCGCCTGTTCCGTCTGCTTACGGGCACGACGACGTTTACGGCCGACAAACCAGCCGCGCGTATGCGCGCCGGTGCGCAGAAGACGGCGCAACAGCCACTCAACGGCGAACAGCACGACCATCAGCAGAACGAGAATGATCACCAGACCAGTAACGCTGGTTTCAATGTTGTAGTTATCCGTCTGGATAAGCACGTAACCCTGATGACCGGCGACAATCGGGCCGAGCACAATCCCGGCGATCAACAACGCAAAGAGCAATAACACTTTCAGCATGATTATTCTCCTTGCGGCGTCGCGGCCGGGGCCTCAGCTTGCGGTGCAGCCTCAGCAGCGGCTGGCGCAGTAGGCTGTGCCAGCAGGTTACGTACCCGTGTTTGCATCAGTTTTTCCAGAATCGCCTGGCTTTGCAGCGTGTCAGGGATATCCATGGAAATACTCTGCTGGCTGAGCTTGTCGATCTCGTCAAGGAAGCTTTTGGTCGTTGCATCGTCGGTATCGTAGTAAGCGCGCACCCAGGTGGAGACGTTGTCCAGCGCCTGTTTGTAGGTTTCGTCCTGATGGCGTGGTACAGCCTGCGCTGCGACTAACAGGCGGGAGCGAATGTTTTCCCGCAGATAGACTTCCTGATTCGGTGCCAGCAGCGGAACCGCAGTTTCATCACGGCGACGGATGGTAATAAAGTTATCCATAAAACTCTGCCAGCTCTTTTGCAGGTTCACCCGCCATTCGCTGAGCGAGCTGGAGAGTTCGCCGTTGTCATCGTCATCCATCGGCGAGTCGTCGTCGTTGTTATCGGCCAGACGCAGGTTATCGACCTGATTCGCCAGCTGATTAACTTTCAGAATAATGCCGTCGTAATCCACCTGCGTGACGCCAGACAAACTGGCGATATCGTCAGTAATGGCGCGACGAGCGGTGATCAGGCTGGGATCGTTCATGTCAGCGAGACTGGCATCCGCACTTTTCAGCAACGCCGCCGCAGTGGTGACGTCCTGATCGCTCCACAGTTTGCGACCGGCAAGTTTGACCAGATAATCAGCCTGCGCCAGCAGCCAGGTTTTAGCGTCGCTGCCAGATATAGTGGCAACTTTTTGCTGCACTTCGTCGAGCTGTTTTGTCAGCGCTTCCTGCTGTCGTTTCGCTTCAACCAGCTGGTCTGTCTGCTGTTTGATGATGCCTTCGAATTCGGCTTTTTGCGTTTCTTGCGATTTCTGTAACGCAATCAATTGATTCGCAAGGGTGTCATTCGCCGTCGTTTGCGTCACCGCCTGCTGTTTTCCCCAACCGTATAAGCCAACACCCGCCGCCAGCGCGATAGCAATGGCGACAGCGCTCAGCACCAGGCTGGTCTTGTTGCCACTTCCTTTGGGTGCCGTATTCTGCGGCTCTGGGGTTTTTTCTGGCTGTGGTGTGGTTTCCACGGCCTCCCTGGTCTCTTCAACCACGGCGGAGGAATGTTGTTGTTCCGTCATTATGGCTTCCAGTTTTGAGAGTTATTGTAACGCGCGCAGCAGCGCATCGTTGTCGGCGCTATCGGCAATCTGAATCTCTTGCCAGCCTAATTCCCTGGCAAGATGCGCCAGTCGCTCGCTGACAACCAGCAACCGACAGCGGAGTAGCCAGTGTTCACGATACCACGGTGGGGTTAGCGACCAGAGCTGTTGTAACATTTCGCCGCTGGTAATAACCAGCGTGGTCACCCCGCGTGATTGCCAGCGCATGGCTTCTTCCGCGCCATCGTAGTGTTTTGCCGTACGCTGATAGCATTCGCAAAATGTCACGTCAGCGCCGCGCGATTGCAGCGTTTCACCGAGCAATTCGCGCCCGCCGTTGCCACGCAATATCAGCGCTTTCTTTCCCGCAATATTTTGTAATTCAGGTAATTGTAGCAAGACTTCGCTGATTTCCTGATCTTGTGGATAGCGAATCGTTTTGCTGCTGACCTGATGTAACGCCAGTGCCGTGGTGCGGCCAATGGCGAAATAGTGAGGCGCCTGCGGCCAGTGCGCCTGCTGCTGGCGTAGTTGCGCGTCGGCAAACGTCACCGCGTGGCGGGACAGCGCAAACAGCAGATCGTTTTCGCTGAGGCTATTCAGCAGGCCGCTAAGCTGCGGCAGTTCCCGCCCGGGGGTAAATTCGATCAGCGGGAAACTCCAGGCCACTCGCCCCAGTGTGCGCAGGCGGCTCACTAATTCTTCTCCTTGCGGAGACGGGCGGGTGACCAGAATACTCATGCAGGCGATTCTCCATCATAGACCGCCGCCAGGATAGCGCGCGCGCCGTTTTGCAGTAGCTCTTCTGCCAGTGAAATACCCAGTTGTTCCGCCTCTTCGGGTTTGCCGCGACGCTCGCCGCGTACCATCTGCGAACCGTCCGGGGCGCCAACCAGAGCGCGTAACCAGATTTCACCGTCAATGAGCTCAGCATAGCTGCCAATTGGCACCTGGCAACCGCCTTCAAGGCGCGTGTTCATGGCGCGCTCCGCTTTAACGCGTATCGCGGTCTCTGTATGGTTCAGCGGCGCCAGCAACGCGCGAGTCCAGTTATCATCCAGGCGACATTCAATGCCCACCGCGCCCTGACCGACGGCGGGTAAAGAAGTTTCCGGCGATAACGCCATACGGATGCGCGATTCCAGCCCCAGGCGGATTAGCCCGGCGGTGGCAAGAATAATGGCGTCATAGTCGCCATTGTCCAGTTTGCTCAGACGCGTTCCGACATTGCCACGCAGAGAGCGGATCACCAGATCAGGACGGTGAGCGGCAAGCTGACACTGGCGGCGCAAACTGGAGGTGCCCACCACGCTGCCGGCGGGGAGATCATCCAGCGAGTTATAATGGTTAGAGACGAAGGCGTCGCGCGGATCTTCACGCTCGCAAATGGTGACCAGCCCAAGTCCTTCGGGGAACTCAACAGGTACGTCTTTCATCGAGTGAACGGCGATGTCTGCACGATTCTCAAGCAGCGCCAGCTCCAGCTCTTTGACAAACAGCCCTTTACCGCCGACTTTGGCCAGTGGGGTATCAAGGATCACATCGCCACGGGTCACCATTGGCACCAGTTCGACATTCAGTCCGGGGTGACAGGCCATGAGGCTATTTTTGACATAATGTGCCTGCCACAACGCGAGGGGACTCTGCCGTGTGGCAATTCTCAAAACTTTGTCTAACATGCTTGTTACCGTCATAATCGTCCATCAACCATCCTAACACTCTTGCCTTAAGGATGTCAGTTTTCACGGTTTTTTGCGGGAAGTGGGAAGCGGAAGCGTTACGTGATTATGCGATCGACTGCGTAACCCGCCCGGACCGCTTTCAGACATTTTCGTGAATTAATTGATGCTACACTTGTATGTAGCGCATCTTTCTTTACGGTCAATCGGCAAGGTGTTAAATTGATCACGTTTTAAACCATTTGTTCGTCAATGCGACCAAAACGAAAACGACGACAAACGGTAACGGTATTTGTTGAATTACTGCAACCCGTATCGTATCTCTGGCGGCTCAACGCCCTGGGTACCCGGGTTTGAACATCAGGCGAAATGTCTTGTACCTCTACATTGAGACGCTTAAACAGAGACTGGATGCCATCAATCAATTGCGTGTGGATCGCGCGCTTGCTGCCATGGGGCCTGCGTTCCAACAGGTCTACAGTCTACTGCCGACATTGCTGCATTATCATCACCCGCTGATGCCGGGTTACCTTGACGGTAACGTTCCCGCTGGCATCTGCCTTTTCACGCCTGATGAAACCCAACGCCACTATCTTGATGAACTCGAACTGCACCGCGGTATGCCGAAGCAGGAAACCCCGCAGGGCGAACTGCCGATCACGGGTGTGTATACCATGGGCAGTACGTCGTCGGTAGGGCAAAGTTGTTCCTCTGATCTCGATATCTGGGTCTGTCACCAGTCGTGGCTCGATAACGACGAGCGCCAGTTGCTGCAACGTAAATGCAGCCTGCTGGAAAGCTGGGCCGCGTCGCTCGGCGTTGAGGTCAGTTTCTTCCTGATTGACGAAAACCGCTTCCGCCATAATGAAAGCGGTAGCCTCGGCGGCGAGGACTGCGGTTCAACGCAGCACATCCTGTTGCTCGACGAATTTTACCGTACTGCCGTGCGTCTTGCCGGGAAACGTATCCTGTGGAATATGGTGCCCTGTGACGAAGAAGAGCATTACGACGATTACGTAATGACGTTGTACGCACAGGGCGTACTGACCCCGAACGAATGGCTGGATCTTGGCGGTCTGAGTTCGCTGTCGGCAGAAGAGTACTTTGGCGCCAGCCTGTGGCAGCTTTATAAAAGCATCGACTCGCCCTACAAAGCGGTGTTAAAAACTCTGCTGCTGGAAGCCTATTCCTGGGAATACCCCAATCCGCGCCTGCTGGCGAAAGACATTAAACAGCGTCTGCACGATGGCGAAATTATCTCGTTTGGCCTTGACCCGTACTGCATGATGCTGGAACGCGTCACCGAATATCTCGTTAATATTGAAGACGAAACGCGTCTTGATCTGGTGCGCCGCTGTTTCTATCTCAAAGTGTGCGAAAAACTGAGCCGCGAGCGTGCCTGCGTCGGCTGGCGTCGTGAAGTGCTCACCCAGTTAGTGAAAGAGTGGGGCTGGGACGATGCGCGCCTGACCATGCTCGACAACCGCGCGAACTGGAAAATCGATGAAGTGCGCAATGCGCATAACGAACTGCTCGACGCAATGATGCAGAGCTATCGTAACCTCATCCGTTTCGCCCGCCGTAACAACCTGAGCGTCTCCGCCAGTCCGCAGGATATCGGCGTGCTGACGCGTAAACTGTACGCCGCGTTTGAAGCTTTACCAGGCAAAGTGACGCTGGTGAATCCGCAGATTTCACCTGATCTTTCTGAGCCGAATCTGACGTTTATCTATGTGCCGCCGGGCCGTGCTAACCGTACGGGTTGGTATCTCTACAACCGCGCGCCGAACATGGAATCCATCGTCAGCCATCAACCGCTGGAATATAACCGTTATCTTAATAAGCTGGTGGCCTGGGCCTGGTTTAACGGCCTGCTGACGTCCCGCACTCATCTGTTTATTAAGGGCAACGGTATTGTTGATCTGGCGAAACTGCAGGAAATGGTGGCGGATGTGTCTCATCACTTCCCGCTGCGTCTGCCGGCGCCGACGCCGAAAGCGCTGTACAGCCCCTGTGAAATCCGCCATCTGGCGATTATCGTTAACCTCGAATATGACCCGACGGCAGCCTTCCGTAACCAGGTGGTGCATTTCGATTTCCGCAAGCTGGACGTCTTCAGCTTTGGCGAAGCGCAAAATTGCCTGATTGGCAGTATTGATCTGCTGTACCGCAACTCGTGGAATGAAGTGCGTACGTTACATTTTAATGGCGAGCAGGCGATGATCGAAGCGTTAAAAACGATTCTCGGCAAGATGCACCAGGATGCCGCGCCGCCGGACAGCGTTGAAGTCTTTTGCTACAGCCAGCATCTTCGTGGTCTGATCCGCACCCGCGTCCAGCAATTAGTTTCTGAATGTATCGAGTTGCGCCTTTCCAGTACGCGTCAGGAAACCGGGCGCTTCAAAGCGCTACGTGTCTCCGGGCAGACTTGGGGTCTGTTCTTCGAGCGTCTGAATGTGTCGGTCCAGAAGCTGGAAAACGCCATCGAGTTTTATGGCGCCATTTCGCATAACAAGCTGCACGGCCTGTCTGTTCAGGTGGAAACCAATCAGGTTCAGCTACCGCCGGTGGTCGACGGTTTCGCCAGCGAAGGGATCATTCAGTTCTTCTTTGAAGATACCAGTGATGATAACGGCTTTAATATTTACATTCTGGATGAGACAAACCGGGCAGAGGTATACCACCACTGTGAAGGGAGTAAAGAAGAACTGGTTCGCGACGTCAGCCGCTTCTATTCATCGTCTCACGACCGCTTTACCTACGGCTCCAGCTTTATCAACTTCAACCTGCCGCAGTTCTACCAGATTGTGAAAATAGACGGGCGCGCACAGGTCATTCCGTTCCGCACCCAGGCGATTGGCACGGCCGCCGCGATCGATCAGGACAACACGGCGCCGTTACTGCAGCAATATTTTTCGTAGTCGCGCGGTAGATCGCGTTTAGCGGAAACTGACCGGTTCTCCCGCCTGCTGCGTGGCAGCCTGCTCTAAAAGATCCCAGAACGTTTCGCCGCTACGGTCGCACACCCACTCATCACCTTTCAGGTCAAAGTGATAACCGCCCTGTTTCGTCGCCAGCCATACCTGGTGCAACGGCTCCTGGCGGTTAATAATGATTTTGCTGCCGTTGTCGAAAGAGAGCGTCAGCACGCCGCCGTTAATCTCACAGTCGATATCGCTGTCACCGTCCCGGTCATCGAGACGTTCTTCGATGGTCAGCCACAGGGCGTCAGCCAGGCGATGAAATTCACTGTCGTTCATTTTTGTTTCCTATTTTTTAGTGATGGCGGCAGTATAACGCGAAACATAATGCGTTGCAGTTAGGCGCTAAACGCTTGCTTTTACGTCTTCTCCTGCGATGATAGAAAACAGAAAGCATGAACAACAGGCATTTTAGAATGAAAAACGTTTACCGAACGCTCGCCATACTACTGACGATGTTCAGCCTGACCGGCTGTGGACTGAAAGGGCCGCTTTATTTCCCTCCGGCAGATAAAACCGCACCGCCGCCGACAAAACCGGTTGATAGCACGATTCAGAGTTCTACGCCGGATCGTAACGATCGTGGCGACAATGGCGGCCCGACTCAGGTGAATTACTGACGGTTCCGTTCTCAATCCCGTGAATGGAGTAGATGATGCAGTTCTCTAAAATGCACGGTCTGGGTAACGACTTCATGGTCGTCGATGCGGTAACGCAGAATGTGTTTTTTTCTCCGGAGTTGATCCGGCGTTTATCGGATCGGCATCTCGGCGTCGGTTTCGATCAATTGTTGATCGTCGAACCGCCGTACGATCCTGAGCTGGATTTTCACTACCGTATTTTTAATGCCGATGGCAGCGAAGTGTCACAGTGTGGCAATGGTGCACGCTGCTTCGCGCGCTTTGTGCGCCTGAAAGGGCTGACGAATAAACGTGATATTCGCGTCAGTACGGCGAATGGCCGTATGGTATTAAGCGTAACAGATGACGATCTGGTTCGGGTGAACATGGGTGAACCCAACTTTGAGCCGTCGCAGGTGCCGTTTCGCGCGAACAAAGCGGAAAAGACCTATATTATGCGTGCGGTCGAACAGACAATATTATGTGGCGTGGTGTCGATGGGTAATCCACACTGCGTCATTCAGGTCGATGACGTCGACACTGCGGCGGTAGAAACGCTGGGGCCAGTGATGGAGAGTCATGAGCGTTTTCCCGAGCGCGCCAACATCGGCTTTATGCAGGTGATCAACCGCGACCATATTCGTCTGCGTGTTTATGAGCGCGGCGCAGGGGAAACGCAGGCCTGCGGCAGTGGCGCGTGCGCGGCGGTCGCTGTCGGCATTCTGCAAGGGCTGCTGGCAGAAGAAGTACGCGTGGAATTACCAGGCGGACGACTCGATATCGCCTGGAAAGGTCCGGGTCAACCGTTGTTTATGACTGGTCCGGCGGCACATGTCTACGACGGATTTATTCACTTATGAAACAAGTCGGGGAAGAACAGCAGGATGTGGTCACGGCGCTGGACGATCGCGCCGTGGTGGAGTACCTGCTGCAACATCCTGAATTTTTTACCCGCAATGCGCAGTTCGTCGAGCAGATGCGGGTGCCTCATCCGGTTCGCGGCACCGTATCGCTGGTGGAATGGCATATGGCGCGGGCGCGTAACCATATCAGCACGCTGGAAGAAAACATCTCGCTGCTAATGGAGCAGGCCACGACAAACGAAAGCCTGTTCTATCGCCTGTTGCATCTGCAAACCCGTCTGGCGTCGGCTGAAAGCCTGGACGACATGCTGACTCGTTTTCACCGCTGGGCACGGGATCTCGGTCTTGCCGGGGCGACGGTTCGCCTGTTCCCCGACCGCTGGCGTATTGGCGCGCCGACCAGCGCCACACACCTGGCGTTGTCCCGTCAGGCGTTTGAACCGCTGCGTATTCAGCGTCTGGGCCATGAACGCCATTACCTCGGCTCGCTGAACGGGCCGGAATTGCTGGTCGTTCTGCCGGAGGCGAAAGCCATTGGCTCGGTCGCGATGTCGATGCTTGGCAGCGACAGCGATCTTGGCGTTATCCTCTTTAGCAGCCGCGATGCGCATCACTACCAACAGGGGCAAGGCACCCAGCTGTTGCAGGAAATAGCGCTGATGCTGCCCGGTCTGCTGGAGCGCTGGATTGAGCGCGTATGACCGATTCCTCAATGCACGACGCCGTCGAACGCTTCCTCCGCTACCTGGGCGTTGAGCGTCAGCTCAGCCCCATCACGTTACGCAATTACCGACAGCAACTTGATGCCATCATCCAGATAGCCAGTGACACCGGTATCACCAGTTGGCAGCAGTGTGATGTCTCCGTGGTGCGCAATTTTGCGGTTCGCAGTCGACGTAAAGGCCTTGGCCCGGCAAGCCTGGCGCTACGGCTCTCGGCACTGCGTAGTTTCTTTGACTGGATGGTGTGGCAGGGTGAACTGAACGCCAATCCGGCGAAAGCGGTCTCCGCGCCAAAAGCGCCGCGCCATTTACCGAAAAATATTGACGTTGATGACGTTAACCGGTTGCTGGACATCGATCATAACGACCCACTGGCGGTACGTGACCGCGCAATGCTTGAAATCATGTATGGTGCCGGGCTGCGTCTGTCCGAACTGGTGAATCTGGATATCAAAAGCCTCGATCTCACTACCGGCGAAGTGTGGGTCGTCGGTAAAGGCAGCAAGGAGCGTCGCTTACCTATCGGTCGCACTGCAGTGACGTGGATTGAACACTGGCTTGATCTTCGAGGCCTGTTCGGCGGCGATGATGACGCACTGTTTATCTCGAAGCTGGGCAAGCGGATTTCAGCGCGCAACGTGCAGAAGCGTTTTGCTGAATGGGGCATTAAGCAGGGGCTGAACAGCCATGTGCATCCGCATAAGCTCCGTCACTCATTTGCCACACATATGCTGGAATCGAGCGGCGATCTGCGTGGTGTGCAGGAGCTACTGGGCCATGCCAATCTGGCGACGACTCAAATCTATACCCATCTTGATTTTCAACACCTTGCCTCGGTGTATGATGCGGCGCACCCACGCGCCAAACGGGGGAAATAATGCGTTTTTACCGCCCATTAGGTCAGATTTCCGCGCTGACGTTTGACCTGGACGATACCCTTTACGATAACCGTCAGGTGATCCTGAAAACAGAGCAGGAATCGCTGGCGTTTCTGCGAAATTATCATCCTGCGCTCAGCGGTTTTGAGAGCAGCGACTTTTTGCAACTGCGCCATGCGCTGCGCAAAACTGAACCCGATATTTACCACGACGTGACTGAATGGCGCCGTCGTGCCGTAGAACAGGCCATGCTGCAGGCGGGGCTGAGTGCCGAAGAGGCGTCTGTTGGCGCGACAGCGGCGATGGTTAATTTCGCCAAATGGCGTAGTCGCATTGATGTTCCGCAGGAAACGCACGACACGCTGGCCGCGCTGGCGGAGCGGTGGCCGCTGGTGGCTATCACTAACGGCAACGCCCAACCGGAGCTGTTTGGGTTGAGCGACTACTTTCAGTTTGTATTGCGCGCCGGCCCGGACGGCCGCTCCAAACCCTTTGCCGATATGTACCATCTGGCCGCAGAACGTTTGAATGTGCCGCTCGGCCAGATCCTCCACGTTGGCGACGACCTGACAACAGACGTCGCGGGATCGATCCGCTGCGGCATGCAGGCGTGCTGGATCAACCTGTTTGAAGGCTCGCTGATGCAAATCAACGACAGCCGCCTGCTGCCGCACATCGAAATTTCCCGGTTGGCATCCCTCACGACGCTGATATAATCACCAGCAGTTCTGTATAAATTCCCAGGGTTTTGACGGAGGGCGTCACGCTTTCCGTCCCCGACACATATTCGGCGGTGCCAATGGACGTTTCTTACCTGCTCGACAGCCTCAATGATAAACAGCGTGAAGCCGTGGCGGCGCCGCGCACCAATATGCTGGTGCTGGCGGGGGCGGGCAGTGGTAAGACGCGTGTGCTGGTGCATCGTATCGCCTGGCTGCTGAGCGTAGAAAACAGCTCGCCGTATTCAATTATGGCGGTGACGTTCACCAACAAAGCGGCGGCGGAAATGCGCCATCGTATTTCTCAGCTGATGGGCACCTCCCAGGGCGGCATGTGGGTCGGCACTTTCCACGGCCTTGCGCATCGCCTGTTGCGCGCACATCATCTGGATGCCAACCTGCCGCAGGATTTCCAGATCCTCGACAGCGAAGATCAACTGCGTCTGCTGAAGCGCCTGATCAAAGCCATGAATCTCGACGAGAAGCAATGGCCGCCGCGTCAGGCGATGTGGTACATCAATGGTCAGAAAGATGAAGGGCTGCGCCCGCATCATATCCAGAGTTACGGTAATCCCATGGAGCAAACCTGGATAGACGTCTATAAGGCCTATCAGGAAGCCTGCGACCGTGCCGGGCTGGTGGATTTTGCCGAGCTGTTGCTGCGTGCGCATGAACTATGGCTCAACAAGCCGCATATTTTGCAGCATTACCGTGAACGCTTTACCAATATCCTGGTCGATGAATTCCAGGATACCAACAACATTCAGTACGCGTGGATCCGTCTGCTGGCAGGCGACACCGGCAAAGTGATGATCGTCGGCGATGATGATCAGTCAATCTACGGCTGGCGCGGCGCGCAGGTGGAAAACATCCAGCGCTTCCTGAATGATTTTCCCGGCGCGGAAACCATCCGCCTGGAGCAGAACTACCGTTCGACCAGCAATATCCTCAGCGCGGCGAATGCCCTCATCGAAAACAACGATGGTCGTCTTGGTAAAAAGTTGTGGACCGATGGTGTCGACGGCGAACCGATTTCCCTCTACTGCGCGTTCAACGAACTGGACGAAGCGCGCTTTGTAGTCAACCGGATCAAAACCTGGCAGGACAACGGCGGCGCGCTGGAACAGTGCGCCATTCTTTATCGCAGCAACGCTCAGTCGCGTGTGCTGGAAGAGGCGCTGCTACAGGCGAGTATGCCGTACCGCATTTACGGCGGTATGCGCTTCTTCGAACGCCAGGAGATCAAAGATGCGCTCTCCTATTTGCGCCTGATCGCCAACCGTAATGACGACGCGGCGTTTGAGCGCGTGGTGAATACTCCAACGCGCGGTATTGGCGATCGCACGCTGGACGTAGTGCGCCAGGCATCGCGCGATCGTCAACTGACGTTGTGGCAGGCCTGTCGCGAACTGTTACAGGAAAAAGCCCTCGCCGGGCGTGCCGCCAGCGCGCTACAGCGTTTTCTGGAATTGATTGACGCGCTGGCGCAGGAAACGGCTGATATGCCGCTGCATGTTCAGACCGATCGGGTCATCAAAGATTCCGGTCTGCGGATGATGTACGAACAGGAAAAAGGCGAGAAGGGCCAGACGCGTATCGAAAACTTAGAGGAACTGGTGACGGCAACACGCCAGTTCAGCTATCAGGATGAAGACGAAGATTTGCTGCCGCTACAGGCATTCCTGTCTCACGCCGCGCTTGAAGCGGGTGAAGGGCAGGCGGATACCTGGCAGGATGCCGTTCAACTGATGACGCTCCACTCGGCGAAAGGGCTGGAGTTCCCGCAGGTATTTATCGTCGGCATGGAAGAGGGGATGTTCCCGAGCCAGATGTCGCTGGATGAAGGTGGTCGTCTGGAAGAAGAGCGCCGTCTGGCCTATGTGGGCGTGACCCGTGCAATGCAAAAACTGACGCTGACCTACGCTGAAACGCGCCGTCTGTATGGTAAAGAGGTGTATCACCGTCCGTCACGGTTTATCGGCGAACTGCCAGAGGCCTGCGTTGAAGAAGTACGTTTACGCGCGACGGTGAGCCGCCCTGTCAGCCATCAGCGTCTGGGTACGCCGGTAGTGGAGAACGATACCGGCTACAAGCTCGGCCAGCGTGTACGCCATGCGAAGTTTGGCGAGGGGACTATCGTCAATCTGGAAGGTAGCGGCGAGCACAGCCGGTTACAGGTGGCGTTTCAGGGGCAGGGCATCAAATGGCTGGTTGCCGCTTATGCCCGCCTTGAAACTGTGTAACATTCAGAAAAATATCATTTTTTTGTAATAATCTGCTAGCCTTATATGCCAGAGGGGAATTAATACTCTCTGGCGTTTCGTTGTCTGTTGACGCTGCATTTTTGCTGGCGTAACATGCGCGCACGATTACGCTAAGAGGACATTCGCCTTGGACACACCCAGTAGATGCTGGCTCAACTTCCTGTCAATCAGGAACAACTCCTAAGGCTATCCTCTTATGCTGATAGCCTTAGCGGTTGTCGGCGACCTGTCTTTATCCCGTCGCGCTGAGTCAGACTTAATGGTCTGAAACTCCATTCGTTTCTGTGTGCCCACCGAACTGTCCGATAATATTTTGCATTGGGAGTCCCGGTCATGCTGAGCGCATTTCAACTGGAAAATAACCGCTTAACGCGTCTTGAGGCGGATGAGATCAAACACCTGGCCAGTTCTGTGTGGGTGGATCTCGTCGAGCCGGACGATGACGAGCGAAGCCGTGTGCAAACGGAATTGGGCCAGAACCTGGCGACACGACCTGAACTGGAAGACATCGAAGCATCCGCGCGTTTTTTTGAAGACGAAGACGGGCTGCACATTCACTCCTTTTTCTTTTTTGAAGATGCGGAAGACCACGCTGGTAACTCCACTGTCGCATTCACTATTCGTGAAGGGCGTCTTTTCACGCTGCGCGAACGCGAACTGCCGGCATTTCGTCTCTATCGTATGCGCGCCCGCAGCCAGGAAATGGTCGACGGCAACGCTTATGAGTTGCTGCTGGATTTGTTTGAAACCAAAATCGAACAACTGGCGGATGAAATAGAAAATATTTACAGCGATCTGGAAAAGTTAAGCCGTGTCATCATGGAAGGTCATCAGGGTGATGAATACGACGAGCCGCTCTCAACGCTGGCGGAACTGGAGGATATCGGCTGGAAGGTTCGCCTGTGTCTGATGGATACCCAGCGCGCTCTGAACTTTCTGGTGCGTAAAGCACGCATTCCGGCCGGTCAACTGGAGCAGGCGCGCGAGATCCTGCGAGATATCGAATCCCTGCTGCCGCACAACGAATCGCTGTTCCAGAAGGTTAACTTCCTGATGCAGGCGGCGATGGGTTTTATCAACATCGAGCAGAACCGCATCATCAAGATCTTCTCGGTGGTATCCGTCGTATTCCTGCCGCCAACGCTGGTGGCCTCAAGCTATGGGATGAACTTCGAGTTTATGCCGGAGCTGAAGTGGAGCTTTGGCTATCCTGGCGCGATTATCTTTATGATCCTCGCCGGGCTGGCGCCATACCTTTATTTCAAACGCAAGAATTGGCTGTAAAAAAATGGGCGGGTAGCGCTGTGCTTACCCGCCAGTCCTCTAATTCCGATGTCCTCGTCTCTGAGTATACATTGCATCTATCACGAAAATAGCCAGCGCGACCCAGATAAACGCAAACGTCACCATTTTGTCTGCTCCCGGCGTTTCGCCGTAGAACACCACAGCCAACAGGAACATCAGCGTCGGGCCGATATACTGGAAGAAGCCAAGCGTGGAGAGACGCAGACGCGTTGCAGCGCCGGTAAAGCACAGTAGTGGAACGGTGGTCACCACCCCTGCCGCCATCAGCAGCAGATTAAGCGACATCGTGTTTTGCCCCATATGGCTGGTGGCGCTGTCGGCAATGCCAAACAGATAGACAGCCGCTACCGGCAGCAGCCACAGTGTTTCAACCAGCATGCCAGTCTGCGCGTCCACCGCGATTTTCTTGCGCACCAGGCCGTAAAAGGCAAAACTGAACGCCAGCCCAAGGGCGATGATCGGCAGCGAACCAAACGTCCATAATTGAACCAGCACGCCGCACACCGCCAGCGCAACGGCTACCCATTGCATCCGACGAAAACGTTCGCCGAGGAAAATCATCCCCAGCAGGATATTCACCAGCGGATTGATAAAGTAGCCGAGGCTGGCTTCCAGCATATGGTGATTATTCACCGCCCAAATGAACAGCAGCCAGTTTCCCCCGACCAGTACGGCCGACAGCGCCAGCAGGAAGATCTTCTTTGGCGTATGCAGCAGTTTTTTGACCTGCGGCCACTGACGGCTGAGGCTTATCAGTGCCACCATAAAGAAAAATGACCAGATGACCCGATGCGTGAGGATTTCGTCAGCAGGAACGTAATAAATCAGTTTGAAGTAAGCTGGAGCGACACCCCAGATAAAATAAGCGGCGAGTGCAAGCAACACACCCAGCCGCGTCTGTTTAGCATCCATCGGTTAAATTCCTTGCAAAAAAGTGAAGGGATTTTACCCGAAAAATGTGACTCAACCCACCATATAAGTTGCCGTTGCACTGGCGATGTACACTTGTTCTTCGTTGTGCAACTCCACGCGCGCCACGGCGACTTTGTTCCCCGCCCGCAGCAGGCTGCTGGTCGCGGTAAAGCGGTTGCCGCGCCCAGGACGCAGATAATCGACCCGCAAATCAATAGTCCCCATTCGCGACAGACGCTGACGAAGCTCTTCTTCACTGATGGTATTGTGGCGCGTCAACGTGCTGCCCACGCAGACCAGTCCAGCCGCCACGTCCAACGCGGAGGCAATCACGCCGCCGTGCAGAATGCTTTGCGCCCAGTTGCCGACCATCATCGGCTGATTATTAAAGCTCAATTGCGCAAACTCTTTTTCGTAGCGTTCCAGCTCCAGACCCAGTGCACGGTTAAACGGCATGTGATACACAAAGATCTCGCCCACCATGTTGAGTACCGCTTCGGCGGTTAATTCAGCAGACATAACAGCTTATCCGTTAGTTAATGAAATGTTGATTTTATGATTAACAATTGTTGATTTCCACTTTTAAGAAAGGATATTCAGACAAGCGTTGTGTCATGTAAGTCTGTAGAATGAAGCGCAGAATAATAAGTCTGACTAATAAACTGAGGTTCAGGAGAACAGAATCGATGCGTATCTCTTTGGGTTGGCTGCTGGCAATGGTCGGGCTGTCATTTTCAGCCCTGGCGCAGGAAGCGACGATAAAAGAAGTGCATGATGCGCCTGCGGTTCGCGGTAGCATCATCGCGAACCTGCTGCAGGAGCATGATAATCCTTTTACGCTTTACCCTTATGAGAGCAACTATTTGCTCTATACCTGGACCAGTGATCTGAACAAAGAAGCGATTCGTAGCTACGACTGGTCAGAGAATGCGCGCAAAGATGAAGTGAAATTCCAGTTGAGTCTGGCCTTTCCGCTCTGGCGCGGCATTCTGGGGGATAATTCCGTGCTGGGGGCGTCATATACGCAACGCTCGTGGTGGCAGCTTTCCAACAGCAAAGAATCCGCACCGTTTCGTGAAACCAACTATGAACCGCAGCTGTTCCTTGGTTTTGCCACCGATTATTCTTTTGCCGGCTGGACGTTGCGCGATGTGGAGTTTGGCTACAATCACGACTCAAATGGCCGCTCCGACCCAACCTCCCGCAGCTGGAACCGCCTCTATACCCGCCTGATGGCGCAGAACGGTAACTGGCTGGTGGAAGTGAAACCCTGGTATGTGATTGGCAGCACTAACGATAACCCGGATATCGCTAAATACATGGGGTATTACCGCTTGAAAATCGGTTACCAGCTTGGTGATGCCGTGCTCAGTGCGCAGGGGCAGTACAACTGGAATACCGGCTATGGCGGCGCAGAAGTCGGCATCAGTTACCCCATCACGAAGCATGTCCGTGTTTATACACAGGTTTATAGCGGCTATGGCGAATCGTTGATCGATTATAACTTTAACCAGACGCGTGTTGGCGTTGGCGTTATGCTTAACGATCTGTTTTAAAACATTGCAGTTTCGCTCACAGGCGCTGAAAATAGCGCCTGTTTTTATTAAGAGGAATGGGGTCACTGTGGCACAGGCGGAAGTACTCAATCAGGAATCACTGGCGAAGCAGGTTTTGCAGGAAACCTTTGGCTACCAGCAGTTCCGCCCAGGCCAGGAAGCGATCATCAATACAGCGCTGGAAGGGCGTGACTGCCTGGTCGTGATGCCGACTGGCGGCGGAAAATCGCTCTGTTATCAGATTCCGGCGCTGGTGCTCGATGGCCTCACGGTTGTCGTCTCGCCACTGATTTCGCTGATGAAAGATCAGGTTGACCAACTGCTGGCAAACGGCGTAGCGGCGGCCTGTCTCAATTCCACGCAGAGCCGCGAGCAACAGCTTGAGGTGATGGCAGGCTGCCGTACCGGCAAAATTCGCCTGCTGTATATCGCGCCTGAACGTCTGATGCTCGACAACTTTCTCGACAATCTCAGTCACTGGAATCCGGTGATGTTGGCCGTGGACGAAGCGCACTGTATTTCGCAATGGGGCCATGATTTCCGTCCGGAATATGCGGCGCTGGGGCAGTTGCGTCAACGTTTCCCTGCCGTGCCGTTTATGGCGCTGACGGCGACCGCCGATGACACCACCCGCCTTGATATCGTTCGTTTGTTGGGCCTTAACGATCCGCTGATTCAGATCAGCAGCTTTGACCGTCCGAACATCCGCTACATGCTGATGGAAAAATTCAAACCGCTCGATCAATTGATGCGCTACGTGCAGGAACAGCGCGGTAAATCCGGCATTATTTACTGCAACAGCCGGGCGAAAGTTGAAGATACGGCAGCGCGTCTGCAAAGTCGTGGTATCAGCGCCGGGGCGTATCACGCGGGGCTGGAGAACGACGTCCGCGCCGACGTGCAGGAAAAATTCCAGCGCGACGATTTGCAAATCGTGGTGGCGACAGTGGCGTTCGGGATGGGTATCAATAAGCCTAACGTACGCTTTGTGATGCATTTCGATATCCCGCGTAATATCGAATCCTACTATCAGGAAACGGGCCGCGCCGGGCGTGACGGTCTGCCTGCTGAAGCCATGCTGTTTTATGATCCGGCTGATATGGCGTGGCTGCGCCGCTGCCTGGAAGAAAAACCCGCCGGGCAACTACAGGACATTGAGCGTCACAAACTCAATGCGATGGGGGCTTTTGCCGAAGCGCAAACCTGCCGTCGTCTGGTGCTGCTCAATTATTTCGGTGAAGGGCGGCAGGAGCCCTGCGGCAACTGCGATATCTGCCTTGATCCGCCGAAGCAATACGATGGCGTGAGCGATGCTCAGATTGCGCTTTCCGCCATTGGCCGCGTCAACCAGCGTTTTGGGATGGGCTACGTGGTGGAAGTGATTCGCGGCGCCAATAACCAGCGTATCCGCGAGTTTGGGCACGATAAGCTCAAGGTCTACGGCATGGGACGGGAAAAGAGCCACGAACACTGGGTCAGCGTGATCCGTCAGCTGATCCATTTAGGGTTTATCACACAGAATATCGCTCAGCATTCCGCACTGCAGTTAACCGATGCCGCGCGTCCGTTGCTGCGTGGCGAAGCACCGCTGCAGCTCGCCGTGCCGCGTATCGTTGCCCTGAAACCACGCGTGATGCAGAAAGCGGCGGTGGGCAATTATGACCGCAAACTGTTCGCCAAACTGCGTAAGTTGCGTAAAGCCATCGCCGATGAAGAGAATATTCCGCCTTACGTCGTTTTTAACGATGCCACATTGATTGAGATGGCCGAGCAAATGCCGCTGTCGCCGGGCGAGATGCTCAGCGTTAACGGCGTGGGAACGCGCAAACTGGAGCGTTTTGGCAAAGCATTTATGACGCTGATTCGCTCGCACGTCGATGGTGACGACGAGGAGTAGTCAAGGCGAAAAAAAAGTGCCAGTATGGTTACTCGCTGAACTATTTCCTCCATGAGTAATCGCCTATGTTAATGCTCTTTCTCACCGTGGCGCTGGTGCATATCATCGCGCTGATGAGTCCAGGCCCGGACTTTTTCTTCGTCTCGCAAACGGCAGTCAGTCGTTCACGCAAAGAAGCCATGATGGGCGTACTCGGGATCACCGCAGGCGTAATGGTCTGGGCAGGCGTTGCGCTGCTGGGTCTGCATCTGATCCTGCAAAAAATGGCATGGCTGCATAACATCATCATGGTCGGCGGCGGCCTTTATCTCTGCTGGATGGGCTACCAGATGTTGCGTGGCGCGCTGAAGAAAGAGGTCAGTTCCGCGCCTGCGCCGCAGGTAGAATTAGCCCGCAGCGGCCGCAGTTTTCTGAAGGGGTTGCTGACGAACCTCGCCAATCCCAAAGCGATTATCTATTTCGGTTCGGTGTTCTCATTATTCGTTGGCGATAACATTGGCGGTGCCGCGCGCTGGGGTATTTTCCTGCTGATCATTGTCGAAACCTTTGCCTGGTTTACTCTCGTCGCCAGCCTCTTTGCGCTCCCGGCGATGCGTCGTGGTTATCAGCGCATGGCGAAATGGATCGACGGCGTCGCCGGAACGCTCTTTGCCGCGTTTGGACTGCATCTGATCCTTTCCCGCTAATTGTCTCTTCGTATCAGGCAGGTGAATACCTGCCTGATATCGGTTCTCTGCACTAATGACTTTCCTGTCCGAAACCGGCTTCTGACGTATTCAACATTTCCCTTCGTGATCCCGCTCACATTCTCCGGACACTCCCCGTGCCAGCATTCGCCATCATCTTGTAACACATTGTTTTTATTCATGTTACCAATAAACAAGCCTTCCTCAATGATGCCATGAATAGTTCAGGGATGCCGGTATGTCATTACAGGGATTACGCTTCACGCTGGATATCGACGCGCAGATGCCGGAGACCTTCGCCGTTGTCCGTTTCCGCCTCACCCAGGCGCTGTCCACCCCCTTCACACTCGAGGCGGAAGTGGCCAGCAACCGGTTCCGCCAGGCCGCGGACGCACTGCTGGAAAAGACTGCCGTCCTGACCGTCTGGCAGGGCATGACCGCACTGCGCCGGGTCTCCGGTGTGGTGGCTG
>NZ_JMTB01000108.1 GCF_000734965.1 Trabulsiella guamensis ATCC 49490
GTATAAGGGTAGCGGATTTAATGAACTGCGGTTTGAGGATGCGGCCGGGAATGAACAGCTGTACCTGCATGCACAGAAGAACATGGACACTGAGGTACTGAACAACCGCACCACGGAGGTGAAGGTGGACCATACCGAAACCATCGGCAATAACCAGCAGATTACCGTGGGACTGGGGCAGACGGTGACGGTGGGTAAGGAGAATGCGGGCGGCCATGACCAGACGGTGACAGTGGCCCACGACCAGAGACTCACGGTACGGAATGACCGGACACTGACGGTCAGCAACGACCATCTCACCCGCACGGGCAATGACGAGTCGCTGTATGTGGCCCGGGACAGAAAGGTCACGGTGGAGGGGAAACAGGAGCACAGCACCACGGGTGACCATCTCAGTCAGGTAAAGGGGAACCTCAGCCTGACGGTGAAGGGGGACCTTGCACAGAAGGTGTCCGGCGCGCTGGGGTTCAGTGCGCAGGGTGACATTGTGCTGAGCGGCAGCAGCCGGATTACCCTGCAGTCGGGAAGTTCGTTCATCGTGATACACCCGGGCGGGGTGGATATCAGCGGACCGCTCATCAACCTGAACAGCGGAGGGAGTCCGGGGACGGCGGTTCAGCCATTGCTGCCCGCAATACTAAAGATTGTGGAAGAAGAAAATGAAGAGGCATCCCAGGAGCAGGAGGGGGATGCGGAAGGCAACGGAGATACCGGGAATAACGACGATCAAGGACAGCAGGATGAACCGGAAACGTCAGAGGCAGAAAGTCAGTTCATGTTCTCATAACAACTATTTTCTAAAAAAAGGACTATAAGATGATCATCAGCCCGCCATTACTGCGTGAGCGTTCCGACACGGAAAGCGATGCCGACTGGGTGAACAGGATGATGGCCGCCGACCCGCAGAGAAGTTTCCCGGTAAACCGGGGGCAGTCCTGGCATGGTGGACTTCATCTGACCGGCAATGGCTCAGACCCTGTCCGGTGTATTGCAGACGGTAAAGTGATTTCACTGCGTCAGCCGGATACGGGAAAACGTCATGTTCCGCCGCTGAATTACAACGGGACGACAGATAACGGTTATGTCCTGCTGAAGCATGAAACAGAAACCGGCAGCGGGGATGACGGTCAGATTGTCTATTACTCGCTGTATATGCACCTGAACAGCATTGACGAAAACGTGTCAGTCGGGAAAACGCTGTACCGTAAATCTCCGGCAGGCATAGCCGGAATGGTGGACGGGCAGAGTGGATATCATTTCCAGATATTCTGCGACGATGAAAATATCCGGAAAATAATGGGAAGAACCACGCCGGAAACCGACCTGACGAAAGACGGGCGGACGGATGTGGTGTATGGCGATATTCATTTTTATCTTCCTGCCGGAACCACCGTTTATGAATCCATGCCGGAAGATAATTCCCTGGTGAACAACAGTCCGCTGAAGAAAACTGGCGAACCATTATTTGTGACGATGAGTTTCGACAGGGGCAACTGTACGATGGTCACGCGGCAGAACAGTGCGACCGGTATTTATCCGGAAGTGGGCGAACCGTTAGTTAATGAGGATGGTGAAGATTATGAATACAACCTGTACGCTTCTGCCCTGAAATTTTACCCTGACAGCCCGAGTGCCGGTTATGAGATGCTGCGTTTTGGGCGGGTAATCAATACGGATTATGAAACGCTGGTCCCGGCAGATGCGCCATTGTGGCGGACGGTGAACACACCGCAGGGAAAAGGGATTGTGAATCTGGGAGCCAGAGATATCAGGGTGTACAGTGACGGCGACTTTCCGCACTGGACGGGCTGGCATCTGGTGGATGATGACACAGATACCAACAGCCAGTGTAACTCGCCGACAGTTCTGTGTGCGGGGAGTCGTGACGTCAGCCGGATGATTTGTCATTTTCCGCTGGAGTGGGACAGCGCCACGGTGGATTCACGGTTTGAATGGCTGAAATCGCCGAATGAGGTTCTGTCAAAACCGATGACGGAGTGTGACTGGAATCTGCTGACGGCGCACGGGAAGGTGCTCTGTCTGGCGGAAAACCCGTTGCCGGCGGGACGCGTCTGGCATTTTGACCCGCGACAGTTTATTACTCATTTCAGGAAGTGTGGGTGGCTGAGTTATGAAGAATTGAGTCAAATTTATCCTGATTCAATATACCCCAGTTCCTTGACTAAAATTGATATTAGCCCAAAAGAAATAAAAGATAAGTATAAATTGTCTGTTAATCAGTCGATAAGGAAATACCTCATAAATACTCCATCCAGAAAATCACACTTTTTTGCCCAAGGTGCAGTGGAATCGTACTGCATGGCTTCAATGATGGAAGGAAGTGCAATTTTTGGTATAAATCCTCGGCATGCAAGTTTTGCTAGCGAAGCAAATGGATATTACAATCCACCTGTTGGAGGATATCTGGATTACCTAAATGGCCGGTTGGGTAATGTCGAGAATGGAGATGGGCCAAAATTTAGAGGTCGCGGATTCAAGCAGGTTACAGGAAGATTGAATTATAGTAAATACTGGGTATATCGCGGGTGGGTTAATATATCAACTTATCCGATGACATATACGAATTTTATCAGGCCATGGTGGGGGAGAGTCGTTAGATTAGAATTTGCGCCAAAAATTGAAAACCCTGAGGTTTTGTCAGTCGAACCATATTGCTCTCTTGATGCAAGTGCGTGGTATTGGAGTGGTGGTTCTGCTTCAGCGGGATATCGTTCAATAAATAAAGTAATTGTTGAGGGCGATTTAACATTCGTACACTCAAGGAAAATAACTTATGCTATCAATGGCGGCTACTCTATGGCTCGTGAAAGATGGGAACATACTGTAAGAATTTATAAAGTGGTTGGCGATAACATCTAGATAAGGATCCTTCCATGGGTAAATTTTTTATTTTTATCGGTTGTATATATTCTATTCTATTTACTGGGTCATGCTACTCACGTATGGATAATCTGAAAATCTCTCTATCAGGGAGACATGCAATTCAGATAGAAAAGAATAACAAAAATAAAACATATCACTTTAATATCGAAATTAATGGGTACAAAGTCAATTGCAGTGGTTCAAAAATGATTCTGTGGGGTTATCCTTTGGATTTTAATGAGAATAGTCCTGCAGATAATTCTTACGCGTTATTTGATATTGCGATTGATTCTGTCATCAGTTCTGGTTTAATGAGTCATGGGATCTTTGATGCTATATTTTTGAAGGATGACAAGAGAGCGTTTATGGGAACGGGAGAGGGATATCTTCTTTATTTAGAAACAGGAGAACTCATCAGGGCGAATGGTAGTATTATAAATCAATTGGATGATTTAACAGAACGATGTGAAAAACCCATTGACTGGAGTTATAACAGATATCCAATTTAGGAATATGTTTTTGTGTGGGTATGTTCTTACTTGAGTACTTGATAGTGTCAGCCTAATAACAACCTTTTTTTATCGTTGTTCAAATAATCAATGTAATATACCTCCATTGATTTCGGAGCACCTATGCCATTAGCCGCAAAACTCAATGACAAAGGAACTGAACACGACGGTTATCACGAAACCGTGATTACTGCGGGTTCTGCTACAGTATTAATTGATGGATTACCCGCCGCGAGGTTAGGCGATCCACTCACGCCGCATGATAAGCCTGAGCATCCACCTCACCCACGAAAAATTGCCAGTGGATCGACCACGGTGTTTATCGAGGGCATTCCCGCAGCCAGATCCGGTGATAGTGTTGACTGCGGTGGGGTTATTGTTGGCAGTGGAACGGTGAATATCGGCTAACTCAGGCATGACGCGCCGATGCCAGCAACGCGCCTACCAACATAAACAGCGAACCGAAAATCTTGTTCAGGGTCTTCATTTGACGAGGGCCTTTGATCCAGGTGGCAATACGTGTTGCCAGCGTGGCATAACCAATCATCACGATGATATCCACCACGATTGTCGTGACGCCGAGGATGACATATTGCATGACCTGCGGCTGTTGCGGCATGACAAATTGTGGAAACAGTGCGGCGAGAAAGACAATGCTCTTCGGGTTGGTGAGATTCACAAACACGGCGCGCCGGTAGAGTTTTCGCCGTGACTGCATGTTTGCGAGACCGTTCAGATCGATTGCGCCGGCAGCGCGCCACTGCTGGATCCCAAGCCAGATGAGATAGGCCGCGCCAGCCCATTTCAGCACTTCAAAGGCGATAACAGAACGGGAAAAGAGCGTCCCAAGACCGATGCCAACCAGCACAATATGAATGCCAAGACCGGTTTGCAGCCCGGCGATAGATGCCGCCGCGCCACGATAGCCATGGTTGATGGCCGTCGTCATCGTATTAATGGCGCCTGAGCCTGGTGAAAGGCTCAGAATGATTGCTGTTAGCAGATAGGCAAACCACCACTCGAAAGTCATGAGAAATTCCCTGATTGTCCGTATTTATGCCACAATACGCTATTGTAAAGGCGTTGTGTTATTGGTCGAAAAAAAACGATGTAACGCGGTGAGAAGGGGCAAAAACCCGATGTGTCAGCAGCAAAATAACTGGGAAACGAGAGAAAATGCGTTTGCTGCATTCAGCATGGGGCCGTTGACGGAATTCTGGCGTCAGCGCGAAGAGGCTGAATTCAAAGGCGTAGATAATGTTCCGGTGCGTTTTGTTCGCTTCTGTAATGCCAAAAACGATCGTGTTATCGTCATCTGTCCGGGGCGCATCGAGAGTTACGTGAAGTATGCGGAGCTCGCCTGGGATCTTTTTCACAGCGGTTTTGATGTCCTGATTATCGATCATCGTGGGCAGGGGCGTTCCGGACGAATGTTGTCGGATACGCACCGCGGGCATGTGGTGAACTTTAGTGACTACGTCGACGATCTTGCCGCGTTCTGGCAGCAAGAGGTCGCACCGGGCCACTGGCGCAAGCGTTTTATTCTGGCTCATTCGATGGGGGGCGCGATTGCGACGCTCTTTTTGCAGCGTTTCCCCCATCAATGTGATGCTATCGCGCTGAGTGCGCCAATGTTTGGCATTATTATTCGTCTTCCCGACTGGATGGTGCGCCATATTCTGGACTGGGCTGAGGGCCATCAGCGCATTCGTGAAGGGTACGCCATTGGTACAGGCCGTTGGCGTGCGCTGCCGTTCGGGATAAACGTGCTGACGCACAGCAAAGAACGCTATCGTCGTAACCAGCGTTTTTATGCTGATAATCCGCAATTACGGGTCGGCGGCCCAACCTGGCACTGGGTGCGGGAAGGTATGCTGGCGGGCGAACAGGTGCTCGCGGGCGCGTCAGACGACGCGACGCCTGTGTTGTTGTTGCAGGCGGAAGAAGAACGTGTGGTGGATAACCGCATGCACGATCGTTTTTGTGAAATACGCGCTGCGGCGGGGCGCCCCTGTGACGGGGGTAAACCGCTTGTCATAGAAGGCGCTTACCATGAGATCCTTTTTGAAAAGGACGCTATGCGCTCGGTCGCGCTTAATGCCATCGTCGATTTTTTCTGTCGACATGATTAATCCGGCGAAAATGCCGCTTTGCTTAGAGGTTGAATTCTTTTATGTACCAGGTTGTTGCGTCTGATTTAGATGGCACATTGCTTAATCCCGACCACATGTTGTCTCCCTACACCAAAGAAACGTTAAAACTGCTGACAGCCCGCGGCGTTCATTTCATGTTCGCGACGGGGCGTCATTATATTGATGTCGGTCAGATTCGCGCGAATCTGGGTATCAAGGCCTGGATGATCACCTCCAACGGTGCGCGTGTGCATGATACCGACGGTAATCTGGTGTTCGCGCATAACCTTGATAGCGATATCGCGTCAGATCTTTTCGGCGTGGTAAACAGTAATCCCGATATTGTGACCAACGTTTATCGGGGTGATGACTGGTTCATGAACCGCCATCGTCCGGAAGAGATGCGTTTTTTCAAAGAAGCCGTATTTAAATACTCACTTTATGAGCCCGGTTTACTGGAGCCTGAAGGTGTCAGTAAGGTGTTCTTTACCTGTCACGATCATGAGATCCTGTTGCCGCTGGAGCAGGCCATCAATGCCCGCTGGGGTGATCGCGTTAACGTCAGCTTTTCAACCCTGACCTGCCTGGAAGTGATGGCGGGCGGCGTGTCGAAAGGCCATGCGCTGGAAGCCGTCGCGAAGAAAATGGGTTACGAGCTGCAAGACTGCATCGCCTTCGGTGACGGAATGAACGACGCTGAAATGCTGTCGATGGCGGGGAAGGGGTGCATCATGGCTGGTGCGCATCAACGCCTGAAAGATCTGCATCCAGAACTGGAAGTAATCGGCAGCAACGCAGATGATGCAGTGGCTCACTATCTGCGCAAACTATACCTGGAATGATGAATTTGACGACTGATTTATTTTTAATCAGTCGTCAACCTTCAGCTCCGCTACAATGTGCTTCTATTTATCGGACAGAGAGTCATTGTGGCGTTACTCATTATTACCACGATCCTGTGGGCCTTCTCCTTTAGCCTGATTGGCGAATACCTCGCGGGGCATGTCGACAGCTATTTTTCTGTGCTGATACGCATCGGCCTGGCGGCACTGGTATTTATTCCATTCCTGCGCCTGCGCGGACAAACGTTGAAAACTATCGCTTTGTATATGCTGGTTGGCGCCATGCAACTTGGTGTGATGTATCTGCTCAGTTTCCGCGCTTACCTTTACCTGACCGTATCGGAATTTCTGTTGTTTACCGTGTTAACGCCACTGTATGTCACGTTGATTTACGATCTGCTCAGCAAACGTCGCCTGCGTTGGGGGTACCTCCTGAGCGCCTTACTGGCAGTCATTGGCGCGGCCATTATTCGCTATGACAAAGTCAGCGATCATTTCTGGACAGGACTGTTGCTGGTGCAACTGGCCAACATCAGCTTTGCCATCGGTATGGTGGGGTACAAACGCCTGATGGAAGTTCACCCGATGCCGCAGCATAACGCCTTTGCGTGGTTTTACATGGGGGTGTTTCTGGTGGCGGTCGCGGCGTGGTTTACTCTTGGAGATCCGCAAAAACTGCCGACCACCACGCTGCAGTGGGGCATTCTGGTGTGGCTGGGCGTCGTGGCCTCGGGGCTGGGGTATTTTATGTGGAACTATGGTGCGACACAGGTGGATGCCGGGACGCTCGGCATCATGAATAACGTCCATGTTCCTGCTGGGTTGCTGGTGAATCTGGCTATCTGGCAGGAGCAACCGCACTGGCCAAGCTTCATCATTGGGGGAACGGTGATAATGGCTTCACTGTGGGTGCATCGCCATTGGGTCGCTCCGCGTTCCGCACAAAAGGCAGATGATCGCAGGCGTGATTCCGCGTTGAACGAATAAACGCTTCGGTGACCGGCTGACGCTGCTCGCCATCGCGTACGGCGGCGTACAGCCGGCTCCACAGTCCTTCTCCCAGGGTTTTGGTGGTCACCAGACCCTGACGTTCAAAGCTCTCCACCACCCAATGCGGCAGCGCCGCGATCCCCATCTGCGCCGCGACCATCTGGATCAACAGCAGCGTATTATCCACGCTTTTCAGCGAAGGGCTGACACCTGCGGGCTGCAGGAAATGACGCCAGATATCCAGACGACCGCGCTGCACCGGGTAGATAAGCAACGTTTCACTGGCTAAATCTTCTGGCGTGATACGCGCTTTTGCCGCCAGCGGATGTTCCGGCGCGAGGATCAGACGCACTTCATAATCAAACATCGGTGAATAGTGCAGACCGCTGCGCGGCAGAATATCCGAGGTGAGGACGATATCCAGCTCGCCTTGCTGTAGTGCGGGTTGCGGATCAAACGTCACACCCGACCTGAAATCCACCTCAACCTGCGGCCATTGCGCGCGAAAGTTTTGTAGCGCCGGGGTCAGCCACTGAATACAGCTGTGGCATTCAATCGCAATGCGCAATGTCGTCTGCTGTGGCTCATTACAGGCCTGCAGTGCGCGGCTGATCTGCGGCAGCACCTGGTTCGCCAGTTGAAGCAGAATTTCCCCCTGCGGTGTAAAGCGCAGCGGCTGACTTTTACGCACAAAAAGACGAAAGCCGAGGCGCTGTTCCAGATCGCTGAACTGATGGGAAAGGGCGGACTGGGTCTGATGCAGCGTCGCTGCCGCTGCGGCGAGCGAGCCGCTGTTCCGTAACGCCTGTAGCGTTTTCAGATGTTTTATCTCGATCATGAAAGTCCTTCACTTCGGCATGAACAAATTGCGCTTGAGGAATATACAGTACTTGCGAATTATAGATGTGTAAACATCTGGATGGCTAAATCCTGAAAAATCCACAAGGGGCAACAGTATGACAATTATTAATCACACCCTCGGTTTTCCTCGTGTTGGCCTGCGCCGCGAGCTGAAAAAAGCGCAAGAAAGTTACTGGGCGGGAAATATTTCTCGCGACGCGCTGCTTGAAACCGGTCGCGAACTGCGCGCTCGTCATTGGGAGCAGCAAAAGCAGGCTGGTATTGATCTACTGCCGGTGGGAGACTTCGCCTGGTACGACCATGTTCTGACGACCAGCCTGTTGCTGGGTAACGTACCGGCTCGTCATCAGAATAAAGACGGTTCCGTGGATATCGACACCCTGTTTCGCATCGGTCGCGGCCGCGCACCAACCGGTGAACCGGCGGCGGCCGCGGAAATGACCAAGTGGTTTAACACTAACTATCACTACATGGTGCCTGAGTTCACCAAAGGTCAGCAGTTCAGACTGACCTGGACGCAACTGCTGGACGAAGTTGATGAAGCGCTGGCGCTGGGCCACACTGTGAAACCGGTACTGCTGGGGCCAGTCACTTACCTGTGGCTGGGCAAAGTGAAAGGTGAAGCGTTCGATCGCCTCAGCCTGTTGAACGATATTCTGCCGGTCTATAAACAGGTGCTGGCAGCACTGGCGAAACGCGGCATTGAGTGGGTACAGATTGACGAACCCGCGCTGGTGCTTGAACTGCCGCAGGCATGGCTGGACGCATTCAAACCTGCCTACGACACGCTACAGGGGGCGGTAAAGCTGCTGCTCACCACCTATTTTGAAGGCGTGACGCCGAATCTGGATACCATCACTACACTGCCGGTACAGGGGCTGCATGTGGATCTGGTACACGGTAAGGACAACGTTGCCGAACTGCACAAACGCCTGCCTGCCGACTGGCTGCTGTCTGCCGGTCTGGTGAATGGTCGCAACGTCTGGCGCGCCGATCTGACAGAAAAATACGCACAAATCCGTGATATCGTTGGCAAACGTGATCTGTGGGTCGCCTCTTCCTGTTCTCTGTTGCACAGTCCGATTGATCTGAGCGTGGAAACGCGTCTTGATGCTGAACTGAAGAGCTGGTTCGCCTTTGCGCTACAAAAATGTGAAGAACTGGCGTTGCTGCGCGATGCGCTGAACAGTGGCGATACGGCGAAAATTACCGAATGGAGCGCGCCGATTCAGGCTCGTCGTCATTCCACCCGCGTTCACAACGCTGCTGTGGAAAAACGTCTTGCGGCGATCACCGCAAAGGACAGCCAGCGTGCAAATGCTTACCCGGTGCGCGCCGAAGCACAGCGTGCGCGCTTTAACCTGCCGGCATGGCCAACCACTACTATCGGTTCATTCCCGCAAACCACGGAAATACGCAGCCTGCGTCTGGACTTCAAAAAGGGCAATCTCGACGCCAGTCATTACCGCACTGGCATCGCCGGGCATATCAAACAGGCGATTATCGAGCAGGAGCAACTGGGGCTGGATGTGCTGGTGCACGGTGAAGCAGAACGTAATGATATGGTGGAATACTTCGGTGAGCACCTGGACGGTTTCGTCTTCACCCAGAACGGTTGGGTGCAGAGCTACGGCTCCCGTTGCGTTAAGCCGCCGGTTGTCATCGGTGATATCAGCCGCCCGGAACCGATCACTGTGGAATGGGCTAAATATGCCCAGTCGCTGACTGACAAACCGGTCAAAGGCATGCTGACTGGCCCGGTGACCATCCTCTGCTGGTCGTTCCCGCGTGAAGATGTCAGCCGGGAAACTATTGCCAAACAGATTGCACTGGCCTTGCGTGATGAAGTCGCTGATCTCGAAGCTGCAGGCATCGGCATCATTCAGATCGACGAACCGGCCTTGCGCGAAGGGCTGCCGCTGCGTCGCAGCGACTGGGATGCGTATCTGCAGTGGGGCGTAGAAGCGTTTCGTATTAACGCTGCCGTGGCGAAAAATGACACGCAGATCCACACCCATATGTGTTACTGCGAATTCAACGATATCATGGACTCCATCGCCGCACTGGATGCAGACGTCATCACCATCGAAACCTCACGTTCTGACATGGAACTGCTGGAAGCGTTTGAAGCGTTCGAATATCCAAACGAAATCGGGCCGGGCGTATATGACATTCACTCGCCGAATGTGCCTGATGTAGAGTGGATCGAAGCGTTACTGGCGAAAGCCGCACAGCGCATTCCGGCGGAACGCTTGTGGGTCAACCCTGACTGCGGCCTGAAAACCCGTGGCTGGCCGGAAACCCGTGCCGCGCTGGCGAACATGGTTAAAGCCGCACAGAATCTGCGTCAGGCGTAATTGATAAACGAAGCCGGGCGACGTAAATGCGTGCCCGGCTTGTTGTTATTTCTTTACGCCATAGCGCGCAAACCACTCCAGCATCCGCTGCCAGCCGTCTCTGGCGGATTCAGCATGATAGCTCGGTCGATAATCGGCATTAAACGCATGCCCGGCCTCAGGGTAAACCACAATCTCTGCTTTCGCGTTCGCGGCGCGTAACGCCTGCCGCATGGTTTCCACGCTCTCAAGCGAAATCCCGGTATCCTGACCGCCGTACAATCCCAGCACCGGCGCGTTGAGATCGGTTGCCACATCCACCGGGTTTTTTGGCGAATTCAGTGAGGTATCGCCCGCCAGTTTCCCGTACCAGGCCACGGCTGCTTTGAGCTGAGGATTATGCGCGGCATACAGCCAGGCGATGCGCCCACCCCAGCAGAACCCAGTGATTAACAGACGATGAGGATCGCCGCCATTGCGCGCTGCCCAGTTGGCGACATGGTCGAGATCTGCCAGTACTTGCGCGTCTGGCACTTTTGATACCAGGTTGCTGAACAGCGTTGGAATATCCGCGTAATCATTTGGATTGCCCTGGCGGAAATAAAGCTCCGGCGCCACAGCCTGATAGCCCTCCAGCGCCAGTCGGCGGCACAGATCGCGGATGTGCTCATGCACGCCGAAAATTTCCTGAACCACAATGACTACTGGCAGCGGGCCGTCGACATCTTTTGGCCGCGCATAATACGCAGGCATGTTGTCGCCCTGGGTAGGGATCGTTGTTTCACTCGCCGTAATTGCCTCTTCCGGCGTGCGTACAATGGTGGATGCGTGTGGTGAAGCTGCAGGTGCAAAGCCAGGTTGGTTGTCTGTCTTCATGGTATTCTCCATACCCTCTAATGGTTAGCGCATGGTTTACTATAGACTGCACGTTAATAATCCACAGTGCCTGAAACAGGCTATCTTTTGTGCAGTGCCGCGAAACAGAATTCTGTTGTGTGATGAAAATCACTAATTAATGAGAATTCAATGCAATCAGTTTCACTCTGAGTGATGAGTGTCACGAAAATACCTCGAGCGCTTCGGTAAAGTACCTTTTTGCTTCTGCTGATAATCTGACCCACAGAGGAGTTTTATATGTCCAAGTCCGATGTTTTTCACTTAGGCCTCACCAAAAATGATTTACAAGGGGCTACGCTGGCTATCGTCCCGGGCGATCCTGAGCGTGTTGAAAAAATCGCCGCGCTGATGGAAAAGCCGGTTAAGCTGGCATCGCATCGCGAATTTACCTCCTGGCGCGCAGAACTCGACGGCAAAGCCGTCATTGTGTGCTCAACCGGTATCGGCGGTCCATCCACCTCAATTGCAGTAGAAGAACTGGCGCAACTGGGTATTCGTACTTTCCTGCGTGTGGGCACCACGGGCGCCATCCAGCCCAACATCAACGTGGGTGATGTCCTGGTCACTACCGCTTCTGTACGTCTTGATGGCGCGAGCCTGCATTTCGCGCCAATGGAGTATCCTGCTGTGGCTGACTTTGCCTGCACTACTGCGCTGGTGGAGGCGGCGAAAGCCGTTGGTGCCACCACACACATCGGCGTAACGGCCTCGTCTGACACTTTCTATCCGGGGCAGGAGCGCTACGACACTTTCTCTGGCCGCGTCGTAAACCGTTTCAAAGGTTCGATGGAAGAATGGCAGTCCATGGGCGTGATGAACTATGAAATGGAATCCGCCACGCTGTTGACTATGTGTTCCAGCCAGGGATTGCGTGCGGGTATGGTGGCGGGCGTTATCGTTAACCGCACCCAGCAGGAAATTCCGAATGTGGAAACCATGAAGCAGACCGAAAGCCATGCGGTGAAAATTGTGGTCGAAGCCGCACGCCGCCTGCTGTGATTTTTCCCCCGCTCGCTGAAGGCCGACGTGTTCGGCCTTTTCTTTTTTGCGTAGCGCCTCGCAGGAAATTCCTTTTAAACTGGACGTTTATACAGCACAATTCTATTTTGTGCCGGTGAGCAGTTTAAGCAGGGGGAGCGGTGGATATTACAATCATTCTCAGCGCGGTAGTGGCGCTGATGGCAGGCATTCTCGTGGGCTGGCTGGCTGAGCGTTACCGCTCGGCGCAGCAGCAGGCAGACATGCTGGCTGAGCAGCGCGATCTCTTCGGTGAACTCAGCGCCGCCCGGCAACAGCTGGCGCACAGCAATCACTGGCGTGACGAGTGTGAACTGCTGAACAACGAACTGCGTAATCTGCGCGAAATCAATGCCTCGCTGGAAGCCGATCTCCGCGAAGTCACCACCCGTCTCGAATCCACACAACTCCACGCGGAAGATAAACTCCGCCAGATGGTCAACAGTGAACAGCGCCTGAGCGAGCAGTTTGAAAATCTGGCTAACCGCATCTTTGAGCACAGTAACCGGCGTGTTGACGAACAAAATCGCCAGAGTCTGAACAGTCTGCTGACTCCGCTTCGTGAGCAGCTTGATGGCTTCCGCCGCCAGGTGCAGGACAGCTTCGGCCAGGAAGCGCGCGAGCGACATACCCTTGCCCATGAGATCCGAAACCTGCAACAACTGAATGCGCAGATGACCCAGGAAGCAGTTAATCTGACGCGTGCGCTAAAGGGCGATAATAAAACGCAGGGTAACTGGGGTGAAGTGGTGCTGACCCGGGTGCTGGAGGCGTCTGGTCTGCGCGAAGGGCATGAGTACCAGACGCAGGTTAGTATCGAAACTGATGCCCGTGCCCGCATGCAGCCTGACGTGATTGTGCGGCTGCCGCAAGGGAAGGATGTGGTTATCGATGCCAAAATGACGCTGGTTGCCTACGAACGTTACTTCAATGCGGAGGACGATGCCATCCGCGAGGCGGCAATGCACGAACATATTGCCTCTGTGCGTAGCCATATTCGCCTGCTGAGCCGCAAAGACTACCAGCAGCTTCCCGGGTTGCGTTCGCTCGATTACGTCCTGATGTTTATTCCCGTTGAACCTGCATTTTTGCTGGCGATTGATCGCCAGCCCGAACTCATTACCGAAGCATTAAAAAACAATATCATGCTGGTCAGCCCGACGACATTGCTGGTGGCGCTACGAACCATCGCTAATCTCTGGCGCTATGAACACCAGAGCCGCAACGCGCAGCAAATCGCGGAACGCGCCGGTCGTCTGTACGACAAGATGCGCCTGTTTGTCGATGACATGACCTCGATTGGTCAAAGCCTGGATCGGGCTCAGGACAACTATCGTCAGGCGATGAAAAAACTATCATCCGGGCGTGGCAATATGCTGGCGCAAGCTGAAGCATTTCGCGGTCTGGGGGTGGAGGTGAAACGCGAGATTAATCCGGATTTAGCCGATCAGGCGGCGGAGCAGGATGATGACTATCGACTGCCTGACGGGCAGGCCCCCGGGGCGGCGCCCGGAATTCTTTCGACAGAGCGCGATGAAGGGGAAGGTAATCGCTACACAAGTGAAGGTTGATTCGTAGGGGAAAAGCGCCCAATCTGTTACACTTCAAGGACTATTTTTAATAAGCAGGCGTAGAGATGGCTGAGAATACACAAGAAACGACGCACTTTGGCTTTCAGACTGTCGCCAAAGCGCAGAAAGCTGACATGGTTGCGCACGTATTCCATTCCGTGGCTGCAAAATATGATGTGATGAATGACCTGATGTCGTTTGGCATCCACCGTTTATGGAAACGCTTTACTATTGATTGTAGTGGTGTCCGTCGCGGGCAAACCGTGCTGGATCTTGCGGGTGGTACGGGTGATCTCACGGCGAAATTTTCGCGACTGGTCGGCGAAACCGGCCGTGTCGTGCTGGCAGACATCAACGATTCCATGCTTAAAATGGGGCGTGAAAAGCTGCGTAACATTGGCGTGATTGGCAATGTGGAGTATGTGCAGGCCAATGCCGAGGCGTTACCGTTCCCCGACAACACATTCGATTGCATCACCATTTCATTTGGCCTGCGTAACGTGACGGATAAAGAGAAAGCGCTACGCTCAATGTACCGGGTTCTTAAACCGGGCGGCCGTCTGCTGGTGCTTGAGTTTTCCAAACCGATTATCGATCCGCTGAGCAAAGCGTACGACGCCTACTCATTCCATATTTTGCCGCGCATTGGTGAAGTTGTGGCAAACGATGCGGAAAGCTACCGCTATCTCGCCGAATCTATTCGCATGCATCCTGATCAGGACACCCTGAAAGGCATGATGCAGGATGCCGGCTTCGAAAGCGTCGATTACTACAACCTGACGGCAGGGATCGTGGCGTTGCATCGCGGCTATAAATTCTGACAGGAGGGATTTATGCCTTTCAAACCCTTAGTCACTGCTGGCATTGAAACGGCGCTGAATGCCTTTCTCTGGCGCGAGCGTGCGTTAAAACCCGCTCGTCAGAAATTACTGAACAGAGTGTTACGCGTGGAACTGAAAGAGTTTCCTTTTCCCGTCGTACTGGCGTTCAGCGAACAACAGATCGATGTACTGGCAGCATGGGAAGGCGACGCCGACTGTACCGTCATCACACGCACTGGCGTTCTGCCGCAATTGCGCAATCGCCAGCAACTGACCGCGTTGATTCGCAGTGGCGATCTTGAAGTGCAGGGCGACATTCAGGTTGTGCAAAATTTTGTCGCCCTGGCTGATCTTGCCGAGTTTGATCCTGCTGAACTACTTGCTCCTTACACTGGCGATATCGCTGCCGAAGGCGTCAGTAAAGCGCTGCGCGCAAGCACATCTTTTTTTCGCCAGGGGTTTCAGCGCCAGCAGCGTTACGCCGCCGAGGTCTTGACGGAAGAGTGGAGGCTGGCACCGGGGTCACTGGAAGTTGCGTGGTTCGCTGAAGAAACCGCGGCCGTTGAACGCGCTGTTGAAGCATTAGCGAAACGGCTGGATAAACTGGAGGACAAATGACGCCAGGGGAAATTCGGCGCCTGTATTTCATCATCCACACCTTTTTGAGTTACGGACTGGATGAGCTCATTCCTAAAATGCGTATCACGCTGCCGCTACGTCTCTGGCGGCGAATGTTGTTCTGGATGCCGAATCGCCATAAAACGCTGCCGCTGGGTGAACGTCTTCGCCTGGCCCTGCAGGAACTTGGTCCGGTCTGGATCAAATTCGGTCAGATGCTGTCCACCCGCCGTGACCTTTTCCCGCCACAGATTGCCGATCAACTGGCGCTGTTGCAGGATCGCGTAGCGCCATTTGACGGTCTGTTGGCGAAAAAACAGATCGAGCACGCGATGGGCGACATCCCGGTCGAAAGCTGGTTTGATGATTTTGACATTACGCCGCTGGCGTCAGCCTCGATTGCGCAGGTGCATACGGCGCGTCTGAAAGAGAATGGCAAAGAAGTAGTCATTAAAGTGATCCGCCCGGACATTCTGCCGGTCATCAAAGCAGACATGAAACTCATCTATCGTCTGGCACGCTGGGTGCCTCGCCTGCTGCCGGACGGACGTCGTCTGCGCCCGCTGGAGGTGGTGCGTGAATATGAAAAAACGATTATCGATGAACTGAATTTATTGCGTGAGGCGGCAAACGCCATCCAGCTACGGCGCAATTTTGAAAACAGCCCGATGCTGTACGTGCCGGAAGTCTATTCTGACTATTGCAGTCAGAATATGTTAGTGATGGAGCGAATTTACGGCATTCCTGTTTCTGATGTCGAAACGCTGGAGAAGCAGGGGACGAACATGAAACTGCTGGCGGAGCGCGGCGTTCAGGTATTCTTTACCCAGGTCTTTCGCGACAGCTTCTTCCATGCTGACATGCACCCCGGCAATATTTTTGTCAGTTACGACCATCCGGAAGATCCGCAGTATATCGGAATAGACTGCGGCATTGTCGGTTCACTCAATAAAGAAGATAAACGCTACCTGGCGGAAAACTTTATCGCCTTTTTCAACCGTGATTATCGCAAAGTGGCTGAGCTGCATGTGGATTCTGGTTGGGTACCGCCGGATACAAACGTGGAAGAGTTTGAGTTTGCGATTCGTACCGTTTGTGAGCCAATTTTCGAGAAGCCGCTGGCGGAAATCTCCTTCGGGCATGTGCTGCTGAACCTATTTAATACTGCGCGACGCTTCAACATGGAAGTGCAGCCACAGCTGGTGCTGCTGCAAAAAACACTCCTGTACATTGAAGGGGTGGGGCGTCAGCTTTACCCGCAATTAGATTTGTGGAAAACGGCGAAACCATTTCTTGAATCCTGGCTTAAAGATCAAGTCGGTCTTCCCGCGCTGATGCGTACGCTAAAAGAAAAAGCGCCGTTCTGGATCGAGAAAATGCCTGAAATTCCCGAACTTGTTTACGACAGTCTGCGCCAGAGCAAACAACTTCAGCGCAGTATTGATAAAATAGCCCACGACTTGACATCGAACCGTATCCGACAAGGTCAGTCGCGTTATCTGTTTGGTATAGGTGCGGTTTTACTTTTGAGCGGTACGCTGTTGTTGATAAACCGCCCGGACTGGGGTGTGATGCCAGCCTGGATTATGGCAGGCGGTCTTGTCGTCTGGTTGATTGGCTGGCGAAAAACACGCTGATTATTTGGCATCGCTAACAGCAATGTGCCTACGTATAATGTAGATTGATTAATTCATCATCACTGTACACAAGATCACTCAAGCTGCAATGAGGCCGCCTGAAGGATGATGTGTATCACTGGGGAATAAGTATGGGTGGTATTAGCATTTGGCAGTTACTGATTATCGTCGTGATCGTGGTGCTGCTTTTCGGAACGAAAAAGCTGAGTTCTCTTGGGTCTGATCTGGGCGCCTCCATCAAGGGCTTCAAAAAAGCCATGAATGATGATGAGGAAAAAAAGGATAAGACCGCGCAGGATGCAGATTTCACTGCTAAATCCATTGCGGACAACCAGGAAAGCGCTAAGAAAGACGAAGCGAAGAGCCACGATAAAGAGCAGGTATAATTCGTGTTCGATATTGGTTTTAGTGAACTACTACTGATATTTGTTATTGGCCTCATCGTTCTGGGGCCAAAGCGGTTGCCGGTAGCGGTCAAAACGGTGGCTGGCTGGGTTCGCGCGCTGCGTTCTCTGGCGGCTACTGTTCAAAATGAGCTTACTCAGGAACTTAAGCTTCAGGAGTTTCAGGACAGCCTGAAGAAGGTTGAGAAAGCCAGCCTGGAAAATCTGACGCCCGAACTGAAAGCGTCAATGGATGAGTTGCGTGAAGCGGCGGAATCCATGAAGCGCACTTACAGTAGCAACGATCCTGAAAAGGTGAGCGACAACGCTAACACTATCCATAACCCGGTTGTAAAAGGGTCTGCCGAACAGCGTGAAGGCGTTACCCCGGCTGCGGCTGAGCATCAGGCAAGCGCGGAAGAAACGGTGCCGCAGGCTGAAGCAGAAGCGGCAGTGAAAACGGCGGAAACCCACCCGACTGAACCCCCGGAAGAGGTAAAAGTGACCGTTGCACCGGCGCCGGCATCCTCCCCCATATCAAGTGATAAAGCGTAAAACATGGGCGTAGAAGATACTCAACCGCTGATCTCGCACCTGATTGAGCTGCGTAAGCGCCTGCTCAACTGCATCATCGCGGTCTTTTTGATTTTTCTGGCGTTAGTCTATTTCGCCAATGATATCTATCAACTGGTCTCCGCGCCGTTGATTAGCCATATGCCGCAGGGTGCCACGATGATAGCGACAGATGTCGCGTCACCGTTTTTCACTCCAATCAAACTGACCTTTATGGTGTCGGTGATTTTGTCCGCGCCAGTGATTTTGTATCAGGTGTGGGCGTTCATCGCTCCGGCATTGTACAAACACGAACGCCGGTTGGTTGTACCGCTGCTGGTCTCCAGTACATTATTGTTTTATATCGGCATGGCTTTCGCCTACTTCGTGGTCTTCCCGCTGGCGTTTGGCTTTCTGACGCATACGGCACCGCAGGGTGTTCAGGTGTCGACGGATATCAAAAGCTACCTCGACTTCGTCATGGCGTTGTTTATGGCGTTTGGCGTGTCGTTCGAGGTACCGGTGGCTATCGTGCTGTTGTGCTGGGTGGGCGTCACCACGCCAGAGGATCTGCGTGCCAAGCGACCTTATGTGCTGGTCGGCGCGTTTGTTGTAGGTATGTTGCTGACCCCGCCGGATGTGTTCTCACAAACGCTGCTGGCGATCCCCATGTACTGCTTGTTTGAAGTCGGGATATTTTTCTCTCGCTTCTATACCGGGAAGCGACAAACTCGCGACGAAGATGCCGCCGCAGAAGATGCCGAACAAAATGAAGAATAAACAACCGCCCGTCAGGGCGGTTGTCATATGGGAGTATTGATGTTTGATATTGGGGTCAATCTGACCAGTTCGCAATTTTCTAAAGACCGTGACGATGTGGTTACCCGGGCGCAGGAGGCGGGCGTGACGGGAATGCTATTGACGGGAACTAACCTGCATGAAAGCGAGCAGGCGCAGCAACTGGCGCAACGTTACCCAGGATGCTGGTCAACAGCGGGAGTGCATCCGCACGACAGCCGCAGTTGGTCAGAGAGCGTCGCAGCGGCAATTCATCACCTGGCACTGCAACCAGAAGTGGTGGCGGTGGGGGAATGTGGTCTCGATTTCAACCGCAATTTTTCCACACCGCAGGAACAGGAGCGCGCCTTTAATGCCCAACTGGCGCTGGCGGCGGAACTGGAGATGCCGGTTTTCCTCCATTGCCGCGATGCGCACGATCGTTTCATGACGCTGCTGAAACCCTGGCTGGATAAGCTTCCGGGGGCGGTGCTGCACTGTTTTACCGGCACGCGTGACGAGCTGCGGACGAGTCTGGATCGTGGGTTGTATATTGGCATTACGGGTTGGGTATGCGATGAACGACGTGGACTGGAACTGCGCGAAATGTTGCCGTTGATCCCGGCGGAACGCCTGTTGCTTGAAACCGATGCGCCTTATCTTTTACCGCGGGACCTGAGCCCCAAACCCGCATCACGGCGCAATGAGCCACTGCATCTTGCTCATATTCTGGCGCGAGTGGCGCAATGGCGCGGGGAAGAGCCGCAATGGCTGGCATCGGTGACAGACGATAACGTCAAAACCCTTTTCGGTATGACGTTCTGATTCAGACCTTGCGGAACTCGGTATTTTTAACGCTCTGCAGAACCTGTTGATTGAGGAAGTTGAGCAGCAGCATAGAACGGGCTTCGCCATCGGGTTCGGTGAAAATCGCCTTCAGGCCTTTAAAAGTGCCTTCGGTAATTTCAACGCTATCGCCCGGCCATGGCGTTTCAGGATCGGTGATCCCTTCCGGTTTATAGACCGATAACTGGTGAATGACTGTCGGGGGGACTATCGCAGGTTGCGTGCCGAATCGCACAAAATGGCTGACGCCGCGCGTGGCATTGATGGTTGTGGTATGAATAACCTCTGGATCGAACTCCACAAACAGGTAGTTAGGAAAAAGAGGCTCACTGACTGACGTCCGCTTACCACGTACGATTTTTTCCAGGGTAATCATTGGCGTCAGGCAGTTTACAGCCTGGCGTTCCAGATGTTCCTGGGCACGCATAAGCTGCCCGCGCTTGCAGTACAGTAAATACCAGGCTTGCATAATCACTCTTTCCCGTTAATTCGGCCGCAAGCATAGCAAATGCCAGACCTGATCGCGAAGGGGATTATCACGGCAGGTGACAGACGAGAGTGTGAGTTCACGCTAATTTAACAAAAATACAGCATCACGCAGGCGAACGCCGTATAATAACGCGCTGATAAAGAGGCCAGAACCTACTCCATGAAATACCACGACCTACGCGACTTTCTGACATTACTGGAGCAGCAAGGCGAGCTAAAGCGTATTACGCTGCCGGTTGATCCTTATCTGGAAATCACTGAGATTGCCGACCGGACATTACGTGCCGGTGGTCCGGCACTGCTGTTCGAGAACCCCAAAGGTTACACTATGCCTGTGCTGTGCAATCTCTTCGGCACGCCGAAACGTGTGGCGATGGGGATGGGGCAGGAAGATGTCACAGCGCTACGGGAAGTGGGTAAGCTGCTGGCTTTTCTTAAAGAACCCGAGCCACCAAAAGGATTCCGTGATCTGTTTGATAAACTTCCGCACTACAAACAAGTGCTGAATATGCCGACCAAACGCCTGCGTGGCGCGCCTTGTCAGCAGAAGATCATCAGCGGTGATGAGGTGGATTTAACTCGTATCCCTATTATGACTTGCTGGCCAGAAGATGCCGCGCCGCTGATTACCTGGGGGCTGACAGTGACTCGCGGTCCGCACAAAGAGCGGCAAAATCTCGGTATTTATCGCCAGCAACTGATTGGCAAAAATAAGCTGATCATGCGCTGGTTATCTCATCGTGGCGGCGCGCTGGATTTCCAGGAGTGGTGCGAGGCACATCCGGGCGAACGTTTTCTGGTTTCCGTGGCATTAGGCGCGGATCCGGCAACTATCCTCGGGGCGGTGACACCTGTACCGGACACGCTGTCAGAATATGCGTTTGCGGGACTGTTGCGTGGTACCAAAACCGAAGTCGTGAAGTGCATTTCTAACGAGCTTGAAGTTCCGGCCAGCGCGGAGATTGTGCTGGAAGGCTACATTGAAGCGGGCGAAGTTGCGGCAGAAGGTCCGTACGGCGACCATACCGGATATTACAATGAAGTCGATAATTTCCCGGTGTTTACAGTGACGCACATTACGCAGCGTGAAGACGCCATTTATCACTCAACTTATACCGGTCGTCCACCGGATGAGCCTGCAGTGCTGGGTGTTGCGCTGAATGAAGTCTTCGTTCCAATTCTGCAAAAACAGTTTCCTGAAATTGTCGATTTTTATCTGCCGCCGGAGGGGTGCTCTTACCGCCTCGCGGTGGTGACGATGAAAAAACAGTACGCTGGTCATGCTAAGCGCGTCATGATGGGCGTCTGGTCATTTTTACGGCAGTTTATGTACACCAAATTCGTGATCGTTTGTGATGATGACGTGAATGCTCGTGACTGGAATGATGTGATTTGGGCGATCACCACCCGTATGGATCCGGCACGGGATACGGTGCTGGTGGAAAACACGCCGATAGATTATCTGGATTTTGCCTCACCGGTTTCCGGTTTGGGCTCAAAAATGGGGCTGGATGCCACGAATAAATGGCCGGGCGAAACCCAGCGTGAATGGGGGCGTCCTATTAAAAAGGATCCTGAGGTGACGGCGCGTATCGACGCCATCTGGGATGAACTGGCTATCCTGAAGAACGGTAATACACCCTGAACGACCGTTTTGCCTAACAGACCCGACAGAGGGAGCGCATGACAACCTTAAGCTGTAAAGTGACCTCGGTAGAAGCCATCACCGATACCGTATATCGCGTTCGTTTAGAACCAGAAGCGGATTTCTCCTTTCGCGCTGGTCAGTATCTGATGGTCGTAATGGATGAACGCGACAAGCGTCCATTCTCGATGGCCTCCTTGCCTTCTGAACATCGGTTTATCGAACTGCATATTGGGGCATCTGAGATTAATCTATATGCCATGGCAGTGATGGATCGCATCCTGAAAGAGCGTGAAGTGCTGGTCGATATTCCACACGGCGATGCCTGGTTGCGTGAAGACGACGAAAAGCGTCCGTTGATCCTGATTGCCGGGGGAACTGGCTTCTCCTACGCGCGTTCAATTCTGCTGACAGCGCTGGAGCAAAATCCGGACCGCGACATCACCATTTACTGGGGCGGCCGTGAAGAGAAACACCTCTACGATCTCTCTGAGCTGGAAGCATTGTCTGTTGCACATCCTAATCTGCGCGTTGAAGCGGTGGTTGAGCAACCGGAGGAAGGCTGGCGTGGACGTACAGGTACGGTGCTGACGGCAGTGCTGCAGGATCATGGTACGCTGGCAGAGCATGACATCTATATCGCCGGGCGTTTTGAAATGGCGAAAATTGCCCGCGACCTGTTCTGTAATGAACGTAATGCGCGTGAAGACCGCCTGTTTGGCGACGCGTTTTCGTTTATTTAGGTATAAAAAACCCGCCCCTGACAGGCGGGAAGAACGGCAACTAAACTCTCTTCGCCATTATCACCATAGCTGTGTTGGCTGCGTTCATTCACCCGAATCACTTACTTATGTAAGCTCATCTGGATTCGTTCACTTGCCGCCTTGCTATGGCACCAATGGCTTTGAGATAGCGCTCCGATGCTGCTTCGCATCGTTGCGTTCTCATACGTTATTACACTCGCTCAAACACCGTCGCGATCCCCTGACCTAACCCGATGCACATTGTCGCCAGACCAAACTGGGCATCCTGGCGTTCCATCAGATTTATCAGCGTGGTACTGATACGGGCGCCAGAGCAACCGAGGGGATGGCCGAGGGAGATGGCGCCGCCGTTGAGGTTGATCTTCTCGTCGATCTGCTCCATCAGCCCCAGATCCTTAATACATGGCAGGATCTGTGCGGCGAACGCTTCGTTCATTTCGAACAGGTCGATATCACTGGCGGAAAGCCCCGCTTTTTTCAGCGCCAGTTTTGACGCAGGAACCGGACCGTAACCCATAATTGAGGGATCGCAGCCAACAACCGCCATCGAACGAAGACGGGCGCGAGGTTTCAACCCCAGCTCGCGGGCGCGGCTCTCGCTCATCACCAGCATCGCAGCGGCGCCATCAGAGAGAGCGGAAGAGGTGCCAGCGGTGACGGTGCCGTTCACCGGATCAAACGCCGGTTTCAGGGCCGCCAGCGCTTCAACTGTGGTTTCCGGGCGGATCACTTCGTCGTAGTTAAACTGCTTCAGTACGCCATCGGCATCGTGACCGCCGGTCGGGATAATTTCGCTTCTGAATGCGCCAGACTGCGTGGCGGCCCAGGCGCGGGCATGAGAACGAGCAGCGAACGCATCCTGCATCTCACGGCTGATTCCATGCAGACGGGAGAGCATTTCCGCCGTCAGCCCCATCATGCCCGCGGCTTTTGCCACGTTGCGACTGAGGCCCGGATGGAAATCGACGCCGTGGCTCATCGGCACATGACCCATATGCTCGACACCGCCAATCAGACACGTCTGCGCATCGCCAGTCATGATCATGCGCGCGGCGTCATGTAATGCCTGCATCGATGATCCGCACAGACGGTTCACGGTGACGGCCGGGACGGAATGCGGGATCTCTGCCAGCAGCGCGGCGTTACGGGCGATATTAAAGCCCTGCTCCAGTGTCTGCTGCACACAACCCCAGTAGATATCGTCAATGGCCGTGGCATCCAGCGCCGGATTGCGCGACAGCAGGCTGCGCATCAGATGCGCGGAAAGATCTTCCGCGCGGACATGGCGGAATGCGCCGCCCTTTGAACGGCCCATTGGGGTACGAATTGCATCAACAATAACAACCTGTTCCATCGTGACTCCTCAAGCCGTTTTCAGTTCACCCACCGGACGGGCAGGCTCAACCGGGGGATAGTATGCTTCGTTATGACGCGCTTTGTTGCGCAAACCTTCTGGTGCCTGGTACAGCGGCCCCAGATGCTCATACTGCTGCGCCATGTCGAGATATTTTGCGCTGCCGATCGTATCCAGCCAGCGGAAGGCGCCGCCATGGAACGGAGGGAAGCCAAGACCATAAACCAGCGCCATATCCGCTTCGGCGGGGCTGGCGATAATGCCTTCTTCCAGACAGCGCACCACTTCGTTGACCATCGGGATCATCATGCGGGCAATAATCTCTTCTTCGCTGAAGTCGCGTTTCGGCTGGCTGACATCGGCCAGCAGGCTGCCCACGGACGGATCTTCTTCTTTCTTTGGCTTGCCTTTGCTGTCAGCGGTATAGCGCCAGAAACCAAGACCGTTTTTCTGCCCGTAACGACTGGCATCGAACATGGCGTCAATGGCGTCGCGATAATCTTTATGCATTCGCTGTGGGAAACCGGCGGCCATCACGGCTTGCGCATGGTGCGCAGTATCGATACCCACGACGTCAAGCAGGTACGCCGGGCCCATTGGCCAGCCGAACTGTTTCTCCATCACTTTGTCGATTTTGCGGAAATCCGCGCCATCGCGCAGCAACTGGCTGAAACCGGCAAAGTACGGGAACAGCACGCGGTTAACAAAGAAGCCGGGGCAGTCGTTCACCACAATAGGGGTTTTGCCCATTTTGCTGGCCCACGCCACGACTTTGGCGACCGTTGCGTCTGATGTTTTTTCGCCACGAATGACTTCGACCAGCGGCATGCGGTGCACCGGGTTAAAGAAATGCATACCGCAGAAGTTTTCCGGGCGTTTCAACGCGCCAGCCAGCTCTGAAATCGGAATGGTCGAGGTATTTGACGCGAGAACGGTATCCGGGCGCACCTGGTCTTCCGTCTCGGCCAGCACCGCTTTCTTCACTTTCGGGTTCTCCACCACCGCTTCGACCACCACATCGACGCGGTCAAAACCGGCATAGTCGAGTGTCGGGTGAATAGTGGCGATCACGCCTGCCAGTTTCAGACCGTCAATCTTGCCGCGCTCCAGCTGTTTGTTCAGCAGTTTGGCGGCTTCGGTCATGCCGAGCGTCAGCGACTTATCGTTGATATCCTTCATAATGACCGGCACACCTTTCCAGGCGGACTGGTAAGCAATCCCGCCACCCATGATCCCGGCGCCGAGCACGGCGGCCTGTTTCGGGGTGTCGGTGTTTTTGGTCAGATGCTTTGCCTGACCTTTTACATATTGGTCGTTAAGGAAAATACCGACCAGCGCACGGGCCTCGGGAGTATGTGCCAACGGAACGAAGCTCTGATTTTCCAGCTTCAGGGCGTCATCACGACCAAGCTTAGCCGCGGCTTCGATGGTTTTGACGGCAGTCATCGGTGCCGGGTAATGCTTGCCTGCGGTTTGCGTGACCATGCCTTTGGCGATGGTAAAGCTCATTGCCGCTTCGATTTTACTGAGTTTCAGTGGTTCAAGCTTCGGCTGGCGTTTCGCTTTCCAGTCGAGATCGCCATTGATAGCCTGACGCAGGATGGCGACTGCGCCATCACGCAGTTTTTCTGGTTTCACCACGCCATCGACCAGACCTATCTTCAGTGCCTGATCGGCACCCACGTCTTTTCCGGCGGCAATGATTTCGAGTGCGCTGTCAGCACCCAGCAGGCGTGGCATACGTACCGAACCGCCAAAGCCCGGCATGATGCCCAGCTTCGTTTCCGGTAAACCGATACGCAGATCCGGCGTCGCCAGACGGTAGTCCGTCGCCAGTACACATTCGCAGCCGCCGCCCAGCGCGTAGCCGTTAATGGCGGAGACGGTGGGAACCGGAAGATCTTCCAGGCGGTTAAAGACACTGTTAGCAAAATGCAGCCACTGGCTCAGCTGCTCCTGAGAGACCAGAAACAGTGACAAAAATTCGGTGATATCCGCGCCGACGATGAACGCGGCTTTTCCGGAGCGCAGCAACAGCCCTTTTAAATGTTGTTGTTTTTCGAGCACATCCAGCGCGTTGCCGAGGCTGGCAACGGTTGCGGTATCAAGTTTATTCACTGAGCCGGGAGCATCGAACACCAGTTCGGCAATGCCATCTTCCAGCCAGTTGAGGTACAGGGTGTCGCCTTTGTAGAGCATGTCAGTCTCCTGAATCCAGCAAAGTGATCTGGTCGTACCAGATGAGGCGAAGTGTGGATTTTATGTTAATAAAATGCAAATTACTCTTTAAAGAAATGCCGTCTTGATCACGCTCGGCAGAAATCACGCAGCCAGAATGAGGTGTGCTAAGATGCGGAGACTTGAGGTAAAAAAATCAAAAGGGTAAAAGATGGAATCACTAGCCGCACTCTATAAAAATCATATCGTTACCTTACAAGAACGGACCCGTAATGTGCTGGAGCGCTTTAAGCTGGATGCACTCCTTATTCACTCGGGCGAGCTGTTCAACGTTTTCCTCGACGATCATCCCTATCCGTTTAAAGTGAATCCGCAGTTTAAGTCATGGGTGCCAGTGACACAGGTGCCAAATTGCTGGCTGCTGGTGGATGGCGTGAATAAACCGAAACTGTGGTTCTATCTGCCGGTGGATTACTGGCACAACGTCGAGCCGTTGCCGACTTCTTTCTGGACAGAAGACGTAGAAGTCATCGCGCTACCGAAAGCCGATGGTATCGGTAGCCAGTTGCCTGCGGCTCGCGGCAATATCGCTTACATTGGGCCAGTTCCTGAGCGTGCGTTGGGGCTTGAAATTGCGGCCAGTAATATCAACCCGAAAGGGGTGATCGATTACCTGCACTATTACCGCTCTTACAAAACCGATTATGAACTGGTCTGCATGCGTGAAGCGCAAAAAATGGCGGTCAACGGTCATCGTGCGGCACACGAAGCGTTTCTGTCGGGAATGAGCGAGTTTGATATTAACCTTGCCTATCTGACTGCGACGGGCCACCGCGATACCGATGTCCCGTACAGCAATATCGTGGCGCTCAACGAACATGCCGCCGTGTTGCACTACACCAAACTGGATCACCGCGCGCCGTCTGAAATGCGCAGCTTCCTGCTGGATGCGGGAGCGGAATACAATGGGTATGCAGCCGACCTCACCCGGACCTGGGCGGCGAACGGGGATAATGACTTCGCACAACTGGTGAAAGATGTGAACGACGAACAACTGGCGCTGATCGCGACAATGAAAGCCGGCACCAGCTATGTGGATTATCATATACAGTTCCATCAGCGCATTGCGAAGCTGCTGCGCAAACACAAGATTGTCACGGATATGAGTGAAGAGGCGATGGTGGAAAATGATCTTACCGGGCCGTTTATGCCGCACGGTATCGGTCATCCGCTGGGGTTACAGGTACATGACGTTGCCGGATTTATGCAGGACGATACCGGCACGCATCTGGCCGCACCATCGAAATATCCGTATCTGCGCTGCACCCGCGTGCTGCAACCGCGCATGGTGCTGACCATCGAGCCGGGAATTTACTTCATTGAATCGCTGCTGGCGCCGTGGCGCGAAGGGCAATTCAGCAAGCACTTTAACTGGCAGAAAATTGACGCACTGAAGCCGTTTGGTGGTATCCGCATTGAGGATAACGTCGTGATCCACGAGAACAGCGTTGAGAATATGACGCGAGATCTGAAGCTGGCGTAATGGACAGTTGGTTAATTCCGGCCGCGCCGGTGACGGTAGTTGAAGAGATCAAAAAGAGCCGCTTCATAACGTTTCTCGCCCATACCGAGGGCGTAGAAGCGGCGAAAGCATTTGTTGAATCTGTCAGGGTAGAGCATTCGCAGGCGCGTCACCATTGTGTGGCGTGGGTCGCAGGCGCGCCTGACGATTCGCAACAGCTGGGTTTCTCTGACGATGGTGAACCTGCGGGAACGGCCGGGAAACCCATGCTGGCGCAACTGATGGGCAGTGGCGTCGGTGAAATCACGGCGGTTGTTGTGCGTTACTATGGCGGTATTTTGTTGGGCACCGGCGGCTTAGTGAAAGCCTACGGTGGAGGTGTCAGCCAGGCGCTACAGCAACTGACGACGCTGCGCAAGACGCCGCTGACCGAATATACTTTGCAGTGTGAGTATGGCCAGTTGGCAGGCGTTGAGACGCTGCTGGGGCAGTTTTCCGGTAGGGTCGTCAGCAGTGAATTTCAGGATTCGGTACGATTACGCGTCGCGCTTCCACAGTCCGAACTGGTGGCGTTTACAGCAAAGCTTGCTGATTTTAGTCGTGGTTCGTTGCATTTACGGAATATTGACGAATAATCCCCCCTGACTTTTTGCATATCAAAGGAAGCGGCAGAGATGCATTTTCGCGCCATAACCCGAATCGTAGGACTTCTGGTCATTCTGTTTTCGGGAACGATGATTGTTCCGGGACTGGTGGCGCTGATTTATCGTGATGGTGCGGGCCGGGCCTTCACCCAGACGTTTTTCGTCGCGCTGGCGATTGGATCAATGTTGTGGTGGCCGAACCGCCGCGAGAAAGGCGAACTGAAATCCCGTGAAGGGTTTCTGATTGTTGTCCTGTTCTGGACCGTGCTGGGGAGCGTCGGTGCGCTACCTTTCATTTTTTCTGAACAACCGAACCTGACGGTGACGGATGCTTTCTTTGAATCCTTTTCCGGGCTAACGACGACAGGCGCCACCACGCTGGTGGGGCTGGATTCTCTCCCTCATGCCATTCTCTTTTATCGCCAGATGCTGCAGTGGTTTGGCGGCATGGGGATCATTGTGCTGGCGGTGGCGATACTCCCGATCCTGGGCGTTGGGGGGATGCAGTTGTACCGTGCCGAGATGCCCGGGCCGCTAAAAGATAACAAGATGCGGCCACGTATTGCCGAAACGGCAAAAACACTGTGGCTGATTTACGTCCTGCTGACGGTGGCGTGCGCGGTGGCGTTGTGGTTTGCGGGTATGCCCGCCTTTGACGCCATTGGGCACAGTTTTGCGACCATCGCCATTGGTGGTTTCTCTACGCATGACGCCAGCGTAGGCTATTTTGCCAGCCCGACCATCAATACCATCATCGCCATTTTCTTACTGATTTCCGGGTGTAACTATGGTCTGCATTTTTCGCTGCTGAGTGGTCGTAGTCTGAAGGTGTACTGGCGCGATCCGGAGTTCCGGATGTTTATCGGCGTTCAGTTGACGCTGGTGTTTATCTGTACGTTGATGCTGTGGTTCCACGATGTTTACAACTCGGCGATGACGACGCTCAATCAGGCCTTCTTTCAGGTGGTTTCGATGGCCACGACGGCAGGCTTTACGACGGACAGTATTGCCAGATGGCCTCTCTTCCTGCCTGTGCTGTTGCTCTGCTCGGCGTTTATCGGTGGTTGCGCCGGCTCGACGGGCGGTGGCCTGAAGGTGATCCGTATTCTTCTGCTGTTCAAGCAGGGAAACCGTGAGCTGAAACGGCTGGTGCATCCGAATGCGGTTTACAGTATTAAGCTTGGCAACCGCGCGCTGCCTGAGCGGATCCTCGAAGCGGTATGGGGTTTCTTTTCCGCCTATGCGCTGGTGTTTATTGTCAGTATGCTGGCGATCATCGCCACAGGCGTGGATGATTTCTCCGCCTTTGCATCTGTAGTCGCGACGCTCAATAACCTTGGGCCGGGTCTCGGTGTTGTGGCGGATAACTTTGCTAGTATGAACCCGGTGGCTAAATGGATCCTGATTGCCAACATGCTGTTTGGTCGTCTGGAGGTCTTTACACTGCTGGTTCTGTTTACCCCAACGTTCTGGCGCGAATAACAGGAGTGCTCGTTGAAAACGTTAATTCTTTTCTCTACCCGTGATGGACAAACGCGGGAGATTGCGTCTTTTCTGGCTTCAGAATTGAAAGAACTTGGGGTAGAGGCAGATACGGTGAATCTGCATCGCGCTGATAACATTCCCTGGGAACATTATGATTGTGTCATCATCGGGGCGTCTATCCGCTACGGGCATTTCCATTCCGCGGTAGAGCGTTTTGTGAAAAATAACCTCAAACACCTGCAGGCGGTGCCGAGTGCGTTTTACTCCGTCAACCTTGTGGCCCGTAAACCGGAGAAACGCTCGCCGCAGACGAACAACTATACGCGTAAGTTTCTGTTACGCTCGCCGTGGCAGCCTACGCGGTGTGAAGTCTTTGCCGGAGCGCTGCGTTATCCGCGCTATCGCTGGTACGACCGGGTGATGATTCGCCTGATTATGAAGATGACTGGCGGCGAAACGGATGCGCATAAAGAAGTGGTGTATACCGACTGGGATCAGGTTTCTCAATTCGCCCGGGAAATCGCTCAACTGGTGAACAAGTCGCGCTATAATTAGACGTG
>NZ_JMTB01000109.1 GCF_000734965.1 Trabulsiella guamensis ATCC 49490
GGGTGGCCTTTTTGCGTTTTTGTCCGTTAAAAAACCCTCAAGCCTTCCCGGCCCAGATACGGTAAACTAGCCCCGTTTTTGTCTCAGGAAAGCGTCTCATGAATCATTCTCTAAAGCCCTGGAATACCTTCGGGATCGATTGCTGCGCGCAACAGATTGTTTGCGTCGAAAATGCCCATCAATTACAACAAACCTGGCAGCAGGCGACCGAAAATCAGCAGCCGGTGCTGATCCTGGGAGAGGGGAGTAATGTACTCTTCCTGGAAGACTACGCAGGTACCGTCATTGTGAACCGAATCAAAGGTATTACGGTTCAGGAAAATACGACAGCATGGCATCTGCATGTTGGGGCAGGAGAAAACTGGCATAAACTGGTGCAGTTTACGCTGGAAAACAACATCCCGGGTCTTGAGAACCTGGCATTAATTCCGGGTTGCGCGGGCTCTGCGCCGATACAGAACATCGGTGCCTATGGTGTGGAGTTCAGACAGGTATGTGAGTATGTTGACTGTATCGAGCTGGCGACGAAAAAAGAACAGCGCCTGACTGCGCAGGAATGTCGGTTCGGTTACCGCGACAGCATCTTCAAACATGAATATCAGGATCGCTACGCCATCGTTGCAGTTGGTCTGCGATTAGCAAAAGTCTGGCAGCCGGTACTGACGTATGGTGACCTGACACGGCTTGATCCGCATCGCGTCACTCCACAACAGGTATTTGATTCCGTGTGCCAGATGCGTATGTCAAAACTACCCGATCCAAAAGTGAACGGGAATGCCGGGAGTTTCTTCAAAAATCCGGTAGTAAGCGCTGAACAAGCGCAGGACTTGCTGACGCGTTTCCCGACGGCACCTCATTATCCTCAGCCTGATGGCAGCATGAAGCTCGCTGCTGGCTGGTTGATCGACCAGTGTCAGCTTAAAGGTAAACAAAAAGGCGGCGCGACGGTACACCGCCAGCAGGCTCTCGTACTTATTAATGAAAATCAGGCAACGAGCGATGATGTCGTTGCGCTGGCACATTACGTACGCCTGCAGGTTGGCGAGAAGTTCAATGTCTGGCTGGAGCCTGAAGTCCGTTTTATTGGCAGTACCGGCGAAGTTGATGCCGTGGAGAAAATTGCGTGAAAGACAACACCATTCCATTGATGCTTATATCGCTACTCTCTGATGGCGAATTCCACTCGGGTGAGCAATTAGGAGAATGCCTGGGGATGAGTCGGGCAGCAATTAACAAGCATATCCAGACATTGCGGGACTGGGGCGTGGATGTTTTCACCGTACCAGGAAAAGGATATAGCCTGCCGGAGCCCATACAGCTTCTTGATGAAGCACTGATCCACAGTCAGTTGCAAGAGGGTGATGTCACTGTACTGCCGGTCATCGATTCGACCAACCAGTATCTCCTGGACAGAATGAGCGAGCTACAGTCGGGTGATGCCTGCGTTGCGGAGTATCAGCAAGCAGGGCGAGGGCGCCGCGGCAGAAAATGGTTTTCTCCCTTCGGCGCCAACCTGTATCTGTCGATGTACTGGCGACTGGAGCAGGGGCCTGCGGCGGCTATCGGCCTGAGTCTGGTGATTGGTATTGTGATGGCTGAAGTACTGCAAAGCCTGGGGGCCGATCAGGTGCGGGTGAAATGGCCGAACGATCTCTACCTGAATGATCGCAAACTGGCGGGTATTCTTGTCGAATTAACGGGAAAAACTGGTGATGCGGCACAGCTTGTCATCGGGGCGGGGATAAACCTTGCCATGCGCCGTGTAGAAACAGATGTGGTTAACCAGGGATGGATTATTTTGCAGGAAGCCGGAATTACCCTTGATCGTAATATTCTGGCAGTACGCCTTATTAAAGAATTACGTGGTTCGCTGCAACTTTTCGAACAGGAAGGGTTAGCCCCCTGGCTGCCTCGCTGGGAAAAATTGGATAACTTTATCCATCGCCCTGTTAAGCTGATTATTGGCGATAAAGAAATTTATGGTATTTCTCGCGGAATAGACGCTCAGGGTGCGCTTTTGCTTGAACAGGATGGTGTTGTTAAGCCATGGATGGGCGGCGAAATATCCCTGCGAAGCGCAGAGTAAAATAAAGGGAGCGCCAGCTCCCTTTATTTATTTCCGCAGACGAACCTGCTCGACAGAGTGGTTAGCGCTTTTGGTCAAAATTAAACTGGCGCGCTCACGAGTCGGAAGAATGTTCTCTTTCAAATTCAGAAGGTTGATTTCATTCCACAAGGAGGTTGCAATATTTACGGCTTCGTCCTTACTTAATTTCGCATAGTTATGAAAGTAAGAGTCAGGGTCAGTAAATGCCCCTTCGCGGAATTTAAGAAAACGATTGATATACCAGCTTTTAAGTAACTCTTCTGGCGCGTCAACATAGATCGAAAAATCAACAAAATCAGAAACAAAAACATGATGTGGATCGTGCGGATAATCCATCCCACTTTGCAGGACATTTAATCCTTCAAGAATAAGTATATCCGGTTGAGCCACCGTTTTATCGCCGTCAGGAATAACGTCATAAATCAGATGGGAGTAAACCGGTGCGGTAACGTTTGTCGCCCCGGATTTCAGATCCGAAACGAATTTGACTAAACGGTGCATATCATAAGAAAGAGGGAATCCCTTTTTCTTCATTAATCCTCGTTCTTTCAGAACGGCGTTAGGGTGCAGGAAACCGTCAGTTGTAATCAATTCAACACGCCGATGCTCCGGCCAGCGACTCAATAGCGCCTGCAACACACGGGCAGTGGTGCTTTTCCCGACAGCCACGCTTCCCGCAATGCTGATGATATAAGGTATGCGTTGTCCGTTAGTCCCCAGAAACTGTTCCAGCACTGCCTGACGACGCAAGTTGGAACTGATATAGAAGTTCAGCAGACGTGACAGTGGTAAATAGATTTCAGCCACTTCTTCCAGCGAAAGATCTTCGTTGATGCCTTTTAACCGCGTAATTTCGCCTTCGGTCAATGTCATAGGAACGGAGTCACGAAGAGCAGCCCACTGGCTACGGTTAAACTGTAAGTAGGGTGTCATTAACGCTTGCTCTTTTTTTCTCATAAGCATGTTCTCGTCGCCACAGAGAGTGCTGTGAAAATGTGGCGCGTCACATTCAGTTAATCAGGACAATGGGCAGGAGGGTAACACCAGATGGGGCCGAACAATAAGAAAAAATCTATTCAATCGATGCATTAGCAATGAAGCTTCGCTTCTGGATGCTTATATATCGCTGCCCCATAGCAGGCGGCAAAAGGGTCCGAACGCCCGCATAGCAAACTTGTCGGGATCGCTCCTGAAGGGAGCGGGAAAGTCGATGTTTTCGCCAGTCACCAGAAGGCCAGACATCAGGGGCAGGAAATTTGTGCTAGTTATTATTCTGTGGAGGGCGCAGGAGATACAGCGGCACTGGCAAAAAGCCGGATTTTTATTCTCTGCTGGCTGAAATTACATCGTTTTTTGCTGTTGGCGCACAAAATGTGAGCGATAGAACGTTTTATGCAAATTTTTAGTTGCATGAGCTCGCAGGTCTCCCTAGAATGCGCGCTACTTGATGCCGACTTAGCTCAGTAGGTAGAGCAACTGACTTGTAATCAGTAGGTCACCAGTTCGATTCCGGTAGTCGGCACCATCAGGTGGGGTTCCCGAGCGGCCAAAGGGAGCAGACTGTAAATCTGCCGTCATCGACTTCGAAGGTTCGAATCCTTCCCCCACCACCACTTTCTGGCAGCGTTATCGCCGCCTGAGCTGGTAAAAAATTATTCAGCTCAAACATAAAAGAGAGAAATCTCTTTTTTGTTACAGAAAGAACTGGGTAGCCGAGTTTCAGGATGCGGGCATCGTATAATGGCTATTACCTCAGCCTTCCAAGCTGATGATGCGGGTTCGATTCCCGCTGCCCGCTCCAGACGTGCTGATATGGCTCAGTTGGTAGAGCGCACCCTTGGTAAGGGTGAGGTCCCCAGTTCGACTCTGGGTATCAGCACCACTTCACTTCTCCTCCCTGTTTCTCTCTGTAAACATGTAAATGCATTCAACGATTCAGGCATATTGCCTGGTTGATGTGGTGGTATCACCGATTTATCCGTGTCTTAGAGGGACAATCGATGTCTAAAGAAAAGTTTGAACGTACAAAACCGCACGTT
>NZ_JMTB01000110.1 GCF_000734965.1 Trabulsiella guamensis ATCC 49490
CGCAGGCGTTGTTGCTAAAGTTCTCAGCTAATCGCTGATAACATTTGACGTAATGCGCAATAAAAGGGCATCATTTGATGCCCTTTTTGTACGCTTTCGAACCAGAACCTGGCTCATCAGTGATTTTATTTGTCATAATCATTGCTGAGACAGGCTCTGAAGGGGGCGTTTGACCCGAAACGCAGCAGAGCATTTCGGTTTGGTTGCCTCGCATTACGCGGGGCGAAAATGTTTGTCGAATTCTTGTGACAGGTTGGTTTATGAGTGCGAATACCGAAGCTCAAGGAAGCGGGCGCGGCCTGGAAGCGATAAAATGGCTGGTTGTTGCTGTCCTGCTGATTGTAGCTATCGTTGGCAATTACCTTTATCGTGACATGATGCTGCCGCTACGCGCGCTGGCAGTGGTTATTCTGATTGCTGCAGCGGGTGGTGTCGCGCTGTTGACGACGAAAGGTAAGGCGACTGTCGCCTTTGCTCGTGAAGCGAGAACCGAAGTCCGTAAGGTGATTTGGCCGACTCGCCAGGAAACATTGCACACCACGCTGATTGTGGCCGCAGTTACTGCTGTAATGTCACTGATCCTGTGGGGACTGGATGGTATTCTGGTTCGCCTGGTATCCCTAATCACTGGCCTGAGGTTCTGAGATGTCTGAAGCTCCTAAAAAGCGCTGGTACGTCGTTCAGGCGTTTTCCGGTTTTGAAGGCCGCGTAGCAACGTCGCTGCGCGAGCATATCAAATTACACAATATGGAAGAGTTGTTTGGTGAAGTCATGGTTCCGACCGAAGAAGTGGTCGAAATCCGTGGCGGCCAGCGTCGTAAAAGCGAGCGTAAATTCTTCCCGGGTTACGTGCTGGTTCAGATGGTAATGAACGATGCCAGCTGGCACCTGGTGCGGAGTGTTCCGCGCGTAATGGGCTTCATCGGTGGTACTTCCGATCGTCCGGCTCCGATCAGCGACAAAGAAGTTGATGCGATTATGAACCGCCTGCAGCAGGTAGGTGATAAGCCGCGTCCGAAAACGCTGTTTGAACCGGGTGAAATGGTTCGCGTTAATGACGGTCCGTTTGCTGACTTCAACGGTGTCGTGGAAGAAGTGGACTACGAGAAGTCTCGTCTGAAAGTTTCCGTATCTATCTTCGGTCGCGCGACCCCGGTAGAACTGGACTTCAGCCAGGTTGAAAAAGCATAAATAAGCAGCGATCAAACGTTGCACAAGGCGCGAGATTGGAATACAATTTCGCGCCTTTTGTATTTATGGGCCTTGCGCGCATAAATCACGTATTTATCACGGGGAGCCTCATTGAGGCGCTATACCCACTAGAGGAAACTTAAATGGCTAAGAAAGTACAAGCCTATGTCAAGCTGCAGGTTGCAGCTGGTATGGCTAACCCGAGTCCGCCAGTTGGTCCGGCTCTGGGTCAGCAGGGCGTAAACATCATGGAATTCTGTAAAGCATTCAACGCGAAAACGGATTCCATCGAGAAAGGTCTGCCGATCCCGGTAGTTATCACTGTTTACGCTGACCGTTCCTTCACGTTCATCACCAAGACTCCGCCGGCTGCTGTTCTGCTGAAGAAAGCTGCAGGCATCAAGTCTGGTTCCGGTAAGCCGAACAAAGAGAAAGTGGGTACACTGACTCGCGCTCAGCTGCAGGAAATCGCGCAGACTAAAGCTGCCGACATGACCGGTGCCGACATTGAAGCGATGACTCGCTCAATCGAAGGTACTGCGCGTTCCATGGGCCTGGTAGTGGAGGATTAAGAAATGGCTAAACTGACCAAGCGTATGCGCGTGATCCGTGAGAAAGTTGATGCGACCAAACAGTATGACATCAACGAAGCCATCACTCTGCTGAAAGAGCTGGCCACCGCTAAATTTACCGAAAGCGTTGACGTTGCTATCAACCTCGGTATCGATGCTCGTAAATCTGACCAGAACGTACGTGGTGCAACTGTACTGCCGCATGGTACTGGCCGTTCCGTTCGCGTAGCTGTATTTACCCAGGGCCCGAACGCTGAAGCTGCTAAAGCAGCTGGCGCTGAGCTGGTAGGTATGGAAGATCTGGCTGACCAGATCAAGAAAGGCGAAATGAACTTCGACGTTGTTATTGCTTCCCCGGATGCAATGCGCGTTGTTGGCCAACTGGGCCAGGTACTGGGGCCGCGTGGCCTGATGCCGAACCCGAAAGTGGGTACTGTAACCCCGAATGTTGCTGAAGCGGTTAAAAACGCGAAAGCAGGTCAGGTTCGTTACCGTAACGACAAAAACGGCATCATCCACACCACCATCGGTAAAGTGGACTTTGACGCTGACAAACTGAAAGAAAACCTGGAAGCTCTGCTGGTTGCGCTGAAAAAAGCAAAACCGACTCAGGCGAAAGGCGTGTACATCAAGAAAGTTAGCATCTCCACCACCATGGGTGCTGGTGTTGCCGTCGATCAGGCTGGCCTGACCACGACTGCTGCAAACTAATGCCTTTACGTGGGCGGTGGATTTGTCTACAATCTTACCCCCACGTTTGCTAACTAAGGTTAGCGGCTAAAGATTTGTTCGTTGGAGCCTGGCCTATCCAGGCCTCCGTCGAAGACCGCAGGTGTTTCGCAAGAAACTTAATCCCCTGCGTAGACGGTGACAGAACGCTAAGATTATTTTTTATACTTTTGGCTTGTTTCTGCTCACCGTGTTTAGACGCTCTTTTCGTTGGAAAGAGTGAAGTGAGTTCCAGAGATTTTCTCTGGCAAACATCCAGGAGCAAAGCTAATGGCTTTAAATCTTCAAGACAAACAAGCGATTGTTGCTGAAGTCAGCGAAGTAGCCAAAGGCGCGCTGTCTGCAGTAGTTGCGGATTCCCGTGGCGTAACTGTAGATAAAATGACTGAACTGCGTAAAGCAGGTCGTGAAGCTGGCGTATACATGCGTGTTGTTCGTAACACCCTGCTGCGTCGTGCTGTAGAAGGTACTGCTTTTGAGTGCCTGAAAGACACGTTTGTTGGTCCGACCCTGATTGCATACTCTATGGAACACCCGGGCGCTGCTGCTCGTCTGTTCAAAGAGTTCGCGAAAGCGAATGCAAAATTTGAGGTCAAAGCTGCAGCCTTTGAAGGTGAGTTGATCCCGGCATCCCAGATCGATCGCCTGGCAACCCTGCCGACCTACGAAGAAGCAATTGCACGCCTGATGGCAACCATGAAAGAAGCCGCTGCTGGCAAACTGGTTCGCACTCTGGCTGCTGTTCGCGATGCGAAAGAAGCTGCGTAATCGCAGTTACCTTTGTAACGCATACGCTTACGTATAAACTTATTCTGATATTCAGGAACAATTTAAATGTCTATCACTAAAGATCAAATCATTGAAGCAGTTGCCGCTATGTCCGTAATGGACGTTGTAGAACTGATCTCTGCAATGGAAGAAAAATTCGGTGTTTCTGCTGCTGCTGCTGTAGCTGTTGCTGGCGCTGGCGCTGCAACTGAAGCTGCTGAAGAGAAAACTGAATTCGACGTAATTCTGAAAGCTGCTGGTGCTAACAAAGTTGCTGTAATCAAAGCAGTACGTGGCGCTACTGGCCTGGGTCTGAAAGAAGCTAAAGACCTGGTAGAATCTGCTCCGGCCGCTCTGAAAGAAGGCGTGAGCAAAGATGACGCAGAAGCTCTGAAAAAATCTCTGGAAGAAGCTGGCGCTGAAGTTGAAGTTAAATAAGCCAACCCTTCCGGTTGCAGCCTGAGAAATCAGGCTGATGGCTGGTGACTTTTCGGTCACCAGCCTTTTTGCGCTGTAAGGCGCCAGTAGCATTTCACACTGTTTGACTACTGGTTGTCCTGACAATGCTTGTTTCTATCGACGACTTAATATACTGCGACAGGGTGCTCGCTCTGTGTAAATCGCAATGAAATGATTTAAGCGTGATAGCAACAAGCATTGCGGAAAGTGTTCCATTTTCCGGTCAACAAAATGGTGTTGCACAAACTGCCCCACGATGGGCAGATGGGTCGACTTGTCAGCGAGCTGAGGAACCCTATGGTTTACTCCTATACCGAGAAAAAACGTATTCGTAAGGATTTTGGTAAACGTCCACAAGTTCTGGATGTGCCATATCTCCTTTCTATCCAGCTTGACTCGTTCCAGAAGTTTATCGAGCAAGATCCTGAAGGACAGTACGGTCTGGAAGCTGCTTTCCGCTCCGTGTTCCCGATTCAGAGCTACAGCGGTAATTCAGAGCTGCAATACGTCAGCTACCGCCTTGGCGAACCGGTGTTTGACGTTCAGGAATGTCAGATCCGCGGCGTGACCTATTCCGCCCCACTGCGCGTTAAACTGCGTCTGGTGATCTACGAGCGCGAAGCGCCGGAAGGCACCGTTAAAGACATTAAAGAACAAGAAGTCTACATGGGTGAAATTCCACTCATGACAGACAATGGTACCTTCGTTATTAACGGTACCGAGCGTGTTATCGTTTCTCAGCTGCACCGTAGCCCTGGTGTCTTCTTTGACAGCGACAAAGGTAAGACCCACTCTTCCGGTAAAGTGCTGTATAACGCGCGAATCATCCCTTACCGTGGTTCCTGGCTGGACTTCGAATTCGATCCGAAAGACAACCTGTTCGTTCGTATCGACCGTCGTCGTAAACTGCCTGCGACCATCATTCTGCGTGCGCTGAATTACACCACTGAGCAGATCCTTGATCTGTTCTTTGAGAAAGTGGTTTTCGAAATTCGCGACAACAAGCTACAGATGGAACTGGTGCCGGAACGCCTGCGTGGCGAGACCGCCTCTTTTGACATCGAAGCTGACGGCAAAGTGTATGTGGAAAAAGGCCGCCGCATTACTGCGCGCCACATCCGCCAGCTGGAAAAAGACGATATCAAACATATCGAAGTTCCGGTTGAGTACATCGCTGGCAAAGTGTCTGCGAAAGACTATGTTGACGAATCAACTGGCGAGCTGATCTGCTCTGCGAACATGGAGCTGAGCCTGGATCTGCTGGCGAAGCTGAGCCAGTCTGGCCACAAACGTATCGAAACGCTGTTCACCAACGATTTGGACCACGGTCCGTACATGTCTGAGACGGTACGCATCGATCCAACCAATGATCGTCTGAGCGCGCTGGTAGAAATCTACCGCATGATGCGCCCTGGTGAGCCGCCGACTCGTGAAGCGGCTGAAAGCCTGTTTGAGAACCTGTTCTTCTCCGAAGACCGCTACGATCTGTCTGCGGTTGGCCGTATGAAGTTCAACCGTTCTCTGCTGCGCGACGAAATCGAAGGTTCCGGTATCCTGAGTAAAGAAGACATCATTGATGTCATGAAAAAACTCATCGATATCCGTAACGGCAAGGGCGAAGTGGACGATATCGATCACCTCGGCAACCGTCGTATCCGTTCCGTGGGCGAAATGGCGGAAAACCAGTTCCGTGTTGGCCTGGTGCGTGTAGAGCGTGCGGTGAAAGAGCGTCTGTCTCTGGGCGATCTCGACACCCTGATGCCGCAGGATATGATCAACGCCAAGCCTATTTCCGCCGCAGTGAAAGAATTCTTTGGTTCCAGCCAACTGTCTCAGTTTATGGACCAGAACAACCCGCTGTCTGAGATCACGCACAAGCGTCGTATCTCTGCACTCGGCCCAGGCGGTCTGACCCGTGAACGCGCAGGCTTCGAAGTTCGAGACGTACACCCGACCCACTACGGACGCGTATGTCCTATCGAAACGCCTGAAGGTCCGAACATCGGTCTGATCAACTCCCTGTCCGTTTATGCACAGACTAACGAATACGGTTTCCTTGAAACCCCGTATCGTAAAGTAACTGACGGTGTGGTGACTGACGAAATTCATTACCTGTCCGCAATTGAGGAAGGTAACTACGTAATCGCTCAGGCGAACACCAACCTGACGGAAGAAGGTCGTTTTGTAGACGATCTGGTCACCTGCCGCAGCAAAGGCGAATCCAGCCTGTTCAGCGCAGACCAGGTTGACTACATGGACGTTTCCACTCAGCAGGTGGTTTCCGTCGGTGCATCCCTGATCCCGTTCCTGGAACACGATGACGCCAACCGTGCATTGATGGGTGCGAACATGCAACGTCAGGCGGTTCCGACCCTGCGCTCTGATAAGCCGCTGGTCGGTACCGGTATGGAACGTGCTGTTGCCGTTGACTCCGGTGTTACCGCGGTAGCTAAGCGTGGCGGTCTGGTTCAGTACGTGGATGCATCCCGTATCGTTATCAAAGTTAACGAAGACGAGATGTACCCGGGCGAAGCTGGTATCGACATCTATAACCTGACCAAGTACACCCGTTCTAACCAGAACACCTGTATCAACCAGATGCCGTGTGTCTCTCTGGGTGAGCCGGTTGAGCGTGGCGACGTGCTGGCTGACGGTCCGTCCACTGACCTCGGTGAACTGGCGCTCGGTCAGAACATGCGTGTCGCGTTCATGCCGTGGAACGGTTACAACTTCGAAGACTCCATCCTCGTCTCCGAGCGTGTGGTTCAGGAAGATCGTTTCACTACTATTCACATCCAGGAACTGGCGTGTGTGTCCCGTGACACCAAGCTGGGACCAGAAGAGATCACCGCTGACATCCCGAACGTGGGTGAAGCTGCGCTCTCCAAACTGGATGAATCCGGTATCGTTTACATCGGTGCAGAAGTCACCGGCGGTGACATCCTGGTAGGTAAGGTTACGCCGAAAGGTGAAACTCAGCTGACCCCGGAAGAGAAGCTGCTGCGCGCGATCTTCGGTGAGAAAGCGTCTGACGTTAAAGACTCTTCTCTGCGCGTACCGAACGGCGTATCGGGTACCGTTATCGACGTTCAGGTCTTTACCCGTGATGGCGTAGAAAAAGACAAACGTGCGCTGGAAATCGAAGAGATGCAACTCAAACAGGCGAAGAAAGACCTGTCTGAAGAACTGCAGATCCTCGAAGCGGGCCTGTTTGGTCGTATCTACGCGGTCCTGGTCTCCGGTGGTGTTGAAGCTGAGAAGCTCGACAAACTGCCGCGCGATCGCTGGCTGGAACTGGGCCTGACCGACGAAGAGAAACAAAATCAGCTGGAACAACTGGCTGAGCAGTATGACGAACTGAAGCACGAGTTCGAGAAGAAACTCGAAGCGAAACGCCGCAAAATCACTCAGGGCGACGATCTGGCACCAGGCGTGCTGAAGATTGTTAAGGTGTATCTGGCCGTTAAACGTCAGATCCAGCCGGGTGATAAAATGGCGGGTCGTCACGGTAACAAGGGTGTTATCTCCAAGATCAACCCGATCGAGGATATGCCTTACGATGAAAACGGCACGCCGGTAGATATCGTACTGAACCCGCTGGGCGTACCGTCTCGTATGAACATCGGTCAGATCCTCGAAACCCACCTGGGTATGGCTGCGAAAGGCATTGGCGACAAGATTAACGCCATGCTGAAACAGCAGCAGGAAGTCGCGAAACTGCGCGAATTCATCCAGCGTGCGTACGATCTGGGCGCTGACGTTCGTCAGAAAGTCGACCTGAGCACCTTCAGCGATGAAGAAGTTCTGCGTCTGGCAGAAAACCTGCGTAAAGGCATGCCGATCGCAACGCCGGTCTTCGACGGTGCGAAAGAGTCAGAAATCAAGGAACTGTTACAGCTGGGTGGCCTGCCGACTTCCGGTCAGATCACACTGTTCGACGGTCGTACCGGTGAGCAGTTCGAGCGCCAGGTTACCGTTGGCTACATGTACATGCTGAAACTGAACCACCTGGTTGATGACAAAATGCATGCGCGTTCTACCGGATCCTACAGCCTGGTTACTCAGCAGCCGCTGGGTGGTAAGGCACAGTTCGGTGGTCAGCGCTTCGGGGAGATGGAAGTGTGGGCGCTGGAAGCATATGGCGCCGCTTACACCCTGCAGGAAATGCTCACCGTTAAGTCTGATGACGTGAACGGTCGTACCAAGATGTATAAAAACATCGTGGACGGCAACCATCAGATGGAGCCGGGCATGCCAGAGTCCTTCAACGTACTGTTGAAAGAGATTCGTTCGCTGGGTATCAACATCGAACTGGAAGACGAGTAATTCTCGCTCAAACAGGTCACTGCTGTCGGGGTAAAACCCGGCAGCAGAGTGTGCTAACTCCGACGGGAGCAAATCCGTGAAAGACTTATTAAAGTTTCTGAAAGCGCAAACTAAAACCGAAGAGTTTGATGCGATCAAAATTGCTCTGGCTTCGCCAGACATGATCCGTTCATGGTCTTTCGGTGAAGTTAAAAAGCCGGAAACCATCAACTACCGTACGTTCAAACCTGAGCGTGACGGTCTGTTCTGCGCTCGTATCTTCGGGCCAGTTAAAGACTATGAGTGCCTGTGCGGTAAGTACAAGCGCCTGAAACACCGTGGCGTGATCTGTGAGAAGTGCGGCGTTGAAGTGACCCAGACCAAAGTGCGTCGTGAGCGCATGGGCCACATCGAGCTGGCGTCTCCGACTGCCCACATCTGGTTCCTGAAATCACTGCCGTCCCGTATCGGTCTGCTGCTCGATATGCCGCTGCGCGATATCGAACGCGTACTGTACTTCGAATCTTATGTTGTTATCGAAGGCGGTATGACTAATCTGGAACGCAATCAGATCCTGACGGAAGAACAGTATCTGGACGCGCTGGAAGAGTTCGGTGACGAATTCGACGCGAAGATGGGTGCGGAAGCTATCCAGGCTCTGTTGAAGAGCATGGATCTGGAGCAAGAGTGCGAACAGCTGCGTGAAGAGTTGAACGAAACCAACTCCGAAACCAAGCGTAAAAAGCTGACCAAGCGCATCAAGCTGCTGGAAGCGTTCGTACAGTCTGGTAACAAGCCGGAGTGGATGATCCTGACCGTTCTGCCGGTTCTGCCGCCAGATCTGCGTCCGCTGGTTCCGCTGGATGGCGGTCGTTTCGCAACGTCCGATCTGAACGATCTGTATCGTCGCGTGATCAACCGTAACAACCGTCTGAAACGTCTGCTGGATCTGGCTGCGCCGGATATCATCGTACGCAACGAAAAACGTATGCTGCAGGAAGCGGTAGATGCCCTGCTGGATAACGGTCGTCGCGGTCGTGCGATCACCGGTTCCAACAAGCGTCCGCTGAAATCTCTGGCTGACATGATCAAAGGTAAGCAGGGTCGTTTCCGTCAGAACCTGCTCGGTAAGCGTGTTGACTACTCCGGTCGTTCCGTAATCACCGTAGGTCCATACCTGCGTCTGCATCAGTGCGGTCTGCCGAAGAAAATGGCGCTGGAACTGTTCAAACCGTTCATTTACGGCAAGCTGGAACTGCGTGGCCTCGCCACCACCATCAAAGCCGCTAAGAAGATGGTTGAGCGTGAAGAAGCGGTCGTATGGGATATCCTGGATGAAGTTATCCGTGAGCACCCGGTACTGCTGAACCGTGCACCAACCCTTCACCGTCTGGGTATCCAGGCGTTTGAACCGGTTCTGATTGAAGGTAAAGCCATCCAGCTGCATCCGCTGGTTTGTGCGGCATACAACGCCGACTTCGATGGTGACCAGATGGCTGTTCACGTACCGCTGACGCTGGAAGCCCAGCTTGAAGCGCGTGCGCTGATGATGTCTACCAACAACATCCTGTCCCCAGCGAACGGCGAACCTATCATCGTTCCGTCTCAGGACGTTGTACTGGGTCTGTACTACATGACCCGTGACTGTGTTAACGCCAAAGGCGAAGGCATGGTGCTGACTGGCCCGAAAGAAGCTGAGCGTATTTATCGCGCTGGCCTGGCCTCTCTGCATGCGCGCGTTAAAGTGCGTATCACTGAATACGAAAAAGATGCCAACGGCGAATTCGTAGCGAAAACCAGCCTGAAAGATACGACTATTGGTCGTTCTATTCTGTGGATGATCGTACCGAAAGGTCTGCCTTTCTCCATCGTCAACCAGGCGCTGGGCAAGAAAGCTATCTCCAAAATGCTGAACACTTGTTACCGTATTCTGGGCCTGAAACCGACCGTTATTTTTGCTGACCAGACGATGTACACCGGCTTTGCTTATGCAGCGCGTTCAGGTGCTTCTGTTGGTATCGATGACATGGTCATCCCGGCGAAAAAACACGAAATCATCAGCGAAGCGGAAGCGGAAGTTGCTGAGATTCAGGAGCAGTTCCAGTCTGGTCTGGTTACCGCGGGCGAACGCTACAACAAAGTTATCGATATCTGGGCTGCGGCAAACGATCGTGTATCCAAAGCGATGATGGATAACCTGCAAACTGAAACCGTCATTAACCGTGAAGGTAAAGAAGAACAGCAGGTTTCTTTCAACAGCATCTACATGATGGCCGACTCCGGTGCGCGTGGTTCTGCGGCACAGATTCGTCAGCTGGCTGGTATGCGTGGTCTGATGGCGAAGCCAGATGGCTCCATCATCGAAACGCCGATTACCGCGAACTTCCGTGAAGGTCTGAACGTACTCCAGTACTTCATCTCCACCCACGGTGCTCGTAAAGGTCTGGCGGATACCGCACTGAAAACCGCGAACTCCGGTTATCTGACGCGTCGTCTGGTGGACGTTGCGCAGGATCTGGTCGTTACCGAAGACGACTGCGGCACGCTGGAAGGTATCACCATGACCCCGGTTATCGAGGGTGGTGATGTTAAAGAGCCGCTGCGTGATCGCGTTCTGGGTCGTGTGACCGCGGAAGACGTTCTGAAGCCGGGTACGGCGGACATTCTGGTTCCGCGTAACACGCTGCTCAACGAACAGTGGTGTGATCAGCTGGAAGCGAACTCCGTTGACTCTGTCAAAGTCCGTTCCGTTGTATCCTGTGACACCGACTTTGGTGTATGTGCGCACTGCTATGGTCGTGACCTGGCGCGTGGCCACATCATCAACAAAGGTGAAGCTATCGGTGTTATCGCGGCACAGTCCATCGGTGAGCCGGGTACACAGCTGACGATGCGTACGTTCCACATCGGTGGTGCGGCATCTCGTGCGGCAGCTGAATCCAGCATCCAGGTGAAAAACAAAGGTAGCATCAAGCTCAGCAACGCGAAGTCGGTTGTGAACTCCAGCGGTAAACTGGTTATCACTTCCCGTAATACCGAGCTGAAACTGATCGACGAATTCGGTCGTACCAAAGAGAGCTATAAAGTGCCTTACGGCGCGGTGATGGCGAAAGGTGATGGTGAGCAGGTTGCTGGCGGTGAAACTGTTGCAAACTGGGATCCGCACACCATGCCGGTTATCACCGAAGTGGCGGGTTTCATCCGCTTCACCGATATGATCGATGGCCAGACGATTACCCGTCAGACCGACGAACTGACCGGTCTCTCTTCTCTGGTGGTTCTGGATTCCGCAGAACGTACCACGGGTGGTAAAGACCTGCGTCCGGCACTGAAAATTGTTGATGCTCAGGGCAATGACGTTCTGATCCCCGGCACCGATATGCCGGCTCAGTACTTCCTGCCGGGTAAAGCGATTGTTCAGCTGGAAGATGGCGTTCAGATTAGCTCTGGTGACACCCTGGCGCGTATTCCGCAGGAATCTGGCGGTACCAAGGATATTACCGGTGGTCTGCCGCGCGTTGCGGATCTGTTCGAAGCCCGTCGTCCGAAAGAGCCGGCAATTCTGGCAGAAATCAGCGGTATCATTTCCTTCGGTAAAGAAACCAAAGGTAAACGCCGTCTGGTGATTACGCCGGTTGATGGTAGCGATCCGTACGAAGAGATGATCCCGAAATGGCGTCAGCTCAACGTGTTTGAAGGTGAACGTGTAGAACGTGGTGACGTGGTTTCCGACGGTCCGGAAGCGCCACACGATATCCTGCGTCTGCGTGGCGTTCACGCGGTAACGCGTTACATCGTCAACGAAGTGCAGGACGTTTACCGTCTGCAGGGCGTTAAGATCAACGATAAACACATTGAAGTTATCGTTCGTCAGATGCTGCGTAAAGCCACCATTGTGAACGCGGGCAGCTCCGAGTTCCTCGAAGGTGAGCAGGTTGAATACTCTCGCGTTAAGATCGCTAACCGCGATCTGGAAGCGAACGGCAAAGTTGGTGCGACCTTCGCACGTGACCTGCTGGGTATCACCAAAGCGTCTCTGGCAACCGAGTCCTTCATCTCTGCGGCGTCGTTCCAGGAAACGACTCGCGTTCTGACCGAAGCAGCTGTTGCGGGTAAACGCGACGAACTGCGCGGTCTGAAAGAGAACGTTATCGTGGGGCGTCTGATCCCGGCCGGTACCGGTTACGCGTACCACCAGGATCGCATGCGCCGCCGTGCTGCGGGTGAACTCCCGGCTGCACCGCAGGTGACTGCTGAAGACGCTTCTGCCAGCCTGGCAGAGCTGCTGAACGCAGGCCTGGGCGGTTCTGATAACGAGTAATCGTTGCTGACCTGAATAAAAAACCCGCTTCGGCGGGTTTTTTTATATGTGGCTGAGTATTGTTGTTATGACTGCGCGGGCGGTAGACGGCGATAGAGTTCAATCATGTCGCCAGCCAGGTCCTGAATCACCATGGCATTCATCAGGTGATCTTGCGAGTGAACAGTAATCAGGTTAACCGGCAGTTTTCCGGTGCCCTCGTCCAGGCCGATGAGTTTCGTCTGGATGGTATGCGCGTGTTTCACAAATTCGCGCGACTCTTCCATCGCTTTTTCCGCATCGGCAAACTCACCCCTGCGCGCCATTTGCAACGCGGTGAGGGCAGAACTGCGGGCGGTGCCTGCATTCACCAGCAACTCCATGATCGTTGTTTCTAAATCTTCCATGTTTACTCCATCAGTTTGAGCGCTTTATCAAGCACGGCGTCGCCTTTCATCATGCCGTAATCCATCATATCGATGACCGCGACTTTCTTGCCCAGTGGTTCGGCCTGCGCCTGGAGTTTTGCCAGCTCGTATTTAACCTGCGGGCCCAGCAGGACAATATCCGCCGTGGCGATGTTGTCTTTAAACTCGGCCACCGGAACGGCCTTGATAGAGACATCCACGCCTTTTTTCTGGGCCGCATCTTTCATACGTTGAACCAGCATGCTGGTGGACATCCCGGCGGCACAGCATAAAACAATGTTTTTCATAACTCCCCCTCGTGGTTGTCGATAGATATTCTTTATCCCGTGCAGAAACGGAGAACAACCGCTTTGCGGCGATTGTGTGTAAGTCATCACAAAAAATGAAACCGGTTACAGTCTTGTTTTCTGGCATAAAAACGAGCCATCGAGGGCAGGGCGGACAGAGGAAGAAGGTGTCCGCCCTGGTCAACATCCATTGCTGACGGCATGCAGAGTAACGAACCGGAAAGGTGTGCTCAATTTCCCGGTTCTGGCTTTGCGAAGTGTTATCAGGACTTTAGTGTCATGCGACAAGATGTTGCGAAATTATTGCGAGGTCCGTCCCAACCAGCTGTCCCAGTCTTTCCATACCGGCTGTAATCCCCTGGCGATCAAGGCACTGGCGACCTCTTCCGGGCGGCGTCCATCATGCGGCGCAAACTGCTCCAGTTCAGGATGATCATCAGCGTAACCGCCGGGCTGGGTTTTGGAAAACGCACTGACGTTATTGATGGCTAATGGGATCACGCGGTCTCGAAACCAGGGGGATTCGCGGGTCGAAAGCGACAGTTCAACTTCCGGTGCCAGCAGGCGAAAAGCGCAAATCACCTGCACCAGTTGGCGCTCATCCATCACAGATGCCGGTTCAATACCGCCCGCACAAGGCCGCAGACGCGGAAACGAGACCGAATAACGGCTCTTCCAGTAGTGCTGTTGCAGCCACAGCAGATGTTCTGCCACCATATAGCAATCCACCCGCCAGCTGTCGGACAAACCGATTAACGCGCCCAGCCCTATCTTGTCGATACCCGCTTTCCCCAGCCGATCCGGTGTTTCCAGCCGCCAGACGAAATCCTGTTTATTGCCCTTAAGATGATGTTGTGCATAAATCGCCTCGTGGTAGGTTTCCTGGTAGACCATTACGCCGTCCAGGCCGAGCGTTTTCAGCTCGGCATAATCTGCCTGCGACATGGGCTGCACTTCCATTTGTAATGAGGCGAACCGACGGCGGATTGCTGGCAAATGCTGACGAAAATAGTCCATCCCCACTTTTTTCTGATGCTCACCAGTAACCAGCAGCAGATGCTCAAAGCCCAGCTCTCGGATGGCGGTGCATTCACGATCAATTTCCTGGGCATCTAACGTCTTGCGTTTAATGCGGTTACTCATTGAAAAACCACAGTAGGTGCAGTCATTAGCGCAGAGATTAGAAAGGTACAACGGCACATAGAAGCTGACAGTATTGCCGAAGCGCTGGCGCGTCAGCCGCTGCGCGCGTTGCGCCAGAGGTTCGAGAAAAGCGCTGGCAGCGGGTGACAGCAACGCCATCATGTCATCCCGCGTCAACTGACGGGCTGTGATTGCCCGTTCAACGTCAGCGGGCGTTTTGCTGTTAATACGCAGGCGAATGTCATCCCAGTCTAGCTGACGCCAGCGTTCGGTGAATGTGCTCATGACAGCGCCTCCAGAAAACCGGTCAGCGGGCTGGTGGCCTGCGCCTGAACGCTGCGTGTGCCCGGAACGGCATCGCGTGCCAGCAGGCCGGCATTGACGGCCAGACGAAATGCCTGTGCCATTTTCACCGGGTCGTCTGCCACGGCGATGGCCGTGTTAACCAGTACGGCATCCGCACCCATTTCCAGCGCCTGTGCGGCGTGACTGGGTACGCCGATACCGGCATCTACCACCACTGGCACGGTGGCCTGTTCGATGATGATCTCCAGCATCGCGCGGGTTTCCAGTCCCTGGTTGGAGCCAATCGGCGCACCCAATGGCATGACTGCCGCACAGCCGACCTCTTCCAGACGTTTGCACAGCACAGGATCGGCCCCGCAATAAGGCAGCACTACAAACCCTTGCTGTACCAGTTTTTCCGCTGCTTTCAGGGTTTCAATCGGATCCGGCAGCAGCCAGCGGGCATCCGGGTGGATCTCCAGTTTCAGCCAGTGCGTGCCAAGCGCTTCCCGCGCCAGTTGCGCGGCAAAAATGGCTTCCTCCGCTGTTTTTGCGCCGGAGGTGTTAGGTAACAGCGTGACGCCTGCATCAAGCAGTGGCGCAAGAATGGCATCGTTATGCTCGTGCACATTGACACGTTTCATTGCCAGCGTGACCAGCTGGCTACCGGATGCGCGAATGGCCTCCACCATCAGCTGCGGCGTGGCGAATTTGCCGGTGCCAGTAAAAAGATGTGAATCGAATGTTTTATCTGCAATGCGTAACATATCAACCTCCTGCAATCACCTGAAAAAGCAGGATATTGTCGCCGTCCTGCAGAGGATGAACCGCCCACTGTTCGCGTGGGAGTACCTGTTGATTCAGCGCCAGCGCGATGCCGGATTTGTGTTGCCCCAGTTGCCTGAGCAGATCCGCCACAGTGGATCCCGCAGCGCACTGAACGGCCTCGTCGTTAAACTGGATCTGCATGCCGCCCTCCGCATACCGGGCAGTGCTGCGAGCGGCGCAGCGCCAGCGTCCGCCAGCCGCTGGTACGGGCGTCGAACAGCCATAATTCGTTGCGAACGGTGTCCATGCCGCTCAGCAATTTAATGGCTTCGAGCGCCTGTAGCGTGCCCATCACGCCCACCACTGGCCCGATGATGCCGGCGTTGCGGCAGTTGCGTTCCGGTTCGTGTTCGTCCGGCCACAGGCAGCGATAACAGCCTTGTGTCCACGGCGGCGTCAGTACCATCAACTGACCGCCAAACCCGACAGCGCTGGCGGTAATCAGCGGTGTATCAAGCGCCACGCAGGCGGCGTTGATTGCCTGCCGTGTCGCCATGTTATCGGTGCAGTCCAGCACCACATCCGCTTTCGCCACTTCCTGCCGTAATGCCTCGCCGGAGAGCCGTTGCCGGAGTGCGATTAGCTCGATTTGTGGATTGAGTTGATGAAGGCGCTGCTGCGCCACCTGCGCTTTCGGCTGCGCGATATCATTGCTGGTATACAGGATTTGCCGCTGCAGATTGCTGAGATGCACGTCGTCGTCGTCGGCCAGCACCAGCGTCCCGATGCCTGCCCCGGCCAGGTACAATGCGGCGGGCGATCCCAGACCGCCGAGCCCGACAATCAGTACCCGGCTGGTGAGCAGTTTTTGCTGACCATCAACCGCGATATCCTCAAGCAACAACTGGCGGCTGTAACGCATGAAATCATGGTCATTCATCGCCTGCTCCCGCCATTTCAAGCAATTGCGCTGTTGCCATCTGCCAGTCCGGAGCCTGAGTGATGGCGCTGACGACGGCAATACTGCCGACGCCGGTGGTCAGTACCGATGGCGCGCGTTCGATACTGATGCCGCCAATGGCCACTGTGGGGTAATCATTAAGCCGCTGGATGTGCGACGCCAGCTGCGCCAGCCCCTGTGGGGCGGACGGCATCTGTTTGGTCTGCGTCGGGAACACATGCCCCAGAGCGATGTATGACGGTTTAACCGCCAGCGCGACATCGATTTCCATATCGTCATGTGTTGATACGCCAAGGCGCAAACCGGCGTCACGAATGGCCTGCAGATCGGTGGTTTCCAGGTCTTCCTGGCCAAGATGTACACCATACGCCTGATGTTTAATGGCCAGCCGCCAGTAGTCGTTGATGAATAACCGGGCGCGGTAACGGCGGCCCAACTGGATCGCACGGATCACATCCGCTTCGACCTCATCGTCAGGCAGATCTTTAATTCTCAACTGGATGGTCCGCACGCCCGCCTCCAGCAGGCGTTCGATCCATTCCACGCTATCGACTACCGGATATAATCCGAGGCGGAAGGGAACGGGTGGAAAATTGGGCTGATACATTACACTTCCTCCTGCTTCAGATAGATTTCACCCCCTTTGGCACGGAAGCTGTTTGACATATTCGCCATGCCGACCTCGATGGCCTGCTTCGCGGCATAATCGCGTACTTCCTGAGTGATTTTCATAGAGCAGAATTTCGGGCCGCACATGGAGCAGAAATGCGCCACTTTGCCGGACTCCTGCGGCAGGGTTTCATCGTGATATGCACGGGCGGTGAACGGGTCGAGCGCGAGGTTAAATTGATCTTCCCAGCGGAATTCAAAGCGCGCTTTCGACATGGCATTGTCGCGGATTTGCGCACCGGGATGGCCTTTCGCCAGATCAGCGGCGTGGGCGGCGATCTTGTAAGTGATAAGCCCCTGTTTTACGTCCTCTTTGTTCGGCAGGCCGAGGTGTTCTTTCGGCGTTACATAGCAAAGCATCGCGCAACCGAACCAGCCAATCATTGCGGCGCCAATGCCGGAGGTAAAATGGTCATAACCCGGCGCGATGTCGGTGGTCAACGGGCCGAGAGTGTAGAACGGCGCTTCGTGGCAGTGTTCCAGCTCTTCGGTCATGTTGCGGCGAATCATCTGCATGGGAATATGCCCCGGACCTTCGATCATCACCTGAACGTCGTACTCCCAGGCGATTTTCGTCAGTTCGCCCAGCGTGTGCAGTTCGGCGAACTGCGCTTCGTCGTTGGCGTCCTGAATTGACCCCGGACGCAGTCCGTCGCCCAACGACAGTGAGACGTCATAGGCGGCGCAGATCTCACAGATGTCGCGGAAGCGCTCATAGAGGAAATTCTCTTTATGATGCGACAGGCACCATTTTGCCATGATCGAGCCGCCGCGGGAGACGATGCCGGTCAGGCGTTTGGCGGTCATTGGTACGTAGCGCAGCAGCACGCCAGCATGAATGGTGAAGTAGTCAACGCCTTGTTCCGCCTGCTCCAGCAGCGTGTCGCGGAAGGCTTCCCACGTCAGATCTTCGGCGATCCCGTTTACCTTCTCCAGCGCCTGGTAGATCGGTACGGTACCGATCGGCACCGGGCTGTTACGCAGGATCCATTCACGGGTTTCATGAATATAACGTCCGGTTGACAGATCCATCACCGTATCGGCGCCCCAGCGGGTCGACCACACCAGTTTCTCTACCTCTTCTTCGATGGAGGAGGTCACTGCAGAGTTGCCGATGTTGGCATTCACTTTCACCAGAAAATTGCGGCCGATGATCATCGGCTCTGATTCCGGGTGGTTGATGTTCGCCGGGATAATTGCGCGGCCTGCAGCCACTTCGTCACGGACAAATTCCGGGGTGATGTTTTCTGGCAGGCGTGCGCCAAAACCTTCACCGGGATGCTGCTGGCGCAGTACTTCGCTGCGGATCCGCTCGCGACCCATGTTTTCGCGAATGGCAATGAACTCCATTTCCGGCGTGACGATCCCCTGACGAGCGTAATGCAGTTGGGTGACGCGTTTGCCAGCTCTGGCGCGCTTTGGCGTCAGTACACCGTTGAAGCGCAGCTCGTCAAGGCCATCATCGGCAAGGCGGGCTTTGGTGTACGCCGAGCTGCGTTCTGCCAGCGGCTCGCTGTCGCCGCGCGCATCGATCCATGACTGGCGCAGTTTTGCCAGCCCCTGCTGCACGTCGATGGCAACTGCCGGATCACCATAAGGCCCGGAGGTATCGTACACCGGCACCGCTTCGTTATCTTCGTACTGCGGATTGTCTTTGCTGCCGCCGATAAGCGTCGGGCTGAGTTGGATCTCCCGCATCGGAACGCGGATATCCGCCTGTGAACCCTGAATATAAATACGGGCTGAGTTGGGGAAAGCGGTGCCTTCCAGCGTGTCGATAAAGTGTTGGGCGTGTTCGCGCTGCTCGCGACGGGTAAGTTTTGTAGTAGACATAGCTCATTCCAGAAAAGAGGACGTGGCTTGTCAGACGACGGAGGGAGTAATAGTGACTATTGCCCGAAAGGGCGACCGCCTGTGGCGAATTACTCTTGTTCCCTTCGCAGGTTTTAGCCTGATCAGGTTCCGCGGATCCCGAATAAACGGTCTCAGCCCGTGTTTTTCATTTTCAACACTGGGCACTCCGACAAGAAGCACCCCTCACAGAAGAGGGGATCATTATGTAAACTACTCGTTAATGCTTAAGAACTCAAGCGAGGGCTGTCGACATTGCTGGCGTCGCTGGCAACAGGGCTTCGTTGGTTGCTCTGCGCCAGCACAATCAGGTTATCTTCCAGCGTAAACCGAGCGGCCAGCGCTTCACCAATGCCGGACAGCGACTGCTGGAATTCCAGATAGTTGTCATTATCAATAGCATTTTCGAGGCTGGAGTCGTAATAATCCATGATCTGCTGGGTGTTGGCCTCCAGCCGCGAATAGAGTTTAGTTGCCTCTAAATGTGGGCTATTTGCTTCCAGTTCACGGATAATACGCTCATAAATTTTAAAATGTCCGGCGGAGAGGTAGTCCACCAGGCTCTGACAGAAATCATCGAGCGCTTTTTCGTTCAACCGCATATATGATTCTTTGCCAGGCTTGATGCCAACCAGATTATAGTAAGCAACGAGCAGATGCTTACGTACGTGCAGCCATTGATCGATAAACTGATTACTTCCGCCAACGCGTTCCGTCAGGCTTTCTAGCTGGTTTAGCATGTTTGACTCCGCAAGTTTAAAAGTAGAAAACTGCTCACCCGGGAAATGTAAAAACTATGTTATCAAATTGCCAGTGAAGCCAAGGTAGTGCAATAGATATGGATCGTATAATTGAAAAATTAGATCGTGGCTGGTGGATCATCAGCCATGAACAGAAATTATGGCTCCCTGCGGGAGAATTGCCTCATGGCGAGGCGGAAAAATACGATCTTGTCGGGCAGACCGCGATGCAGATCGGTGAATGGCAGGGCGATCCCGTCTGGCTGGTGCAGCAAAATCGCCGCCATGACATGGGTTCGGTACGTCAGGTGATTGATCAGGACGTCGGGCTATTTCAACTGGCCGGGCGCGGCGTACAACTGGCTGAATTTTACCGCTCGCATAAATTCTGCGGCTACTGCGGACACACCATGCACCCCAGCAAAACCGAGTGGGCGATGCTGTGCAGCCACTGCCGGGAACGCTATTATCCGCAAATCGCCCCCTGCATCATCGTCGCTATTCGTCGCGACGATTCCATCCTTCTGGCGCAGCACACCCGGCACCGCGGCGGCATCCATACGGTGCTGGCGGGGTTTGTTGAGGTGGGTGAAACGCTGGAGCAGGCAGTGGCGCGTGAAGTCATGGAAGAGAGCGGGATCAAAATCAAAAACCTGCGTTACGTGACCTCGCAACCCTGGCCCTTCCCGCAGTCGTTAATGACGGCATTCATGGCGGAGTATGAGAGTGGCGATATTGTTATTGATCCCAAAGAGTTGCTCGAAGCGAACTGGTATCGTTACGACAATCTGCCGTTGCTACCGCCCCCGGGAACCGTCGCCCGTCGCCTGATAGAAGATACCGTGGCATTGTGCCGGGACGATGATTACTGACGTGTTACACTGAGCGCCTGACGCATAAAGGAACTGCAAAATGACCGAACTGAAAAACGATCGTTATCTGCGTGCGCTGCTGCGCCAGCCCGTTGATGTCACCCCGGTATGGATGATGAGACAGGCGGGACGCTATCTGCCGGAATACAAAGCCACCCGCGCGCAAGCGGGGGATTTCATGTCGCTGTGCAAAAACGCCGACCTGGCCTGCGAAGTCACGTTGCAGCCGCTGCGTCGTTATCCGCTAGATGCGGCGATCCTCTTTTCGGACATCCTCACCGTACCGGATGCAATGGGTCTCGGGCTCTATTTCGAAGCGGGTGAAGGTCCGCGTTTTACCTCACCGGTTAAGAACAAAGCCGATGTCGACAGGCTGCCGATCCCCGATCCTGAACAGGAACTTGGGTATGTCATGAATGCGGTGCGCACCATTCGCCGCGAGCTGAAAGGCCAGGTGCCGCTGATCGGTTTCTCCGGGAGTCCGTGGACGCTGGCGACCTATATGGTGGAGGGTGGCAGCAGCAAAGCCTTTACCGTCATCAAAAAAATGATGTATGCCGATCCCGCAACGCTGCATGCGCTGCTTGATAAGCTGGCAAAAAGTGTCACCCTTTATCTGAATGCGCAAATTAAGGCGGGCGCGCAGGCTGTCATGATTTTCGATACCTGGGGCGGTGTACTGACCGGGCGTGACTACCAGCAGTTCTCGCTTTACTACATGCACAAAATCGTTGATGGCCTGCTACGTGAAAACGACGGGCAGCGTGTGCCGGTGACACTGTTCACCAAAGGTGGCGGTCAGTGGCTGGAGGCGATGGCTGAAACCGGCTGTGACGCGCTCGGGCTGGACTGGACGACCGATATCGCTGACGCGCGTCGTCGCGTGGGCGATAAAGTCGCGCTGCAGGGCAATATGGACCCGTCAATGCTGTACGCTCCGGCGGCGCGCATTGAGGAAGAGGTTGCCACGATCCTTGCGGGCTTCGGGCATGGCGAAGGGCATGTGTTCAACCTCGGGCATGGTATTCATCAGGATGTTCCGCCAGAGCACGCTGGCGTGTTTGTGGAGGCGGTGCATCGACTTTCTGAGCCGTATCATCAGTAAGGAGCCGTTATGGATCTCGCGTCACTACGCGCGCAACAACTTGAACTGGCCTCATCCGTGATCCGCGAGGATCGTTTAGATAAGGATCCACCGACGTTGATCGCTGGTGCTGACGTGGGGTTTGAGCAGGGCGGCGAAGTTACTCGCGCGGCCATCATCCTGCTGAAGTATCCTTCGCTTGAGCTTATCGAACATCAGGTGGCGCGCGTCGCCACCACCATGCCATACATTCCTGGCTTTCTCTCTTTCCGTGAAACCCCGGCGCTGAGCGCGGCCTGGGCGCAGCTTTCGCAAAAACCGGATCTGCTGTTTGTGGATGGTCATGGTATCTCGCATCCACGTCGTCTTGGCGTAGCCAGCCATTTTGGCCTGCTGGTGGATGTGCCGACCATCGGTGTGGCGAAAAAACGCCTGTGCGGTAAGTTTGAACCGCTCTCGCCAGAGCCTAGCGCGCTGGCACCGCTGATGGATAAAGGCGAGCAACTGGCGTGGGTGTGGCGCAGCAAGATCCGCTGTAATCCGCTCTTTGTTTCAACCGGCCACCGTGTCAGCATTGACAGCGCGCTGGCGTGGGTACAACGCTGCATGCGCGGCTACCGCCTGCCAGAGCCGACGCGCTGGGCTGACGCCGTAGCCTCGGGCCGCCCGGCGTTTGTTCGTTGGCAGGAAATTCAGTGATGATTCAGGTACACTGCCGCTAATTTTCGAATCCGGGATGTCATCATGTTACAAAACCCCATTCATCTGCGTCTGGAGAAGCTGGAAAGCTGGCAGCACACGACGTTTATGGCCTGCCTGTGCGAGCGCATGTATCCGAACTACGCGATGTTCTGCAAAGAGACGGAGTTTGGTGATCCGCATCTTTACCGCCGTATTCTCGACTTAATCTGGGAAACGCTGACGGTCAAAGACGCGAAAGTGAACTTCGACAGCCAGCTTGAGAAACTGGAAGAGGCGATTCCGGCGGCGGACGACTACGATATGTATGGTGTCTATCCGGCTATTGATGCCTGCGTGGCGTTAAGTGAACTGGTGCACTCGCGTTTAAGTGGTGAAACGCTGGAGCATGCGGTTGAAGTCAGTAAAACGTCCATTACCACAGTAGCGATGCTGGAAATGACCCAGGCCGGTCGTGAGATGACCGACGAAGAGTTGAAAGAAAACCCGGCGGTAGAACAGGAATGGGACATCCAATGGGAAATTTTTCGTCTGCTTGCGGGCTGCGAAGAACGCGACCTGGAACTGATAAAAGGGCTCCGTGCCGACCTCCGCGAAGCGGGTGAGAGCAATATTGGTATAAATTTTAAGCAGTGAGACGACAAAACGTGATTTACCGCGTGATTTGTCGTGCCTGAAGGCTTCACATCTGCCCCCCGTCTGGTCTACATTTGGAGGGCGAAAAAAAGTGGCTATCGGTGCGTATATGCAGGAGAGTGCTCTTAAGGCATATCCGTCGCACTCGATGCTTAGCAAGCGATAAACACATTGTAAGGATAACTTATGAACAAGACTCAACTGATTGATGTAATTGCGGACAAGGCTGATCTGTCAAAAGCACAGGCAAAATCTGCTCTGGAATCCACCCTGGCTGCTATTACTGAGTCTCTGAAAGAAGGTGATGCTGTACAACTGGTTGGTTTCGGTACCTTCAAAGTGAACCACCGCGCTGAGCGCACTGGCCGCAACCCGCAGACCGGTAAAGAAATCAAAATCGCCGCAGCTAACGTACCGGCATTTGTTTCTGGTAAAGCACTGAAAGACGCAGTTAAGTAAGACAGCGTGGCAGTGAACAGTTTTATCGAAGGGGCGGTTTCGCCCCTTTTGTCCCTCTGGCGTCGAGTGCTGGCGCTGACGGGCGTGCTGTTGCTGTCAGCCTGTAGTCATAATTCCTCGCTTCCGCCGTTTACCGCCAGCGGTTACGCGGACGATCAGGGCGCGGTACGCCTGTGGCGTAAAGATGCCAACGGCGAGACTCATCTTCTTGCCGCGTTTAGTCCCTGGCGAAGCGGAAACACCTCAACCAGCGAATACCGATGGCATGGCGATACGCTGACGCTGATTGAACTCAATATCTACAGTAAAACGCCCGAACACATTCGCACCCGTTTCGACGATCACGGCGAACTCAGTTTTATGCAACGTGAAGTGGATGGGCAGAAACAGCAGCTTTCCAGCGATCAAATCGCCCTATACAAATTCCGGGCAGAGCAACTCCGTCTGACCAGCGACGCGTTGCGTCACGGGCGCGTGGTGCTGCGTCAGGGACGCTGGCATGCCGATCAAACGGTCACTACCTGTGAAGGCCAGACAGTGAAGCCTGACCTTGAAGCCTGGGCGTTATCGCGCATTCAGCGCCGCCAGAACCACTCTTCTCTGGAAGTAAGTGTCGCCTGGCTTGAGGCGCCGGAAGGGTCTCAGCTGCTGTTGGTGGCAAACGAAGACTTCTGTACCTGGCAGCCGCAGGAAAAAACCTTCTGAGATTACCAGCGGCCCATGCCCATACCCATGTGACCGCCGCCACGATGCATTCCGCCACCACAACCGCCGTAACCCATTCCGGCACCGCGCGGCAAGCCGGATTCCGCTAACGCAATATCAAATTTCACGCGCTGCTGATCGAGCTGCTGATTCAACGTTGCCATCTCGTTCGCCACGGACTCAATTTTCGCGCTGTCCGGCGAGCTGGCGGTGATCAGCGCATTGTACTCATAGCGTTTTGACATCAACTGCTGACGCAACTGGCTGGTCTGCGTGTAGTAGTCGTTATGCAGTTTCTGCAGGGTGGTTTGCTGCTCTGGCGTCAACGGGTTGTAACCCTGACCGCCCATGCCGTAGCCGGGTTGGGCCAGTGCTGCGCTGCTGCCAATTGTCAGCGTGGCGATAGCGATCAGCGCCAGGGTGAATCCTTTATTTCGTTTCATCGTGTTTCTCCTAATTGAACCATTCATCCCCTTTTTGCATCTTCCGTGCCAGAGACAAAAACCGCGCAGGGACAGGGGCGTTCAAGTGAGAAGACAGACGAAACGAGTAAAAATGACTCGCCAGTCAGTCGTGGGTGGGTCTTTTTTACCCGGCAAAAGGTCCGGGACATGCCTGAGGACAAAGTTATCCGCCAGCAAAAGTGGCATGGTTTCTGCTGCACAGGGGAGAACATCAACGTAAAGGAAGCATTCATGAGCCTGATGCGTTTACCGAAAGGATCAGCCGCCAGCTGGCTAAGCGGATTGCTGGCGGGTCTGACGCTGCTGCTGATTGGCCTGTTCACAGTACTGATTGTTCGCGACTATGCGCGGGAAAATACCGCCGCACGGCAGAACCTGGAGGAAAAAGGGAGCGTATTAATCCGCGCGCTGGAGTCAGGGACGCGCGTCGGCATGGGCATGCGGATGCATCAAATGCAGCTACAGGCGCTGCTGGAGGAGATGGCCTGGCAGCCCGGCGTATTGTGGTTTGCGGTGACGGACGACGCGGGGAGGATCACCGCGCACAGCGATCCGCAACAGGTCGGCAAAACGCTCTATTCCGCTGCCATGATGCGCGAACTGGGTATCGGCGAGCGGGAGCGCTGGCGGCGGATCGTCACCCCCGGGCCAGCTCTGGAGATCTATCGTCAGTTTCGCCCGCAGAATCCCGCGGGCCGGCACCACATGCGCATGATGTCCCGACGAGGCGGAGATTGTTTTGCCAGCACGCCACAGGTGATTTTCATCGCCCTGGACGCCAGCGAGCTGGATGCGACGCTGGCACGAGAGCGGCGAAACATGATTATCATGCTTTGCGCTGCAGGCGTAGTGCTGTTCGCCACAGTTTCTGCGCTGTTCTGGTTTCGACGCTATCAGCGCTCCTGGCTGCAGCTGCAGGAGGCAAACAAACGCAAAGAGAAACTGACGGCGCTGGGGCATCTCGCGGCAGGCGTCGCGCATGAGATCCGTAATCCGCTCTCATCCATCAAAGGCATTGCGAAATATTTTGCCGAACGCGCGCCGTCAGACAGCGAATCACACGCGCTGGCGCAGGTAATGGCGAAAGAGGCCGACAGGCTGAACCGGGTGGTGAGTGAGCTGCTGGAGCTGGTGCGTCCACCGCACCTTTCCCTGCAAGCAGTTGACGTCAATGCGCTGATCACCCATTCGCTGCAACTGGTGAGCCAGGACGCGAAGAGCCGGGACATTGATCTGCAATTTCACGCCCGGCCCGAACTGCGGCTGATTCAGGCCGATCCGGACAGGCTGACCCAGGTGTTGCTGAATCTGTATCTGAATGCGATTCAGGCGATCGGTCGCGACGGCACGCTTTCCGTTGCGGCCAGTGAGTGTGAGGGGCAGCAGTTGAAAATCACCATCAGTGACAGCGGGAAAGGGATAGCGCCGGAACAACTGGAGGCGATTTTTACCCCCTATTTCACCACCAAAGCCGACGGCACCGGGCTTGGTCTGGCGGTAGTACAGAATATTATTGAACAGCATGGCGGAACAGTTCAGGTTGAAAGCACCGCAGGCGAAGGTGCCGTCTTTACGCTGTTTCTGCCGATGAACGCATCACAGAAGGACAGGCAAGGATGACTCGCACGAAGGTCAATATTCTCGTGGTTGATGATGACATCAGCCACTGCACAATATTACAGGCGCTTCTCCGTGGTTGGGGGTATGACGTCACGCTGTCGTACAACGGGCGGCAGGCGCTGGAACAGGTGCGGGAACGTATTTTCGATCTCGTGTTGTGCGATATTCGTATGGCAGAAATGGATGGAATTGAAACGTTAAAAGAGATCAAAGCGTACAATCCGGCGATTCCGATCCTTATCATGACCGCCTTCTCCAGCATTGAAACCGCTGTGGAGGCGATAAAGTCCGGTGCGCTCGATTACCTGACGAAGCCGCTGGATTTCGATCGACTGGAGGAGACAATATCCCGCGCGCTGGTGCATACGCATCAACCGTCTGCCGCGCCATCACCCGTTTCCGCTATGCAGTTCGGCATGGTAGGGCAAAGCCCGGCGATGCAGGCCCTGCTGCAAGAGATCGCGCTGGTGGCACCCTCGAATGCCACAGTGCTGATTTGCGGCGAATCCGGTACCGGCAAAGAGCTGGTCGCCAGAGCGTTACATGCCAGTAGCGAGCGCTGCGATAAGCCGCTGGTGATCTTTAACTGTGCGGCGCTGAACGAGTCGTTACTGGAGTCAGAGCTGTTTGGGCATGAGAAAGGGGCATTTACCGGCGCGGATAAACGTCGCGAAGGCCGTTTCGAGGAAGCGCAGGGTGGCACTCTGTTTCTGGATGAAATCGGTGATATCTCACCATTAATGCAGGTCCGGCTGTTACGGGCCATTCAGGAGCGAGAGATACAGCGCGTCGGCAGCAACAAAACAATCGCCATCGACGCCAGGCTGATAGCCGCGACGCACCGCAATCTGGCTGAAGAGGTGGCCGAGGGGCGTTTCCGCCAGGATCTTTACTATCGCCTGAATGTTGTGACCATTGAGATGCCTCCGCTGCGTCAGCGCCGGGAAGATATCCCGTTGCTGGCCGAACACTTTCTGCAACGCTACGGCGAGCGAAACCGCAAACCAGTCAAAGGTTTTACGCCGCAGGCGATGGATTTGTTGATCCACTATCCCTGGCCAGGAAACATTCGAGAACTGGAGAACGCCGTTGAGCGCGCGGTGGTGTTATTAACCGGCGAGTATATTTCAGAAAGAGAATTGCCGTTGTCGATTGTCAGCGCCGTCGTGCCGGAAGTCGATGACGCCGAAGAAACCGCGATTCAACCACTGGTGGAAGTGGAAAAAGAGGTGATTCTGGCGGCGCTGGAAAAAACGGGCGGCAACAAAACTGAAGCCGCCCGTCAGTTGGGGATCACGCGTAAAACATTGCTGGCAAAACTAAGCCGCTAGTTTTTCTCGCGTGCAATGGCACGATAGCCGATGTCGTTACGGTAGAAACTGCCGTCCCAGTGGATATCATGCAGTAATTCATAAGCGCGTTTCTGCGCCTGCGCCACGGTCTCGCCGAGTGCCGTCACACATAGTACGCGTCCGCCGCTGGTCAGCACCTGGTCGTCATCAGAGAGGCGGGTGCCAGCGTGGAAGACTTTACCGTCAGCAACCTCTTCCAGCGGCAAGCCATGAATGATATCACCCGTGCGATAACTGCCCGGATAACCACCGGCAGCGACCACCACGCCGAGCGAGGCGCGCGGATCCCAGCGTGAAGTTTTCGTATCGAGTTTGCCGTCACACGCTGCCAGGCACAGTTCTACCAGATCGGATTGCAGACGCAACATGATCGGCTGTGTTTCCGGGTCGCCGAAGCGGCAGTTGAATTCAATCACCTTCGGGTTGCCCTGCTTGTCGATCATCAGACCCGCATAGAGAAAACCGGTGTAGGTATTGCCTTCCGCCGCCATGCCACGCACGGTTGGCCATATGATGCGTTCCATCGTGCGCTGGTGGACCTCGTCGGTCACCACTGGCGCAGGCGAGTAAGCGCCCATACCGCCGGTATTCGGTCCGGTATCACCGTTACCCACGCGTTTGTGATCCTGGCTGGTTGCCATCGGCAGCACATTTTCACCATCCACCATCACAATGAAGCTGGCTTCTTCACCATCAAGGAATTCTTCGATAACGATGCGGTGTCCGGCGTCGCCAAACGCATTGCCCGCCAGCATATCGTTCACCGCGGCCTCCGCTTCTTCCAGCGTCATTGCCACGATCACCCCTTTGCCTGCGGCCAGGCCGTCTGCTTTAATGACAATCGGCGCGCCTTTTTCACGCAGGTAAGCCAGCGCAGGCTCCACTTCCGTGAAGTTCTGGTATTCCGCCGTGGGGATCTTATGACGAGCGAGAAAATCCTTCGTAAACGCTTTTGAACCTTCCAGTTGCGCGGCGCCTTCGGTCGGACCAAAAATTGTCAGGCCAGCGGCACGGAATGCATCCACCACGCCAATGACCAGCGGGGCTTCCGGGCCGACGATGGTCAGACCGATTTTTTCGTTCTGTGCAAAGCTCAGCAGTGCCGGGATATCCGTTGCGCTGATGGCGACGTTTTGCAACGCAGGCTCCAGCGCTGTGCCCGCATTGCCCGGGGCGACATACACGGTGTCAACCAGAGGCGACTGCGCGGCTTTCCACGCCAGCGCGTGCTCGCGCCCGCCGTTTCCAATGATTAATACTTTCATTCTCTGCTCCGTGAATTAATGGCGGAAGTGGCGCATGTCGGTGAAGATCATCGCGATACCGTGTTCATCGGCGGCGGCGATCACTTCGTCATCACGAATGGAACCGCCCGGCTGGATAACGCAGGTGATGCCGACAGCTGCTGCGGCATCGATACCATCACGGAACGGGAAGAATGCATCCGACGCCATCGCCGACCCTTTTACTTCCAGTCCTTCGTCACCGGCCTTAATACCTGCTATTTTCGCGGAATAAACGCGGCTCATCTGGCCCGCGCCAATCCCGATCGTCATGTTGTCTTTCGCATAGACAATGGCGTTAGATTTAACGAATTTCGCTACTTTCCAGCAGAACAGCGCGTCACGCAGCTCCTGGGCGGTCGGCTGACGTTTGGTCACCACGCGCAGTTCGGCTTCCGTTACCATGCCCAGATCCCGGTCCTGAACCAGTAAACCACCGTTGACGCGTTTGAAATCCAGACCTGCCATGCGTGATGCCCACTCACCGCAGGTCAGGACGCGGACGTTCTGTTTTGCAGCAGTAATTTTGAGGGCTTCCAGGGAGGCTGTTGGGGCGATGATCACTTCAACGAATTGACGGGAGATAATGGCTTGTGCAGTTTCGGCGTCCAGCTCGCGGTTGAATGCAATGATGCCGCCAAATGCGGAAGTCGGATCGGTTTTATAGGCACGATCGTAGGCGTCCAGAATGGAATCACTGACGGCGACGCCGCACGGGTTTGCGTGCTTCACAATCACACATGCCGGTTCGCTAAACGCTTTCACGCATTCCAGCGCAGCATCGGTATCGGCGATGTTGTTATATGAAAGTGCTTTGCCCTGTAACTGTTGCGCTGTCGCCACAGACGCTTCTTTCACATTCTCTTCTATATAGAAGGCGGCCTGCTGGTGGCTGTTTTCGCCATAACGCATATCCTGCTTCTTAATGAAGTTCAGGTTGAGAGTGCGCGGGAAGCGGCCAGACGGCGTGTCGGTGTCGCCGTGGTACGCCGGCACCAGGCTGCCGAAGTAATTGGCAATCATGCTGTCGTAAGCGGCGGTATGCTCAAAGGCTTTAATGGCCAGATCGAAACGGGTCTCAAGGGTGAGAGATCCTTCGTTCGCATCCATCTCTTTAATAATGGCGCTGTAGTCGCTGCTTTTCACCACGATGGCCACATCTTTATGGTTCTTAGCTGCGGAGCGCACCATCGTCGGACCGCCGATATCGATATTCTCAACAGCGTCTTCCAGCGTGCAGCCTTCACGCGCTACAGTCTGCGCGAAGGGGTAGAGATTAACAACCACCATATCAATGGGCGAAATGGCGTGCTGCGCCATGATGTCGTCATCCTGACCGCGACGGCCCAGAATGCCGCCATGAACTTTCGGGTGCAGGGTTTTAACGCGTCCATCCATCATTTCCGGAAAACCGGTGTAGTCAGAGACTTCAGTCACCGGCAGGCCTTTCTCTGCCAGCAGACGCGCGGTGCCGCCGGTGGACAGCAGCTCCACACCACGAGTGGAAAGTGCCTGTGCGAATTCGACGATACCGGCCTTGTCAGAAACACTGAGCAGAGCGCGGCGGACTGGACGACGTTGTTGCATGGTATAAATCCCCAGGATTTGAACATTACAGAGAGCGTTAGGTGAATTTTCCATAAAAAACTCAACTAACGCGCCTGACCCGGCATCTTTCGCTTAGCGCGGCATTGTAACGAAAACGTTTGCGCGACGCTCGCGAATTTTCATTTTTTCTCGGCGTTGTGGATAAGTATGTGTGTAAACAGGTATAACCCGGGGTTTTGCTGGGGAATGCAGCAGTCAGTCATTTTTGTGTCATTTTTCTGTTGCGGGCAGCAGAGAACTCCCTATAATGCGCCTCCATCGACACGGCGCTTGTGAACAACATCACACAGCGACGAAACGTCGGAAGAGAAAAACGCT
>NZ_JMTB01000111.1 GCF_000734965.1 Trabulsiella guamensis ATCC 49490
GGCATCCATTTAAGTGTGCTGATATGGCTCAGTTGGTAGAGCGCACCCTTGGTAAGGGTGAGGTCCCCAGTTCGACTCTGGGTATCAGCACCAGTTTTAAAGGTTAAAGTTCGGCAAGTAAAAAAGAATTTGTCTGGCGGCTTTAGCGCGGTGGTCCCACCTGACCCCATGCCGAACTCAGAAGTGAAACGCCGTAGCGCCGATGGTAGTGTGGGGCTTCCCCATGTGAGAGTAGGACACTGCCAGACACCAATAAGAAGAACCCCGATCGAAAGATCGGGGTTTTTTGCTTTAATGGATCACCTGCGACAAAAACGCGCGCGTACGTTCAGATTTAGGATGAGCGAAAAATTCCGCCGGTGGTGCCTGTTCGACAATTTCTCCGCGATCCATAAAAATAACCCTGTCCGCCACGGTTCGTGCGAACCCCATCTCATGCGTTACGCACAGCATTGTCATACCTGACTGGGCAAGTGCAATCATGGTATCCAGCACCTCTTTCACCATCTCGGGATCGAGAGCGGAGGTCGGCTCGTCGAAAAGCATAATTTTCGGCTTCATGCACAGTGAGCGTGCAATGGCTACACGCTGCTGTTGACCACCGGAAATCTGACCAGGAAACTTATGCGCGTGCTCTACAATACGTACGCGTTCAAGGTAATGCATTGCCAGCGCTTCAGCCTCTTTTTTGGGCATTTTGCGCACCCATACCGGTGCAAGAGTGCAGTTCTGCAGCACGGTCAAATGCGGGAAAAGGTTAAAGTGCTGAAACACCATCCCTACTTCCTGACGGACTTTCTCGATATTCCGGACGTCTTCATTAAGCTCGATACCGTCCACCACAATTCGCCCTTGCTGATGTTCCTCGAGATGGTTAATGCAGCGGATCGTGGTTGATTTTCCCGAGCCGGAAGGACCGCATAAAACGATACGCTCCCCCTGTTGTACTTTCAGGTCGATATCTTTCAGGACATGAAATTGCCCGTACCATTTATTCACTTTTTCCAGGGTGATCATTGCGTCAGCCGGTTGCATTGTAATTTGACCCATAATTTCCTCAGTGCCGGGAATGCCCGGTGTTAAAACGCTTCTCCAGATGTTGGCTGTAGCGCGACATGCTAAAACAGAAGATCCAGTAGATCAGAGCGGCAAAAACATAGCCTTCCGTCGACATCCCAAGCCAGGCGGGATCGACGGTCGCCTGTTGCACGCTGCTGAACAGATCGAACAGACCAATGATGATCACCAGACTGGTGTCCTTAAACAGAGCGATAATGGTATTTACCAGCCCCGGGATAACCAGCTTTAACGCCTGAGGCAAAATGACCAGCGCCTGGGTTTTCCAGTATCCCAGCGCCAGCGATTCCGCCGCTTCATATTGTCCTTTCGGCAACGCCTGTAAGCCGCCGCGCACCACTTCCGCCACATAGGCAGACTGGAACAGAATGACCCCGACCAGCGCACGGATGAGCTTATCGATGCTCATTCCTTCAGACAAAAATAGCGGCAGCATTACCGACGACATAAACAACACGGTAATCAACGGAACGCCACGCCAGAACTCAATAAAAATAACGGACAACAGGCGTACAACAGGCATGGTTGAACGTCGGCCGAGCGCCAGTAGAATACCTAGCGGTAGAGCGCCAGCAATACCCACCGCAGCGATGATAAGCGTCAGCGTCAGACCGCCCCACAACCGGGTTTCGACGCGTTCCAGCCCCAGAAAACCACCGAACAGTAACCACCAGACCAGCAATGGATAGAGCACTGACCAGCAGGCAAGATACCGGCCACGAAACGGCATTTTTTTCAGGAACAGCGGGATGATAGTCAGCAGGCCGGTTATCAGGGCGAGATTGATGCGCCAGCGCTGGTCGTGCGGATAGAGGCCGTACATGAACTGGCCGAAACGCTCGTGGATAAACACCCAACAAGCTCCTGCTTTAGTACAGTCCGCCCGCGTCGAGCCCAACCAGTTGGCCTGCAAAAAAGCCCAGTTCAGTAAGGGCGGAATGATTTCCCATAGCAACCACAGGCAAAAAATCGTCAGCAGCGAGTTTACCCAGCCGGTGAAGAGATTTTTGCGTATCCAGCTAAACAGTAAACCGGAACGCATTTTGCCGTGCGGCACGGGGTGCGACAGTAGTGCTTTTGTCATCAGAGCCCCCTAGCGCTCGATCAGGGCGATACGCCGGTTGTAGATATTCATCAGCAGCGAAATTGTCAGGCTGATAAGCAGATAAACCGACATCGTAATCGCGATCGTTTCAATCGCCTGACCGGTTTGGTTCAGTACCGTCCCGGCGAACAGCGACACCATATCCGGATAGCCAATCGCTGCGGCAAGTGAGGAGTTTTTAACGATATTCAGATACTGACTGGTGAGCGGCGGAATGATCACTCGCAGAGCCTGAGGGATAATGACCTGGCGCAGCGTCACCGGGTTCGGCAATCCAAGAGAGCGCGCAGCTTCGTGCTGCCCGTAGGGGACAGCCTGAATGCCTGCGCGAATGATCTCGGCAATAAAGGCGGAGGTATAAACCGAAAGGGCGATCGTCAGCGCCGCCAGTTCCGGAATCAACACCAGCCCACCGCGAAAGTTAAACCCGCGCAGCTCCGGGAGTTCCCAGTGGATTGCGGCGCCAAAGACCGCATGTGTCAGAAGGGGAAACCCGACCAGTAGCGCAATCGCGATGGGCCATGTGCGGCGAAGCTGTCCGGTCGCCATCTGATGTGCCTTATGACGGCGCCAGAGCCACCCGGTGATGACAACTGCTAAAACGAGCGCGCCAACAAACGCCAGTAATCCTTCGCCAAACTGTGGCGACGGGATATAGAGTCCGCGGTTGCTAAGAAAGATCAGATCAAATGCGCTGACGGCCTGGCGAGGACCGGGCAAGTTACGGAGTACCGCAAAATACCAGAAGAAGATCTGGAGCAGTGGCGGAATATTACGGAAGATTTCGATGTAAATCGTCGAGAGCTTACGCAGCAACCAGTTGTCGGAAAGACGAGCCAGCCCCAGGAAGAAACCGATAAACGACGCAAAAACAATACATAACGCGGACACTAACAGCGTATTCAGCAACCCGACGATAAAGACCAGACCATAGGTATCGCCCTGCTCATAATCAATCAGATGCTGCACAATACCGAACCCGGCGCTGCGGTCGAGAAATGCAAAGCCAGAAGTGATGCCACGATGATTCAGATTAGTGATGGTGTTATGAATTAACCAGACAGCAATAGCGACAATCGTCGCCACCGCGATGATTTGGAAAAGCCAGGCGCGAACCGTGGGATTAGAAAACGACAGCGCGCCTTTTACGGTTGGGCGGCGATGGAACATAACAAAAACCTCTGCGACCGAAACTCCAGAAAAGGGCATCGCCAATGCGATGCCCATTACAGCGATAGATTTACCGTACCGGTGGTGCGTACTGGATACCGCCGTTATTCCAGAGATTGTTCTGGCCGCGTTTGATTTTCAGCGGGCTGTTCAGGCCCACGTTACGTTCGAAAACCTCACTGTAGTTGCCGACCTGTTTGACAATGTTGTAAGCCCATTTATTGTCCAGCTTGAGATCCTTGCCATAGTCGCCTTCTTTACCCAGGAAATGGGCCATATCCGGCGTTGCAGGATTCGCGGCTTTCTCATCGACGTTTTTCGACGTAATACCCATCTCTTCAGCATTAAGCATGGCAAACAGCGTCCAGCGAGCAATGGCGAACCACTCATCATCACCACGACGAACTACCGGTCCCAGCGGCTCTTTTGAAATGACCTCAGGCAGGACAATCCATTCGGCAGGATTGCTCAGCTTAATGCGCAGTGCATACAACTGAGACTGATCCGAGGCGAGCGTATCGCAGCGGCCGGATTCCAGCGCTTTTGCGGACTCGTCTGAGCGGTCAAAGGTCACCGGCGTATACTTCATGTTGTTGGCTTTGAAGTAATCCGCTACGTTAAGCTCGGTGTCCGTTCCCGCCTGGATACAAACTGTCGCACCATCCAGCTCTTTCGCGCTTTTAAGACCGGCTTTGTTATGCGTCAGAAAGCCGATACCGTCGTAATAAGTTACGCCAGTAAATGACATCCCCATTCCCGCATCGCGTGAAGAGGTCCAGGTGGTATTACGCGAGAGCAGATCGACCTCCCCTGATTGCAGCGCCGTAAAGCGCTCTTTCGCCGTCAGCGGGGTGTATTTTACTTTGCTGTCATCGCCAAAAACGGCGGCGGCAATCCCACGGCAAACATCCACATCAATGCCGGTGAATTTCCCGTTGGCATCCGCATAGGAGAAACCGGGTAAACCGTCGCTAATACCGCATTGTACGAATCCTTTCTTTTTAACCGCATCCAGAGTTGCACCAGCATGGGCCTGACTGGCAACGGCAAGCAGCGTACTTGCGACCGCCAGACTGGCAATCATCATCTTTTTCATAATGCATCCTGTGTGACGAGATTTATCGTTATTTATTAAGGCGTCCGGAACGCCTGATACCTGTCTGTGGTGACAGCCATACTTTGTTAAGCAAAGCGGATGCCATAATTGCAAGCGCCTGATTTTCGGACGGCGGCTGGCAATAAAGTGAGTGTAGACATGAAATGAAAATGTCATCGCCCTGAAATGGTGCAAAATTACAACCTGTGCCACAAATTAGCGCAAAAAGTTTCTCATAAGACAGAAGGGGAAATAATAATTTCGGGCGGTAATATTGGAGGGAGAATGAATTAAAATTGTTTTTGTGCGATGACAAAGCGCGGAATCCCGCGCTTTACTGTGATTATTTGGTCAGTGCGACGATACCGAGCGTCAGGCCAGCCAGCGCGGCGGCACCGCCAGCGATGGCGCCTGCGGTTTCCCAGTTATCCTGCGTCGTCCCTTTCATACAGGTATTGGTGTGAACCAGTCGCCCCTGGTCGTCGTAGACCGGTACACACGGAGACTCATGTGCACAGCCTGCAAGAAACGTAGTCAGTAATGCGACGGAAATGAACCTTTTCATAAAGTTACCTCTTGATAAGCCACGGTGAATGTCATTACGTAAAACATCCCATGGACGTTAGAGGGTATTTTATCATTGCTGTTTAATGGACCGTCTGCGCAAAACAATCTCAAAGTATGAGTGATGTAAATATCGTGGAGAGAATATTAGGTGAGGCATAAAAATGTGCAGAAAAGATGAAGGTGAATATAAAACTTTATCTGTGGAAAATAATAATATTCATCTGGTTAACAGAGTATATGCCAAATATCCACAGGCATTAAAGTCCTGCATTATTACAAAATCAAGGCGCCTGATGGCGCCTTGATGAAGGTGTTTAGCCTTTATGTTGACTGAACCGCCGTCTGACCACCACGAAGAAGACCGGAACAAAGAAAATCGCCAGCAGCGTGGCGGATAACATTCCGCCCATTACGCCGGTGCCAACCGCATTCTGTGCGCCGCTCCCTGCGCCATGGCTTATCACCAGCGGCAGCACGCCGAGGACGAAAGCGAGTGATGTCATCAGAATCGGTCGCAGACGCATCCGTGCAGCTTCCAGCGTCGCTTCGATAACGCCTTTATGCTCCTTCTCCATTAAATCTTTGGCAAACTCGACAATCAGAATCGCGTTTTTGGCCGAAAGACCAATTGTGGTGAGCAGCCCCACCTGAAAATAAACGTCATTGCTCAGTCCGCGTAGTGTGGCGGCCAGCAGTGCGCCGATAACTCCGAGCGGCACCACCAGCATCACAGAGAACGGCACAGACCAGCTTTCATAAAGTGCGGCGAGACACAGGAACACCACAATCAGTGAAATGGCATACAACGCGGGAGCCTGATTGCCGGAAAGCCTTTCCTGATAAGACATACCGGTCCAGTCATAGCCAACGCCTGAAGGTAATTTCCTTGCCAGTTGTTCCATCAGCACCATGGCTTCGCCGGTACTTTTCCCGGCTACCGCTTCACCGAGGATCTCCATCGACGGCATCCCGTTATAGCGTTCCAGGCGTGGCGAGCCATAGGCCCAGTGCGACGTGGCAAAAGCAGAGAAAGGGACCATCTCGCCACTAGCACTGCGCACAAACAGATTGCTGATATCTGTTGGTAGCATGCGATATGGCGCATCGGCCTGTACGTAAACCTTCTTCACGCGTCCACGGTCGATAAAGTCATTCACATAAGTACCGCCGAGAGACGAGGAGATTGTCTGGTTAATATCAGAAATCGATACACCCAGTGCTTGTGCTTTTTCCTGATCGACATCCAGTTTAAACTGCGGCGTATCCTCAAGTCCGTTCGGGCGGACATTGGTCAGGACATCCGAATGTGCTCTTGCCATCCCCAACAGCTGATTACGTGCCTGGGTGAGTGCGTTATGACCGAGATCCGCCTGATCAATCAGTTCAAAATCGAAACCCTTTGCCGTACCGAGTTCCATAATGGCGGGCAAGTTGAAGGGGAAAACCATGGCATCGCGGATCTGACTGAAAGCATGACGGGCACGACCAACGATAGCCTCGACGCCATTCTCGCTGCCGGATCGCTCTTCCCATGGCTTAAGGCTGATAAACGCAATCCCTGAATTTTGCCCCTGACCGCTAAAGCTAAAGCCGTTAACAGTAAACACCGATGCGACATTCGCTTTTTCTTCCGTCAGGTAATATTGCTGGATGCTATCCAGCACCTGTTGCGTACGGGTTTGCGTGGCGCCTGCCGGAAGCTGCACCATAGTCATAAAAACGCCCTGATCTTCATCCGGCAGGAATGAGGTCGGCATGCGTAAAAAGAGTACCGTCATACCCGCGACAATCAGCACGTAAATCAGCAGATAACGTCCCGTGCTACGCAGGATCCCACCGACACTGTTGGTATAGTGCTCAACGCTGCGATCAAACGTCATGTTAAACCAGCCGAAGAACCCCCGCTTCTGCTCATGGTGGTCGGGATCAACCGGTTTCAGCAGGGTGGCGCACAGCGCTGGTGTAAGAATCAACGCGACCAGTACGGAAAGCGCCATGGCAGAAACAATGGTGATTGAAAACTGGCGGTAAATGGCGCCTGTGGAGCCGCCGAAAAAGGCCATCGGAATAAAAACTGCCGACAGTACCATGGCAATGCCGACCAACGCGCCCTGGATCTGCGACATGGATTTCTCCGTTGCTGCCTTAGGTGACAATCGGTCTTCCATCATCACGCGTTCGACGTTTTCCACCACCACAATGGCGTCATCGACCAGCAGCCCGATGGCCAGCACCATGCCAAACATCGTGAGGGTATTGATGGAGTAGCCGCATGCAGCCAGCACGGCAAAGGTTCCCAGCAGAACGACTGGCACGGCGATGGTCGGGATAAGCGTCGCGCGAAAGTTCTGCAGAAACAGATACATCACCAGAAAAACCAGTACGATGGCTTCGAGCAGTGTTTTCACCACCTCGTGAATCGAAATGTTGACAAACGGCGTGGTGTCGTAGGGATAAACGACCTTCAGCCCCTGCGGAAAGAAGCTCTGCAGTTCAGCCAGTTTTCCTTTTACCGCTTTTGCGGTATCCAGCGCATTAGCGCCGGTCGCCAGTTTGATCCCTATACCTGTCGCGGTTTGACCATTTATTTTGGTCACCATATTGTAGTTTTCACCGCCGAGCGTAATACGGGCTACGTCTTTCAGCCGCACCACGGAACCATCCTGATTCACTTTCAGTGTGACGCGCCCAAATTCATCCACATCTTTTAGTCTTGTTTGAGCGATGATCGATGCATTCAGTTGCTGTCCCGGGACGGCAGGCGTACCGCCGAGTTGCCCGGCGGCGATCTGATCATTCTGCGTTTTGAGCTGGTTAATCACATCAACTGGCGTCAGCTGATATTTGTTCAGTGCACCAGGATCGAGCCAGATCCGCATCGCGTACTGAGCGCCAAACAGTTGTACGTCCCCCACGCCACTGGTGCGACTAAGGGTATCCTTTACATTAGATGCCACGTAATCGGAGATATCTTCCTGTGACAGGTTTTTATTGTCCGACACAAAACCGGCGACCAGCAGGAAACTGCTGCTGGATTTTTCCACACCGATGCCCTGCTGTTGTACCTCCTGCGGCAGCAGGGGCATCGCCAGCTGGAGTTTGTTCTGTACCTGTACTTGCGCGATATCCGGGTCGGTACCGGAATCGAATGTCAGCGTAATCGTCACGTTACCCGCCGAATCGCTGGTGGAGGACATATACATCAGGTTATCGACGCCGTTCATGTTCTGTTCGATAACCTGCGTGACGGTATCCTGCACCGTTTGTGCATCAGCACCGGGATAAGTGGCGGTCACCGAGACCGCAGGCGGCGCAATAGTTGGGTACTGGGCGATGGGGAGTTGCACAATCGCCAGACCACCTGCAATCATCAAAATGATGGCCAGCACCCAGGCAAAAACCGGGCGTTGAATAAAAAACCTAGACATTGTGTTGTGTACCTTACTTCGCGGTAGCGGCTACCGTGTCCTCTTCTGCGTCCACGGTTACACCCGGATGCACTTTTTGTAACCCGCTGACGATGATCTTATCGCCGGGCTGTAATCCGTCTGTCACCAGCCAGCGATCGCCAATCGCCTGCGGAGCGGTAATATCACGCAATTCCACCTGGTTTTGCGCGTTGACCAGCAAGACAGTGGCCTGACCCAGCGGTGTGCGCGTCACGCCTTGCTGAGGGATCAGAATGGCATCAGGTTGTACGCCTTCATCAATGCGCGCCCGAACAAACATGCCGGGCAGCAGAGCGTGTTGTGGGTTCGGGAAGATAGCGCGAAGGGTAATCGACCCGGTGCTTTCATCCACGGTAACGTCAGAAAATTGCAGCGAGCCTTTTTGCGCATACGGCTGACCGTTTTCCATCATCAGCTGCACACTTTTTGTTTCACTCCTGCCCTGCAGGCTTTCCTGTTTCAGGCGCATGAAATCGCTACTGGATTGCGTCACGTCAACGTAAATAGGATCGAGTTGTTGAACGGTCGCCAGTGCTTCTGTCTGGCTGCTGGTGACCAGCGCACCTTCAGTGACAGTGGATTTGCCGATACGGCCGCTAATGGGGGAGGTGACTTTCGTCCAGGCCAGATTAATGCGGGCATTCTCCACTGTGGCCTTCGCTGCCAGCACGCTGGCATCGGCCTGTCGCGCAGTGGCGACAGCCTGGTCATAATCCTGCTGGCTGATGTACTGGGTTCCCAGCAAGGGGGCGTAGCGTTTAACCGTCAGGTGCGCGAGGGTTGCCGCCGCCACCGCGTTGGCTTCATCCGCTTTCGCGCTGTCATATGTAGCCTGATAAGTCGCGGGATCGATCTGATAAAGCGACTGACCGGCTTTGACATCGCTGCCTTCCACAAAATGTCGTTTCAGGATGATGCCGCTGACCTGCGGACGAACTTCCGCGATGCGAAATGCTGCTGTACGCCCGGGGAGTTCCGTGATTACCTGCAACGGTGCGCGCGTGGCAACATGAAAGGTCACCTTTGGCGCGGGCATCTGTGGTTGTTGGTTTCCCGAATCATTGCAACCTGCCAGTAATGCAGTCGTCATGATGAGGCTGGAGAAAAGCGTCGCCCTGGCGTGAATCATTATTACCGTTCCTTATTGTTCCAGTTATTGGCGTACCGCAAGCTGGAAAAAGAATAGAGATAAAACAGCTCGCCATCCTACAAATAAACACATGCTGATGTAAGACTCTGTGAATTAAGAACCGGATCTGAACGCACTAAAACACAAAAAAAGGATGAATAGCGAGAGGATTATTTTTATTATGAATATGTAGGGTTTATTTATTGATAAAATTTATTGAATAAAAAAGCGTGCTTGCCTATGCGCCCCGTTTTTTTTCGTTAATAATAACAGCCCTCTTATCCTTTTTTCGCCACATCGCAGTGGCAGGGACGCATTTTATGGCAAGAAAAACAAAAGCAGACGCATTAAAGACCCGTCAACTGTTGATTGACGCTGCCATTGAGCAATTTGCGCAGCATGGTGTGACCAATACTACGCTCTCGGACATCGCTGATGCCGCTGGCGTCACACGCGGTGCGGTGTACTGGCACTTCAGCAATAAAACGGAATTGTTTAATGACATGTGGGAGCAGCAGGTGCCGTTAAGGGATATTATAAAAAATATACGAACGGAAAATGAAAACCCATTAATGGATTTACGAGAGAAATTTATTTTCTCGCTACAGTACGTTGCCGAAACACCAAAACAACGCGCACTGCTGCAAATTCTGTATCATAAATGCGAATTCACAGCGGAAATGATTTCAGAAGAAAAAATTCGTGACAAAGTTTGTTGCAACCGTAACGCATTACGTGAAAGTTTATCGAAATGTATTCGCTATGGTTATTTACCATCAGACATAAATACCGATGTCATTGTCATTATGTTACGCGGTTTTTTTAGCGGTATTATTAAAAACTGGCTTATGGAGCCCGGTCAATGCAATTTATATCAACAGGCACCAGTGTTTGTGGATAATATTATGAGCACATTCACTCGAGCACAGTACAATCCACCAGTTTCAGTGGATTCACTGAATCCATATTGCGACACCGTGCGGACTCAAGGGTAGCGAACTCCAGCAGTTGAACGATCAGTATGTCGAGAAGAAACACGAGAAGTACAAAAATGACCAGCCAACCATACTTGCGCAACATACCTTGTCCCCTGCATCTGCCAGGTTGAATGGTCAAAATATATCCGAAACAGTGGCGGCAAAAAGTGAGGCAAGACGAAAATTTTGGCAATAAAAAAGGCGCTTCCCCATGCCGAAGAGCGCCTTTTAAACGTCAGGAACAAAAATCAGTTCATGCCGTATTTTTTCAGTTTTTTACGCAGCGTACCGCGGTTGATACCCATCATCAGGGCAGCGCGGGTCTGGTTACCACGGGTGTATTGCATCACCATGTCCAACAGGGGCTGTTCTACTTCAGCCAGTACCAGCTCATAGAGGTCATTAACATCCTGACCGTTCAGTTGAGCAAAATAGTTCTTCAGTGCCTGCTTAACCGAATCACGCAGGGGTTTTTGGGTTACCTGATCCTGAGAGTTAACGGTAGAAACGGTCAGTACGTCAGAATTTACGCGTTGTTCGAACATAGTTCTGTCAGCTCTTTATTTCTGTTTACGCAAAATTTTCGAAGTATGCCTCCAACGCCTCCAGCTGTTCGCTGGCATCCTCAATGGCGTTGAATGTGCGCCGAAACTGGTCATTTGGAGCGTGCTCCTGGAGATACCAGGAGACGTGTTTACGTGCAATTCGATATCCTTTTGCGTGACCATAAAAGTCATGCAATTCCCGAACATGCGCGCAAAGCAAGCGCTTAACCTCTGCCAGAGGCAGCGGGGGCAGCAACTCCCCAGTGTCCAGATAGTGCTGGATTTCCCGAAAGATCCAGGGTCTTCCCTGAGCTGCACGTCCTATCATTAGGGCATCCGCCCCCGTATAGTTGAGCACAGCTCTGGCTTTAAGCGGGTCAGTAATGTCACCATTCGCGATTACCGGAATGGAAACCTTCTGCTTAACTGCCCGAATGCTGTCGTACTCAGCATCTCCGTTAAACAAGCAGGCGCGGGTGCGTCCGTGAATAGTCAGAGCCTGAATGCCACAGTCTTCAGCCAGTTGGGCAATCTCTTCACAGTTACGGTGTTCTGGTGCCCAGCCTGTGCGAATCTTGAGTGTGACAGGAACGTCCACTGCATTGACGACCGCGGTCAGGATCGACTTCACCTGCGCCGGGTACTGCAAGAGGGCTGAACCTGCGAGCTTACGATTCACTTTTTTGGCCGGACAGCCCATATTGATATCAATAATCTGGGCACCGCTTTCGACGTTAATACGTGCGGCCTCAGCCATCTCTTCAGGTACGCTACCGGCAATTTGCACGGTACGAATGCCTGGTTCATCAATGTGCACCATCCGTAAACGGGACTTGTCACTCTCCCAAACCTGCGGGTTGGAGGACATCATCTCGGATACGGTTAACCCTGCTCCCATCTCGTAGCACAGCGTCCGGAATGGTCTGTCAGTAATGCCAGCCATGGGTGCTGCGATCAGGCGATTTCTGAGCTGGTGGTGTCCGATGCGCATGAGTTAAGAAATGACCATACTGTGACTGCAAGGCGGCGTATATTACGCATTTTTTGCACGAGATGAAAGGCCAAACTTTGAGCAATCCACTGTCGTAGATCAATGAATCGCCGTCAAGCGAATGCAGAAAAAATAAATAATTATAATTATCATTGATTTAATGCGATGTGGCGAAAATGTGTTCTTTTAGAAAATCGTAAAACTTCGTATTTTTTCTTGCCTGAATTGCTGTGAACGCAAGATTAAACGCTGTTTATATGAACAAAAAAGCGCATCGTAATGAGATCATGCTCTCATTTTTGTCATTCACCCTACACACATTGCAAACCGTAACGCGGCCCGGAGACCGCGTTACGCTGTTTACTTTTTAAACCCGGTAATCCGGCACCACTCTTCTTTCTCGACCACCGGGTCGAGGGTAAAGAGATCGGCATAGGCTTCGCACACGCTGTCCGCCTGGCTGGCAAGGATACCCGAAAGCCCCAGCAAACCGCCCTCAACGGGCAACACGCTGATTAACGGCGCCAGTTCACGTAATGGGCCTGCCAGGATATTAGCAACCACCACATCGGCTTTCATGGCTTCTGGCTGGTCTTGCGGTAAATACAGTTCCAGACGATCAGAAACGCCGTTGCGTTCTGCGTTATCCCGGCTGGCCTGAATTGCCTGCGGATCGATATCAATGCCGATTGCTCTGGCTGCACCCAGTTTCAGCGCCGCGATGGCGAGGATCCCGGAGCCACAGCCGAAGTCGATAACCGTCTTGCCGTCCAGATCGAGGCCGTCAAGCCATTGCAGGCACAGCGAGGTCGTTGGATGTGTGCCAGTACCAAAGGCCAGACCCGGGTCAAGCATTACGTTGACGGCGTTTTCATCGGGGATTTCGCGCCAGCTCGGGCAAATCCACAGCCGCTCGCCGAAGCGCATCGGGTGGAAATTATCCATCCATTCGCGCTCCCAGTCTTTATCTTCCAGTTGTTCGATTTTGTGGGCAAAACCTGCACCCAGCAGCGGATGATGTTCGAGGATCGCCACCACTGCTCTCATGTCGCTTTCGGCGTCAAACAGGCCAATGACATCAGTGTCGCCCCACAGGCGGGTTTCGCCCGGCAACGGTTCAAACACTGGCGTGTCGTGGGTGTCCTGAAAAGTAATCGACACCGCGCCCGCTTCCATCAGCGCCTCGCTCAGTTCCTCCGCATTCGCGCCTGTGGTGTTCAGTTTCATTTGGATCCATGGCATGGCAAAACTCTTTATTTATCAGTAGTCAAAACAGGGGCCTGTGGCAGCGGCTGACCAAAACGGTTGCCGATGACGAAAGCCAGCAAACTCAGTAGTAACGAGGGCACTATCGGGTGGAAGCCCAGGTACTGGATGTTGAAGGTCGCCAGTACAGCGTACAGTACGCCACCGACGATCATCGCGCTGAGCGCGCCGGCGGCGTTTGCGCGTTCCCAGTAAAGGCCCAGCACCAGCGGCCACAGAAACACCGCTTCCAGCCCGCCGAACGCCAGCAGGTTGAGCCAGATGATCATTTCTGGCGGACGCCACGCGGCGAGCAACAGTAACACGCCCAGAATCAGCGTGATCCCGGAAGACATCCGCTTCAGTCGCGCTTCGTTATGGATCTGCTCCGGACGCAGATTCAGGTAGAGATCTTTAATGATCGTAGCGGAACTTTGCAGTAACTGGGCGTTGATCGTCGACATGATCGCCGCCATCGGTGCCGCGAGGAAAATCCCTGCGGCAAACGGCGGCAGGACTTTCACCATCAGTGTCGGGATCACCTGATCGGGAATGGTCAGATCCGGAAGTACCGCCCGGCCCAGTGCGCCCGCCAGATGCATCCCCAGCATCAGTACGGCGACAACGATCGTGCCCAGGAGAATGCCCCGATGCACGGCTTTACTGTCTTTATAGGAGATGCACCGCACGGCGGTGTGCGGCAAACCAATTACGCCGAAACAGACCAGCACCCAGAATGAGGTCATAAAGGTCGGCGAAAGAATATTGTCGGCTCCCTGCGGCGTCACCAGTTTAGGGTCGATATGCTCCAGCGTTTCCACTGCCGTGGACAGCCCGCCAGCAGCGTGAACCACCCCGACCAGCAGCACAACAGTGCCAATGAGCATCACCAGTCCCTGCATCGCATCGTTGAGCACACTGGCGCGAAAACCCCCGTACGCGGTGTACAACGCAATGCTGATGCCGAAAATCAACAGGCCGGTTTCATAAGGAATGCCCGCCGCCGTTTCCAGCAGGCGCGCGCCGCCAATAAACTGCACGGTCATCGCGCCGATAAAAGCGACAAGCAGGCTCAGACTGGCCAGCCAGACCAGCAGGCGGCTGTGGTAGCGCGCGAAAAGCATGTCGTTCAACGTCACGGCATTGTAGCGGCGCGCCAGAATGGCGAATTTTTTCCCCAGCACGCCCAGCGACAGCCACACGGCGGGAAGCTGGATCATCGCCAGCAGCACCCAGCCAAGACCGTATTTATAGGCCGCGCCTGGACCACCGATAAACGAACTGGCGCTGATGTAGGTCGCAGTCAGCGTCATCGCCAGCACAAATCCCCCCATCGAGCGACTGCCGAGGAAGTACTCATTGAGGAAGGTGCCAGTGGCGCGCTTGCGCATCGCATAGAGGGACAAGCCAAAGACCACCAGCAGGTAGGCGATGAGTGGCACTATGACTTCAGCCTGCATGATCATCCTCCAGCGGAATATCACGATAGATAAACCGCACCATGGCCCAGCAGAGCAGAATAAACACCAGCGGTATCAGCAAACAGGCCATTTCAAACCAGTGCGGCAGACCGGTAAATCCCTGTGCAGAATCAGGTAAGTAAGCAGTCACCAACCAGGCGCAAAGATAGAGCAGGGTGAGCCATAGCGCCCAGCGTGCTTCCTTGTGTGCCTGAACAAATCGTTTGTCCATGGAAGATGTCCTCTTCATGGTGTTACAACCAGAAACGGGCAATTCTACGGCAACTGGCCGTTGAGGGAAAATCCTCTGGCAGGAAAAAACGCGTCAGTGCTAGCGCCTCAGAAAATCATCGATCTCAGAAAGCGAGGCGAGTCCTTCCATCGGCCCCTGTTGTGTGACCGCGATAGCACCGCTGGCATTAGCGTAATGCAGGGCTTCTGAAGCAGGAAGGCCGGAAAGAAATAGCGTGACGAACGTGGCGCCGAAACAGTCCCCTGCGCCAGTCGGATCGACAGTCTCTACGGTATAGCCGGGAAGATGCAGCGTCTGCAATTCGCCCTTCTGCAGATGATAGTAGCTGGCGCCGCGTTGGGCGCGTTTGACAACGACATGCTTCACGCCAGCCTGCAGCAGATCGCTGATTATCTGTTCTTCGCTCAGATTTTTGTGTCGGGCAAAGAAAGGAAGCTCGCTTTCACTCGGCAGGAAGATATCGGTGTATTCGATCAGGTAATCAAACGCCTGTTCCATTTCGGGAATGTTCAGCATCTCTTTACGGATGTTGGGATCAAATGAGACGGTGCCACCCGCGGCTTTGATCGCCATCATCGCTTTACGCGTGGCGTCGATCATACGAAAGGAAAACAGCGATGACCCCATGATATGGATATGACCACATTGTTGTAGTAGCGCCTGATCGATATCTTTTTCCGTAAAAAGGCCACAGGCGCTATCGGGGATATTAAAGATGAAATCGCGCTCCTGAGGGCTCTGGTAGCTGACGAAGGCGGTACCGGTGACGGCGTTATTCATTACGCGAATACCATCAACAATCACTCCTTCATGGCGCAGTCGCTCGATGTTAAGACGGCCAAAATCATCATTACCGACGCAACCGAAAATCATCGCACGATGACCTAACCTGGCGACCTGAGCGGCAAAAATCGCGGGCGCTCCACTGGGGAATGGACCAACAAATTCGCCGGGATGAGTAAATTTCTGGTGTGGATTGCGGGATAAAAATTCAACCAGTAATTCGCCTATTGTACAAAGGGTGAGTCCCACTGATGCCCTCTCATTCCTGGAGTCTTTCGCGATTCGACCAGGTGAAACATTCATTGTTGGTATACAGGGTGACAAAATCAGCATCATATAATTGTTGCTGATATTGCTCGTTAATACTGTGGCAGACGATCACATTTTCGGTCTGATTGAGATGACCGATGGTGGCGGTTGCTGCGCCAGAGGTTGCCGCCATCAGGATCGTTTTACTGCGCGCATTATCAAAACAGAGCTGCCAGGCCATCGCCAGTTCGGGGAAATCGATCCCCAGCGTCCCGTCAGCGTCGATGCTGTTCACTTCCACAATGCTGTGCGTGATGGTGTGATGTTGAAGCGCCTGTTCCAGTGATTTTCCCGCCAGGATCCCGTCAGGTCGCAGCATTTCGCTTCCGGCCAGAATGATGTCGCCTTCGATATACTGATTCGCCAGCAGTGCGCTTTCCGGATCGTTGGTGATCAGACGGATTTTTTTTAATCCATTAAGCAAAGGAATGAGTCGGCGGCACAGGGCACCGTGACCGAGAAAGAGCGTATCCCGGTCATGAATCAGCCGTATGCTATGGCGAGCGATTTCCATCTGCTGCGCCAGCGGCGGCATCGCGACCAGCGGCGCGGGCTCATAATCGGCTTGCAGGACGGGCGTGGCGATAGCGCCGCCAAATGAGCGCTTCAGATAACCCTGTTGCTCCAGATAGCTCAGATCACCGCGGATCGTGACGCCAGAGACACCCAGCTGCGCTGAGAGCTCGTCAACTTTGATTTCTCCCTGAACGCTGACGATTTCAGCGATTTTTAGTCTGCGTTTCAGCAGATTGGATGATTTCCTGGGCACGACGACACTCATTATTTGCCTGCAATGTCAGACACTATAGCGTTATGGCTTTTTCTTTGAAACTTTCATTTGATAAAAATACCAACCTGTTAAGTTAAATTTCGTAAGTTATTTTGTGATGACTTGAACCTGGTCACGCTTTTCTGCTTATTTTATGTGCTACTTTGCTTTCAAAATGAAAGTGAAACGTAGATTTCTTCGTTTTGTAAGAGACGAGCGCATAACCAGGAGCTGAGATGTACATCATTTCGAGCAAAAATATGCTGAAAAAAGCCCAACACCAGGGGTTTGCGGTTCCGGCATTCAATATCCATAACCTTGAAACCTTACAAGTGGTGGTTGAAACGGCGGCGGGCCTCCGTTCACCTGTAATGCTGGCCGGTACGCCGGGCACCTATCGCTACGGTGGTGTCGGCAGTCTGATCGCGCTGGTAAACGCGCTGGCGCAAGAACACAACATCCCGCTGGTGCTGCATCTCGACCATCACGAGGAAGCTACGGACATTTTCAATAAAGTTCGCGCCGGAGTTCGCTCAGTGATGATTGATGGCTCGCATCTGCCCTTTGAGGAAAATATCACCCGGGTGAAAGAGGTGACCGCGTTCTGCCATTCGTATGATGTCAGCATTGAGGCAGAACTCGGGCGACTCGGCGGTCAGGAAGATGATCTGATCGTCGACGACAAAGACTCAGCCTATACCTCGCCTGAAGCGGCGGCCGAATTTGTTCAGCGCACGGAGATTGATTCGCTGGCCGTGGCTATTGGCACAGCGCATGGACTCTATACCCATGAACCTCGTCTGGATTTCGCCCGCCTGGAACAGATTCGCAACCGGGTGGAGGTGCCGTTAGTGCTGCATGGTGCGTCCGGCTTAACGGAAGAGGATATCCGAAAATGTATCCGGTTGGGCATTTGCAAAGTGAATGTTGCAACGGAATTGAAAATCGCCTTTGCCGATGCGCTGAAAGGCTATTTCCATGAAAACCCGACTGCCAACGATCCGCGTCACTATATGCAACCGGCAAAAGCGGCAATGAAGCAAGTGGTCACACGCATTATTGGCGTGTGCGGTAGTGAAGACAAACTCTGATAGCTATTAACCCTACAAAAAAGAACGAGGATTGTTTATGAGCAGATTTAAGTTACCCGGTTTGGCCATGCTGGTGGGCCTGGCACTGTTCTCACAAAGCCCCTTTGCGAAAACGTATAATGTTGGCGCCTCTTTATTGACGCAGCAGCATCCCTTTTATATTGATCTTGCTAATGCGATGAAAGACGAAGCGAAAAAAAATGACGTTAATCTGAGTATTTCTATTGCTAACCAGGATTTAAATAAGCAGCTTTCCGACGTTGAAGATTTTATTACCAAAAAAGTCGATGCCATTATTATTTCCCCGGTCGATTCTAAAGGCGTTCAGGCAGCCATTATTAAAGCCAACAAAGCCGGTATTCCGGTAATCACCGTTGACGTTGCCGCCGAAGGCGTGCCGGTGGTATCGCACGTCGCGACGGATAACTACGCAGGCGGCGTACAGGCCGGTAAATTAATGGGCAAATTGCTGAACGGTAAAGGCACTGTCGCCATTATTAGCTATCCCGCCGTACAGTCAGTCGTAGCCCGTATCGATGGCTTTAAGAAAGGACTGGCGGATACACCGGACGTAAAAATCGTCGCTGAACAACCGGGGATCACCCGTGCCGAAGCGCTGACCACCGCGCAGAATATCATGCAGGCGAATCCGAGCCTTAACGGTCTGTTTGGTTTTGGTGATGATGCCGCGCTGGCTGCAGTGATTGCCGCAAAATCTGCCCATAACGACAACATCAAAATCATCGGCTTTGACGGCATGAAGGAAGCGCGTGACGCCGTTGATACGGACAAAACGTTTGTGGCGGTGATTCGTCAGTACCCGGATCAAATGGGCGCGAAAGCCATCGACGCAGCAGTTGACCATCTCAACGGTAAACCGGTGGATAAAATCATCCCGATCCAGCCGGGGGTGTATACCGCTAAGAAGTAATGTCACGCCATCAGGTTGCGAAGTATTTGTATTTTCTTCGCAACCTGAAAAGAAAACAAAAAATACCAGACCACATCCTTTGCTTTAACGCAATCGTGAGAGGTAGAGCCGATGATGCTTTGCTAAGAAATTGAGGTGGTTATGACCGATATTATTCTTGAAATTTCTCATATTGCTAAAAGCTTCGGCCCTGTACAGGCCCTGAAAGATATTTCTCTGACGGTTCGAAAAGGCAGAGTACATACGTTATTGGGTGAGAATGGCGCGGGAAAATCCACGCTGATGAAAATTCTCGCTGGTGTTTATCCGCCAACCCAGGGAACCATTACGCTGCACGGTAATGTTGTGACAATAAATAATCCGCAGCATTCACGCAAACTTGGTATCGCCATTATTTTTCAGGAACTCAGCCTGAGTAATAACGTGACGGTAGCTGAAAATATCTATGCCAATAATGAACCGGTACGTTTTGGCATTATTGACGATAAAAAAATGGTCGCCGACTGTGAGGCGTTATTAGCTGAACTGGGCATTCCGCTGGATGCGCATGAGTTAGTCGGCAATATGTCTCTCGCTCAGCGCCAGCTGGTGGAGATTGCGAAAGCGCTAAGTTATCCCGCTGACATTGTGATTATGGATGAGCCAACGTCGTCGCTCAGTGATAACGAAGCGGAAATTCTGTTTGCGATTATTGCGAAGCTAACGCAACGCGGCAGCGCGGTGATTTATATCTCCCACCGTATGGATGAAATTATGCGCATTTCCGACGATATTTCGGTGATCCGTGACGGTGAATATATTGCCACCCATGACCGCCAGACGACACATATCCAGCAGCTCATCGCGCAGATGGTGGGCAGAGAGATGAAAAACATCTGGCCGCCGCGCATCGGGGAAAGACCGGATGCGAGTATCACCCCTCGGCTGGAGGTCAGAAACCTGTCGCACCCGCCTTTATTTCATCAGATCGATTTTGCTGTGCGTCCCGGTGAGGTGCTGGGCTTTTTCGGTCTGGTGGGCGCGGGGCGTACCGACGTGATGCGCGCTATCTTTGGCATCATTCCCTGCCAGGGCGAGATCCTGCTCGATGGTGAGATGGTGGCGATCCGCTCAGCGAAAGAGGCCATCGAGCGCGGCTTTGCGTTTGTGACAGAAAACCGTAAAGAAGAAGGCCTGGTGCTGATGCATGACGTGAATATGAATACCCACCACGTGGCGTTTCAGTACAACGCGTCACGTTTTGGGCTGATTAATGATCGGCTGGAAGAGCAGCGCACGCGCAAAGCTGTCGAAAAGATGAATACCAAAATCAGCTCAATTCACCAGCCGGTGAGCGCCTTAAGCGGAGGTAACCAGCAGAAAATCGTGCTGTCGAAATGGCTGGAAAAGACACCGCGTATTTTGCTGCTGGATGAACCCACCCGTGGCGTGGATGTGGGGGCGAAGTTTGAAATTTATAACGTGATTCGTCAACTCGCGGCAGCAGGGACGGCCATTATTCTGGTTTCCTCAGAATTACCGGAGGTCATGGCGCTAAGCGATCGCTTAGTGGTGATGCGTAATAAAACCATCGCTGATATTTATTCGTGTGAAAACCTGACACAGACGCAGGTGATGACCGCTGCAACAGGAGTACAGTAAATGACTGAGAAAATTGTCTCTGCGCCCAAAGAACGGAATCAGTCGTCGGGCAACGGATTGAAAAAAATCGTCAGACAATACGGCGGGATCCTGAGCGGAATGATCGTCCTGATTATTCTCTTCAGCTTTATGAATGACAGTTTTTTCACCACCAATAACATCACCAATATTATTTTGCAGGTTTCGATTATCGCGATAACGGCGTATGGCATGACCTACGTGCTGTTGCTCGGTGATATTGATCTGTCGGTCGGTTCGACCATCGCGCTTATCGGGACTTTTGCCGCACTCGGCGCTTCCTGGGGAATTCCCTTTATTTTGCTGGTGCCGCTGTCGATTGTTGCGGCGCTGATCCTCGGGATGATTAACGGCGGTTTGACCGCCGTAGCCGGTATTCCGTCGTTTATTGTCACCGTGGCCACGATGGGAATATTCCGCGGCATTGCTTATATCATGACGGATGGTATGCCGGTCATGATCCGTAATGACGCTTTTCTGGCGTTGGGCAACGGAGAGTTTTTATATATTCCGGTACCGATCTGGATCTTATTAGCGCTGCTACTGATCAACCATTTTGTCCTCACCAAAACCACGTTTGGTCGCAAGATTTATATTACCGGCGGCAATAAAGAAGCCGCTGTCTACTCCGGTATTAACGTTATTCGGCTGAAAATTAAAGTATTTATGATCACTGCCGTGCTGGCCGGCGTGAGCGGCATGATCCTCGCATCACGTCTCTATTCCGGGCAACCGAATGCGGCGCTGAGTTATGAACTGGATGCGATTGCCGCGGCGGTGCTAGGTGGCACCAGTCTGAACGGCGGTTATGGCACGGTTGTCGGTACCATGATTGGCGCATTAACGATCGGCGTGATTAACAACGGTATGAACCTGATGAACGTTCCTTACTTTTATCAGATGGTCGTCAAAGGGATGGTTATTCTGGTGGCGGTATATGTCGATGTCAGAAATAAAAGAAAACGCGGCTAAATATCTCAAGGAATTAATTGTATGAGCAAAGTATTCACTATTGGAGAAATTCTGGTCGAAATTATGGCAAGTCAGACGGGTCAGTCATTTGACCGGCCTGGCGTCTGGCATGGACCGTACCCCAGCGGCGCCCCGGCGATTTTTATCGATCAGGTAACGCGTTTTGGCGTGCCTTGCGGGATTATCAGTTGCGTCGGTAAGGACGGTTTTGGCGATATCAACGTGAATCGCCTGGCGGCCGATGGTGTCGATATTCGCGGTATTTCCGTACTGCCGCTGGAAACGACTGGCAGCGCATTTGTCACTTATCATGAATCCGGTGACCGCGACTTTATCTTCAATATTAAAAACGCGGCCTGCGGGAAATTATCGGCACGGCATGTGGACGAAAGACTTCTGAAAGACTGTACCCACTTTCATATTATGGGATCGTCGCTGTTTTCATTTCATATGGTCGATGCGGTGAAAAAAGCGGTGACACTGGTGAAACAGAATGGCGGCGTGATCTCGTTCGACCCGAATATCCGTAAAGAAATGCTCGATATCCCGGAAATGCGTGATGCCCTGCATTTCGTTCTTGAGCTGACGGATATCTATATGCCCAGCGAAGGCGAGGTGTTATTGCTCTCCTCGCATGGGACCTCAGAACGCGCTATCGCAGGGTTCCTTGAGGATGGCGTGAAAGAGGTGATTGTGAAGCGTGGCAGCAAAGGGGCGAGTTTCTGGTCCGCCACGGAGCAGTTTCACATTGGGGGATACCCGGTGCAGGAGATTGACCCGACCGGCGCGGGAGACTGTTTTGGCGGTGCCTACGTGGCCTGTCGCCAGTTGGGGTACAGTACCCGCCAGGCGTTACAGTATGCCAATGCCTGTGGCGCGATTGCGGTGACGCGTCGTGGTCCGATGGAGGGGACATCACTGCTGGCGGACATCAGAGCCTTTATCGATCATCACAAGGCCGATATCCGGGAAAGAGCCTGATAAAAAAGGGAAGCGCATGCGCTTCCCTTTTCGCTTTATTACTTCTCTTGCATGCCGAGTTTTTTCTCCAGATAGTGGATGTTGGTGCCACCATGCTGGAAGTTCTCGTCGCTCATAATGCGTGTCTGCAGATCAATGTTGGTTTTGATGCCATCGATGATCAGTTCCTGCAGGGCGTTTCTCATGCGGGCAATCGCCACGTCACGGCTTTCGCCATAGCAGATAAGTTTACCGATCATTGAGTCATAGTACGGCGGAACGGTGTAGCCCGCGTAAATATGAGACTCCCAACGTACACCAAAGCCGCCCGGTGCGTGGAAACGCGTGATTTTACCCGGGCTCGGCAGGAAGGTGTTCGGATCTTCGGCGTTGATACGGCATTCCACCGCATGGCCGCGAACCTGAACTTCGTCCTGTTTGATGGATAGTGGCTGACCCGCAGCAATACGCAGCTGCTCTTTGATCAGGTCAACGCCGGTGATCATTTCAGTGACCGGGTGCTCAACCTGAATACGGGTGTTCATTTCGATGAAATAGAACTCGCCGTTTTCGAACAGGAATTCGAACGTACCAGCACCGCGATAGCCGATATCAACACACGCTTTGGAGCAGCGCTCGCCGATGTAGCGACGCAGTTCCGGGGTAATGCCCGGCGCTGGTGCTTCTTCAACCACTTTCTGGTGGCGACGCTGCATGGAGCAGTCACGTTCCGCCAGATAGATAGCGTTGCCCTGACCGTCAGCCAGCACCTGAATTTCGATGTGGCGTGGGTTTTCCAGGTATTTCTCCATATAGACCATGTCGTTGCTGAAAGCGGCTTTCGCTTCCGCCTTGGTCATGGAGATGGATTGCGCCAGCTCGGCATCGCTGCGCACCACGCGCATACCGCGACCACCACCGCCACCGGACGCTTTAATGATAACCGGATAGCCGATGCGTTTCGCATGCGCGCGGTTAACGTCCATATCGTCGCCCAGCGGGCCGTCAGAGCCTGGCACTGTCGGCACGCCCGCTTTCTTCATGGCGGTAATTGCAGACACTTTGTCACCCATCAGGCGGATAGTGTCAGCTTTCGGGCCGATGAAGATAAAGCCAGAACGTTCAACCTGTTCAGCGAAGTTGGCGTTTTCAGACAGGAAGCCATAGCCCGGGTGGATTGCTACCGCGCCGGTGATTTCAGCCGCGCTGATGATCGCCGGAATGTTCAGATAGCTTTTAACTGAGGGTGCCGGACCGATGCATACGGTCTCGTCTGCCAGCAGTACATGTTTTAAATCGCGATCCGCTGTCGAGTGTACTGCGACTGTCTTGATGCCCAGTTCTTTACAGGCACGAAGAATACGCAGTGCAATCTCGCCGCGGTTGGCGATGACAATTTTATCCAGCATGTTCGCCTCGTTACTCGATGACGACCAGCGGCTCGTCAAATTCTACCGGTTGCCCACTTTCCACCAGGATCGCTTTCACGGTCCCTGATTTGTCGGCTTCGATCTGGTTCATCATTTTCATCGCTTCTACGATGCACAGGGTATCGCCCACGTTAACTTTCTGGCCAATTTCCACAAACGCTTTCGCGTCCGGGCTCGGCGTACGGTAGAAAGTACCAACCATCGGGGAACGTACGATGTGACCACTGATTTCTGCTTTCGCCGGCGCTTCTGCAGCGGCGGTTGGCGCGGCAACGGCAGCAGGGGCTGCTGGCTGTTGCTGCATAACAGGCGCGGCATAAGCCTGTTGCATCATCGGGAAGGCTGACGCAGCCGGTGCACGGCTAATGCGAACAGATTCTTCGCCTTCAGAAATTTCCAGTTCAGCGATGCCTGATTCTTCAACCAGCTCGATCAGTTTTTTAATCTTACGAATATCCATGAGTGGGTTCCGTACTCTTGTTTAGTGTGATTGTGACAGGCGTTTTACCGCCGTCTGTAAAGCGTATGAATAACCGTCCGCACCGAATCCGCAGATAACGCCAGCGGCGATATCCGACAGATACGAATGATGGCGGAATGGTTCACGTGCGTGCACATTGCTCAGGTGAATCTCGATAAACGGGATACTGACAGCCAGAAGCGCATCGCGAAGGGCCACGCTGGTGTGCGTAAACGCGGCCGGATTAATCAGGATATAGTCAACGTTGTCTTTAGCCTGATGAATTCGGTCGATGAGTACATGCTCCGCGTTGGACTGCAGATGATCAAACGCCACATTCAGAGAGGCCGCTTCCGTCGCCAGACGGTTAACAATTTCCGTCAGACTCAGGGTTCCGTACTTCTCCGGCTCTCGCGTGCCGAGCATATTAAGGTTCGGCCCGTTCAAAAGCAAAATGTGAAACTTGTCAGTCATCGTGCGGCTATCTCCTGCCATTTTTCGGTAAAAAACAAAATATACCTTCGATGTGCTCTTGTCACCCTTTCAGAGGCGTAAAATCTCTGTCAGGGAAACCAGGGTCGCACATTATAACGATTTCGTAGCAATTGGCAGCTAAATACTGGTCTTATCAGGGAAGATTATCAACCGCTATCGTGAAAAGATTGGCGGTTGATAAGAAATTTGCGGGTAACTGCACAGCCTGAAAAATTAGCGGAACCACAGGCGGAACTTCTTGTAACGCCACGCTAAAAGCGCGACAGCCAGTACTGCGTAGATGATTGGCTGGGGCGACAGGATCTTCACCGACCACAGATAGTGAATGGGAGCGAGGATCGCGACAAGATAGACGAAGTTGTGCAGTTTTTGCCATCGGGGTCCCAGTTTCCGCTGCATCACCTGCGGAGATGTTACCGCCAGCGCCAGCAAAATCAACCAGCTTGCCAGCCCGAGCGTTAAATAAGGCCGGCTGACGACCTCTTGCCCCAACAGCGCAAGATTGTTGATGCCAAGTTCCAGCAGCGCATAGCAACTCAGGTGCAGCGTGGCCCACGCGAAACACCATAATCCCAGCAATCGACGTGTGCGTATCAATAATGGCTGTTTAGCGTAGCGCGCCAGCGGCGAAATCAACAAGGTCGCCAGCAATAATTTCAGAGCCATCCGACCAGTAAAATGCTGGATATCTTTCGCCGGATCGGCGCTGAAATAGCCCTGCGATCCGGCCCAGAACAGCCACAAAAAGGGTAAGAATGCTGCCAGATGGAGAAGGACTTTCAGCCACAGCACCTGTTTCGCCGATAATCGCACTAAAAATTCTCCTTCAGATTAAGACCGCGATAAAGCGATGCGACCTGATCGGCATAGCCGTTAAACAGCAGCGTAGGCTGTCGTTTGACATCCAGCACGCCACCAGCGCCGATAAAACGCTCTGTGGCCTGCGACCAGCGGGGATGATCGACATGCGGATTGACGTTGGCATAAAAGCCATATTCATCTGACGCCGCCAGATTCCAGGTGGTAGGGGGCTGTTCGCGAGTCAGAGTAATACTGACGATTGACTTGATCCCTTTAAAACCATACTTCCACGGCACAGTGAGGCGTACCGGCGCGCCGTTTTGCGGCGGTAGCGCTTTGCCATAAACACCAACGGTCAACAGTGTCAGCGGATGCATTGCTTCATCCAGACGCAACCCTTCAACGTAAGGGTATTTCAGCCCACCGCCGATAAAGCGATCTTTCTGACCTGGCATATCGTCGGGCGCATAGATCGTTTTGAACGCCACATACTTTGCATTGCTGGTGGGCTCAACCAGCGCCAGTAGCTTGTGGAGCGGGAAGCCAATCCACGGTACTACCATCGACCAGGCCTCAACGCAGCGCATCCGGTAGATACGCTCCTCCAGCGGAAAACGCCGGGTGAGATCGTCGTGATCGAGCGTCAGCGGTTTTGCCACTTCGCCGTCAATGGTCAATGTCCAGGGATCGCTTTTCAGCGAACCGGCATTGGCCGCCGGATCGGCTTTATCGAGACCGAATTCATAGAAATTATTGTAACCGGTTACTTTATCTTCCGGCGTTAGCGGCAGGGTATTTTGCCATTCAGCCGGTTTATCAAACGTCAGCGGCTTCCCGGAGGGGGCTGGCGGACGATCGTTACCTTTAAACCAACTGAGCAAATCGGCATGTGCAGCAGGTGATAATGTCAACGCCGTCGCGCTGATCCCGAGCATTTTCAGGACCTGGCGGCGCTGCATCATAAAGACAGATTCCGCGGTGACATCGGCTTCCGTCAATGTTTTGGTTTTCATAGCTTCCTCCGTCATTCATTTTCTTAATCATGACGGAGGAAAAGCGTTAAAGCGAATACGAATATGTCACCAAATTTGATGATTACGCTAACGTAACCAGTGTGCGGCCTTGCGTCTGGTTATTAATGATTTTGTCAGCGTATTCCGGCGCCTGCGCCAGGGTGATTTCCGTTGCGCTTTGCACGAAAAAGGACTCAGGCAGATCCTGCGTCAATCGCTTCCACGCGTCGGTGCGGCGAGCCGGTGGCGTCATGACCGAATCGACACCCTGCAGGCGTACGTTGCGCAGAATAAAAGGCATCACCGTGGTCGGCAGCGCAAAGCCACCCGCCAGGCCGCAGGCCGCGACGCAACCACCGTAGTTCATTTGCGCCAGCACTTTCGCCAGTACTTTATCGCCAACGGTATCTATCGCGCCGGCCCACAGCTGTTTTTCCAGCGGACGGGATTCGGCGAATTCGTCACGCCCCAAAATGCGGTTTGCACCTAACGAACGCAGGTAGTCATGGGTACTTTCACGACCAGATACCGCCGCCACCTGATAACCGAGCTTGTGCAGCAGCGCCACCGCTGTGCTGCCCACTCCGCCGCTGGCACCGGTCACGACAATCTCGCCATCCTGCGGACGAATACCAGCATCTTCCAGCGCCATCACGCACAACATTGCCGTAAAGCCCGCCGTACCAATAATCATCGCTTTGCGGCCATCAAGACCCTGGGGCATGGCAACCAGCCAGTCGCCTTTTACCCGCGCGCGCTGCGACAGGCCACCCCAATGGTTTTCACCCACGCCCCAGCCGGTGAGCAGCACCTGCTGACCGACATGAAAACGCGGATCTTCGCTGCTGTGTACCACACCCGCGAAATCAATCCCCGGCACCATTGGGAAGTTGCGAATGATTTTGCCTTTGCCGGTGATCGCCAGCGCATCTTTATAATTGAGACTGGACCACTGGATATCGACACTCACATCGCCTTGCGGCAGCTGACTTTCGTCAAGGGGCTGAACGGACGCGACGGTTTTCCCGTCCTGCTGTTCTAAGATTAACGCCTGCATAACCTTTCCTCAGTTGCACGATGATTGGAAAAAAATTTCTGAAGACTATACTCGCTAATTGCATATTGATGCCGATATAGCGCAATAAAGCGCAATAAATTGCCAGATCTACCAGCTCTGGTAGTATGCGTCTTCTTTTATGCAAGTTAGTGCTTACTTAGTAGTATGGGCTAATCCCGGGGCCGCTCCTCAGGCGGGCGATTTTTTCATCAGCGGAGTTAATACAGGGATGCGATTAACGACGAAATTTTCTGCTTTTGTCACGTTGCTGGTCAGTCTGGCAATTTTCGTGACCCTGGTGGGTTGCTCGCTGAGCTTTTATAACGGGATCCAGATTAAGCTTCAGCATCGCGTGCAGGCCGTCGCGATCATGCTCGATAACCGCCTCGTGACCACCCCGTTCGACAAACTGAGCCCGCAGTTAAATGAGCTGCTGGAGCCTGTCGACATTGTTCGCCTCGACTTCCTTGTGGGCGAGAAACCGATTTTCACCCATATCCGGCAGGTCAGTTATCGTCCGGCAGGCAGCAGCTATCATTATCGCGAGCTGGAAGTACCTTCTCTGAAGAATCCCGGTATGACGATTCGCGTGATTTACCTGGATCCGATGGTCAACTATTTCGGCGCGTTATCAACAACGGTGCCGTTGACGCTGGCGATTGCCTTTATGGTGCTGGTGATTTTCTTTGCCGTGCGCTGGCTACGGCGACAACTGGCCGGGCAGGAACTGCTGGAGTCGCGTTCAGAGAGGATTTTAAAAGGTGCGCGCGGTCAGCAGGCGAAAGGCTCGGTACACGAATGGCCTGCCCGTACCAGCAGTGCGTTGGATATGCTGCTTTCCGAGATTCAGTTTGCCAGTGATCAGCGCAGCCGAATGGACACGCTGATTCGCTCTTACGCCGCCCAGGATACCCGCACCGGGCTAAGCAACCGACTGTTTTTCGACAATCAACTGGCGACATTGCTGGAAGATCAGGAAAAGGTCGGATCGCACGGTATTGTGATGATGATCCGTCTGCCGGATTTCGACCTGTTACGTGATAATTGGGGGAGAACGGCAGCAGAAGAGTATCTATTCACCGTAATTAACCTACTTTCTACCTTTATAATGCGCTATTCGGGTGCGCTTCTGGCGCGCTATCATCGTAGTGATTTTGCGGTGCTTTTGCCGCACCGGACGTTAAAAGAGGCAGACAGCATTGCCAGCCAGTTGTTGAAAGCCATGGAAGCGCTGCCGACGACGAAAATCCGTGAACGCGATGACATGATGCATATTGGCATCTGCGCCTGGCGGAGCGGGCAGTCGACGAATCAGGTAATGGAACACGCCGAAGCAGCGACCCGTAATGCCGTGCTTCAGGGAAGTAACGGGTGGGCAGTGTATGACGATTCGTTACCGGAAAAAGGACGCGGGAATGTACGCTGGCGCACGTTGATCGAACAGATGTTGACCCGTGGTGGCCCGCGAATTTACCAGAAACCAGCAGTGATGCTTGATGGTCGGGTTCACCATCGTGAACTGATGTGTCGTATTTATGATGGGCAAGAAGAAGTCATCTCGGCGGAATATATGCCGATGGTATTACAGTTCGGGTTGTCGGAAGAGTATGACCGGTTGCAGATCACGCGCCTGATTCCTTTTCTGTCGTTCTGGCCGGAAGAAAACCTGGCATTGCAGGTGACGGTAGAGTCGTTGATCCGTCCGCGTTTCCAGCGCTGGCTGCGGGATACATTAATGCAATGCGAAAAATCGCAACGAAAACGCATTATTTTTGAACTTGCTGAGGCGGATGTTTGTCAACATATCAGCCGTTTACAGCCTGTTATGCGTTTAATTAGCGCTTTAGGTGTACGCGTTGCTGTGATACAAGCGGGTTTAACGCTGGTCAGTACGGACTGGATCAAGCTTCTGGACGTTGAAATTATTAAGCTTCATCCAGGACTGGTGCGTAATATTGAGAAGCGAAGTGAAAACCAGCTTCTGGTGCAAAGTCTGGTGGAAGCCTGTAAAGGCACCACTACCCGGGTTTTTGCCACCGGGCTACGCAGCCGGGGCGAGTGGCAGGTACTGACAGAGTGTGGCGTTACGGGGGGGCAGGGCGATTTTTTTGCGGGCTCACAGCCACTTGACGCCAGTGTGAAAAAATATTCTCAAAGATACTCTGTTTGACCTGCCGTTTAGCGTGTTTTCACGTAGAATAACGCGCGCTGTTTCTGTGGGGGTGTGCTTGGCTACCTGACAGAGGATCACAGATTAAAATTGCACGTAAACGACCTTAGACAGGTTGCAAATGCAGGCGAGGAACGCAGCTGGTTGTTTCAGCGCTGAAGGAGTCAGGCAAAGAATTTGTCACTAAGGAACGAACTGCACAAATTTTCACCGTAGCAGATGATTTTTGCGCCTTGTCGCTGCTGCGTGTGGTTGGTAAAGTAAGCGGATTTTGTTTTCCGCCCCAGCTTTCAGGATTATCCCTTAGTATGTTGAAAAAATTTCGTGGCATGTTTTCCAATGACCTGTCCATTGACCTGGGTACCGCGAATACCCTCATTTACGTAAAAGGACAAGGCATCGTACTGAATGAGCCTTCCGTTGTGGCCATTCGCCAGGATCGTGCCGGTTCACCGAAAAGCGTGGCTGCCGTCGGTCATGAAGCTAAGCAGATGCTGGGCCGTACACCTGGCAATATCGCGGCAATTCGTCCGATGAAAGACGGCGTGATCGCCGACTTCTTCGTGACTGAAAAAATGCTGCAGCACTTCATTAAACAAGTGCACAGCAACAGCTTCATGCGCCCAAGCCCGCGCGTTCTTGTGTGTGTACCGGTAGGCGCAACCCAGGTTGAACGTCGTGCGATCCGCGAATCCGCTCAGGGCGCTGGAGCTCGCGAGGTATTTCTGATTGAAGAACCGATGGCTGCGGCGATCGGCGCAGGCCTGCCGGTTTCCGAAGCGACAGGTTCTATGGTCGTGGATATCGGTGGGGGCACCACTGAAGTTGCCGTCATCTCTCTGAACGGCGTGGTCTACTCCTCTTCCGTTCGTATCGGCGGCGATCGCTTCGATGAAGCTATCATTAATTATGTCCGTCGTAATTACGGTTCCCTGATTGGCGAAGCGACTGCGGAACGCATCAAGCATGAAATCGGTTCTGCTTATCCGGGTGATGAAGTCCGCGAAATCGAAGTTCGTGGCCGTAACCTGGCGGAAGGCGTGCCACGCGGTTTCACGCTGAATTCCAACGAAATCCTGGAAGCATTGCAGGAACCGTTGACCGGTATCGTGAGTGCGGTCATGGTGGCGCTGGAACAGTGCCCGCCGGAACTGGCTTCTGATATCTCCGAACGTGGAATGGTATTGACCGGTGGTGGTGCGCTGCTGCGTAACCTCGACCGCCTGTTAATGGAAGAGACAGGTATTCCTGTCGTAGTTGCAGAAGATCCACTGACTTGTGTCGCGCGTGGCGGCGGCAAAGCGCTGGAAATGATCGACATGCACGGCGGCGACTTGTTCAGCGAAGAGTAGTCGGTTTGAGGTCAGGGGGAGCAAGCTGCTGCCCCTGGTTTCACTGACACGAGAAGACGCATAGCCTATGAAGCCAATTTTTAGCCGTGGCCCGTCGCTACAGTTTCGCCTTATTCTGGCGGTGCTGGTGGCGCTTGGTGTCATTATCGCCGACAGTCGCCTCGGTACGTTCAGCCAGATCCGAACGTACATGGATACCGCCGTCAGCCCTTTCTATTTTATCTCTAACGGTCCTCGTGAAATGCTCGACAGCGTTTCGCAGACATTGGCCTCTCGCGATCAACTCGAACTGGAAAACCGGGCGTTACGCCAGGAACTGTTGCTGAAAAACAGCGACTTACTGATGCTGGGTCAGTACAAGCAGGAAAACGCGCGTCTGCGTGAACTGCTCGGTTCCCCGCTGCGTCAGGATGAGCAAAAGATGGTCACCCAGGTCATCTCCACCGTTAACGATCCTTACAGCGATCAGGTGGTGATCGACAAAGGCAGTGTCAATGGCGTTTACGAAGGGCAACCGGTGATCAGCGACAAAGGTGTTGTAGGTCAGGTGGTCGCCGTGGCGAAACTGACCAGCCGCGTATTGCTGATTTGTGATGCGACCCACGCCTTGCCGATTCAGGTTTTACGTAACGATATCCGCGTCATTGCGGCGGGTAACGGCTGTACTGACGATTTGCAGCTCGAACATCTGCCAGCTAACACGGATATCCGCGTCGGCGACGTGCTGGTGACCTCCGGTCTCGGCGGTCGTTTCCCGGAAGGGTATCCGGTTGCGGTGGTCTCCTCCGTGAAACTGGATACGCAGCGCGCGTACACCGTTATTCAGGCGCGTCCAACCGCCGGGCTGCAGCGCTTACGGTATCTGCTGTTGCTGTGGGGCGCTGACCGGGAAGGCACAAACCCGATGACCCCGGAAGATGTACACCGCGTGGCTAACGAACGCCTGATGCAGATGATGCCGCAGGTATTGCCGCCGCCTGACGCCATGGGGCCGCCTGCGCCGATCCCGGCACCGGCGACTGGTCTGGCGCAACCGCCGACCGCCCAGCCGCAGCCAGCGCAACCGCTCCCGACGGGAGGGCAGTAGTGGCAAATTACCGTAGCCAGGGACGCTGGGTTATCTGGCTCTCGTTTTTTATCGCACTGTTGCTGCAAATTATGCCCTGGCCGGATGAGATCAGTGTCTTCCGGCCAAACTGGGTACTTTTAATTCTGCTCTACTGGATTCTGGCGTTACCGCATCGCGTCAATGTTGGCACTGGTTTTGTTGTCGGTGCCATACTGGATCTCATTAGCGGCTCTACACTGGGCGTTCGTGCGCTCTCTTTAAGTATTGTTGCTTATCTCGTTGCCCTGAAATATCAGCTCTTTCGTAATCTTGCGCTCTGGCAGCAGGCGCTGGTCGTGATACTCCTGTCGCTGGCGGTGGATATCATTGTTTTCTGGGCTGAGTTTTTAGTGATCGACGTCTCTTTCCGACCAGAAGTGTTCTGGAGTAGTGTAGTGAACGGAGTGCTCTGGCCGTGGATTTTCCTGCTGATGCGGAAAATCCGCCAGCAATACGCAGTGCAATAAGGTTCTTATGACAGCTCTTTATCTTGCATCCGGCTCCCCGCGTCGTCAGGAGTTACTCACTCAACTCGGCATCACTTTTGAAAAAGTCGTTCCCGGGATTGAAGAACAGCGCCACTCACAGGAGAGCGCACAACAGTATGTGTCGCGACTGGCGCGTGAAAAAGCACAGGCGGGCGTTGCGCTGACGGCAGAGAATTTGCCGGTACTTGGGGCGGATACTATTGTTATTCTCAATGGTGAAGTGCTTGAAAAACCTCGCGATGGCGAACATGCCGCCGCGATGCTGCGTATGCTCTCTGGCAAGACACACCAGGTAATGACGGCGGTGGCGTTGGCGGATAGCGAACATACGATGGATTGCCTGGTGGTGACGGACGTGACATTCAGGGTACTTTCTGAGCAGGACATCGCTGACTACGTGGCCAGCGGTGAACCTTTAGATAAAGCAGGTGCATACGGTATTCAGGGGCTGGGTGGCTGTTTCGTCAGGAGGATAAATGGCAGCTATCACGCCGTGGTCGGCTTACCGCTGGTGGAAACGTATGAGTTGCTGAGTAATTTTAACTCACTACGTGAGAAAAAGGATCATCATGACGGCTGAACTATTAGTGAACGTAACCCCATCGGAGACGCGCGTGGCGTATATTGATGGCGGTATTTTGCAGGAAATTCACATTGAGCGCGAAGCACGGCGCGGAATCGTAGGCAATATCTACAAAGGTCGGGTCAGTCGCGTACTCCCTGGTATGCAGGCGGCTTTTGTAGATATTGGTCTGGACAAGGCGGCGTTTCTTCACGCTTCGGATATCATGCCGCATACCGAATGCGTGGCGGGTGAAGAGCAAAAGCAATTCACCGTCCGTGATATCTCGGAACTGGTGCGACAGGGGCAGGACCTCATGGTGCAGGTGGTAAAAGATCCGCTCGGCACCAAAGGCGCGCGGCTGACTACCGATATTACTCTGCCATCCCGTTACCTGGTGTTTATGCCCGGCGCCGCGCATGTCGGTGTATCGCAACGCATTGAAAGCGAAGTGGAACGCGAGCGCCTGAAGAAAATTGTCACTGCGTATTGCGATGAAGAGGGTGGGTTCATCATCCGTACCGCCGCGGAAGGCATTCCGGAAGAGGATCTCTCCTCTGATGCGGCGTACCTGAAGCGCGTGTGGACGAAAGTCATGGAGCGCAAAAAACGTCAGCAGACACGCTATCAGCTGTATGGCGAACTGGCGCTGGCGCAGCGAGTGCTACGCGATTTTGCCGATGCGCAGCTTGACCGTATTCGTGTGGACTCCCGTCTGACGTTCGAAGCATTACTGGAATTTACCGCTGAATATATCCCGGAAATGACCAGCAAGCTGGAGCATTACAGCGGCCGCCAGCCCATTTTCGATCTCTTTGATGTCGAAAATGAAATCCAGCGCGCGCTGGAGCGCAAAGTTGAGCTTAAATCCGGCGGCTATCTGATCATCGATCAGACAGAAGCGATGACCACTATCGACATCAACACCGGCGCGTTTGTCGGCCATCGCAATCTCGACGACACCATTTTTAACACGAATATTGAAGCGACTCAGGCCATCGCGCGTCAGCTGCGCCTGCGCAATCTTGGCGGCATTATTATCATCGACTTTATCGATATGAGTAATGACGATCACCGCCGACGCGTGCTGCACTCTCTGGAACAGGCACTGAGCAAAGATCGGGTGAAAACCAGTATTAACGGTTTCTCGCAGCTTGGCCTGGTGGAAATGACCCGGAAACGGACGCGAGAAAGTGTTGAACATGTGCTGTGTAATGAGTGTCCTACTTGTCATGGTCGTGGCACGGTGAAGACAGTCGAGACCGTGTGCTACGAAATTATGCGCGAGATCGTGCGTGTTCATCACGCCTATGAGTCTGATCGTTTCCTGGTCTACGCGTCGCCTGCGGTGGCGGAAGCCCTGAAAGGGGAAGAGTCTCACGCCCTGGCGGAAGTGGAAATCTTCGTCGGTAAGCAGGTCAAAGTGCAGATTGAACCGCTCTATAATCAGGAGCAGTTTGATGTGGTCATGATGTAATACGAACACTGCTTTACACGAATCATTTGAAGAGGCGGGTGAATGGATGAAGTGTAAGGCGCTGACAAGGAGAGAGGCGTGAGGCGTTTGCCGGGGATTTTACTGCTCACCGTGGCAGCACTGATTGTCATTGTCGCGCTGCTGGTGAGTGGCCTGCGTCTCGTCTTGCCACAACTGAACACATGGCGTCCCCAGTTACTGGAAAAAATCACCGCCTCGACCGGCATCCCTGTTGATGCTTCTTCCATCATCGCCAGTTGGGAAAATTTTGGCCCGACGCTTGATGTTCGTGACGTTAACGCGGGCCTGAAAGATGGTGGCGAGCTTTCCGTAAAGCGCGTCACCCTGGCACTGGATGTATGGCAAAGTCTGCTGCACATGCGCTGGCAATTCCGCGATCTCACCTTCTGGCAACTGCGCGTTCACACCAACACGCCGCTACAAAGCAACGACAGCGAGAGCATTAAAACGGATCGCATCAACGATCTTTTCCTGCGCCAGTTCGACCATTTTACCTTGCGCGACAGCCAACTGAGCTTCCTGACACTATCGGGTCAGCGGGCGGAATTGTCGGTGCCGCAACTGACCTGGCTTAACAGCGACAACCGTCACCGCGCAGAAGGCGAGTTGAGCCTTTCCAGCCTGACGGGGCAGCACGGCGTTATGCAGGTTCGCATGGATCTGCGTGATGAAAACGGCATTCTGAATAAAGGTCGCGTGTGGCTGCAGGCCGATGATATCGACGTGAAGCCCTGGCTGGGGCGCTGGATGCAGGACAACATCGCGCTGGAATCTGCGCGGTTCAGCCTCGAAGGCTGGATGACGCTGAATAAAGGCGAAGTGGAGAGCGGCGATCTGTGGCTGAAGCAGGGCGGCGCCACCTGGCAGGGTGAGCAGCAAACGCACCGTCTTGATGTCGACAATCTCACCGCACACCTGGCCCGCGAGCGGGAAGGCTGGGCGATGCGCATTCCTGATACCCGCATTGCTATCGACGGCACCCGCTGGCCGACCGGGGCGCTGGCGATGGCCTGGGTGCCTGCACAGGAGGTGGGCGGCCCCACGGGTGTGCGCAGCGATGAATTGCGTCTTCGCGCCACCAATCTGGATCTCGGTAGCCTGAAGGGTTTGTTGCCTGTTGCCAAAAAACTTTCACCGTCGCTGGGCGAAATCTGGCAGACCACCCAGCCCACCGGCACGGTAGATTCGCTGGCGGTCGATATTCCGTTGCAGCAAACCGAAAAAACGCGCTTTCAGGCGACATGGAATAACCTCGCCTGGAAACAGTGGAAACTGCTGCCTGGCGCGGAGCACTTTTCCGGCAAAATCGGCGGCGGTGTTGAGAACGGCGCGCTGACGGTGACGATGGATCAGGCGGTCATGCCCTACGAAACGGTATTCCGCGCGCCGCTGGAGATCGAAAAAGGGGTGGCTAACCTCCGCTGGGTGAAGAATGAAAAAGGCTTTATGCTCGATGGCCGTGACATTGACGTGCAGGCGAAAGCGGTTCATGCCCGTGGCGGATTTCGCTATCTCCAGCCGAAAGACGATGCCCCATGGCTGGGGATCCTCGCCGGGATCAGCACCGATGACGGCGGGCAGGCGTGGCGGTATTTCCCGGAAAATCTGATGGGCAAAGCGCTGGTGGACTACCTCAGTAGCGCCATCAAAGGCGGTCATGCTGATGACGCGACACTGGTCTACAGTGGCAACCCGCATCTGTTCCCCTATAAACATAACGAAGGCCAATTCCAGGTCTGGGTGCCGTTACGTGATGCGACCTTCGCGTTCCAGCCAGACTGGCCGGCGCTGACGAATCTGGATATCGATCTCAACTTCCTCAATGACGGGCTGTGGATGAAGGCCGACGGCGTGAAGCTGGGTGGCGTAACGGCAAACAATCTCAATGCGGCGATCCCGGACTACTCCAGGGAAAAACTGCTGATTGATGCCGATATTCACGGGCCGGGGAAAGCGGTCGGGCCGTACTTTAAAGAGACGCCGCTGGAAGATTCTCTCGCCGCGACGCTGAATGAGCTGCAACTGGATGGCGATGTTAACGCCCGTCTGAATCTGGATATCCCTCTGGATGGCGAAATGACCACCGCCAAAGGCGAGGTGCAACTGCAAAACAACAGCTTGTATATCAAACCGCTGAACAGCACACTGAAAAACCTCAGCGGGCGATTCAGCTTTGTGAATGGTAATCTGCAAAGCGACCCGATGACCGCCAGCTGGTTTAATCAGCCGCTGAACCTGAATTTCTCTACCGTTGAAGGGCCAAAATCCTACACCGTCAATGTTAATCTGGACGCCAGCTGGCAGCCAGCGCGCACCGGTTTGTTGCCGAAAGCGATTGAAGACTCGCTGAGCGGTAGTGTGCCCTGGGAAGGAAAAGTCAGCATTGAAATCCCTTACCGGGGAGGCTCGAAATATACCGTTGACCTCACTGGCGATCTGAAAAATGTAAGCAGTCACTTACCGCCGCCAGTGGACAAACAGGCGGGTAAACCGATGCCAGTGAAAATTAATGTTGCAGGCGGGATGGACAGCTTTAACCTGACCGGGAAACTGGGCAGCGCCGAATACTTTAACAGCCGCTGGCTGCTCGACAACAAGCTGACGCTTGATCGCGCTATCTGGGCATCAGACAGCCGCAGCGTGCCGCCATTGCCGGATCAGCCCGGTGTTGAGCTGAACCTGCCGGCAATGGACGGCGCGCAGTGGCTGGCGCTTTTCCGTCAGGGCGCGGCTGATAACGTCAGCAATGCGGCCCGCTTCCCGGAGCGAGTCACCCTGCGTACGCCGATGCTGGCGCTTGGGGGGCAACAATGGAACAACCTGAGTATTGTCTCGCAACCGACGTCCGATGGTGCCACGATCAACGCACAGGGGCGTGAAATCAATGCCAGCCTGACCATGCATAAGAACGCGCCCTGGCTGGCGTCGATTCGTTACCTCTACTACAACCCGGCGACGGCGCAAGGGGCATCTCCTGAAACCACACTATTGGGTGATCAACGCATTAACTTCCAGAACTGGCCCGCGCTCCAGTTGCGCTGTAAAGAATGCTGGCTGTGGGGACAAAAATATGGCCGCATCGATGGCGACTTTAGTGTTGACGGCGACACCCTGAGCCTGACCGGCGGCGTGCTGGACACCGGTTTTGGTCACATCACGGCCAGCGGTGTATGGGTTAACAGTCAGACAGAACAGCGTACCTCGCTGAAAGGCAAAGTGCGTGGCGATAAGGTTGACGCGGCGACGAACTTCTTTGGCGTCGAAACGCCGATTCGGGGCTCCTCGTTCTCCACGGATTACGATCTTCACTGGCGTGCAGCACCCTGGAAACCGGATGTCGCCTCTCTTAATGGCATTATTAAAGCGCGCCTTGGAAAGGGCGAATTTACGGATCTGAGCAGTGGACACGCGGGGCAACTGCTACGCCTGCTCAGCGTTGATGCGCTGCTGCGTAAATTGCGCTTCGATTTTAGCGATACCTTCAGTGAAGGGTTCTGGTTTGATTCCATTCGCAGCACGGCATGGATTAAGGACGGCATTCTGCATACCGACGACACGTTGGTGGATGGCCTTGAGGCCGATATCGCAATGAAAGGGTCGGTTAACCTGGTGCGCCGGGAACTGGACATGGAAGCCGTCGTCGCGCCTGAAATCTCCGCCACGGTGGGCGTCGCCGCCGCGTTTGCCGTTAACCCGATCATCGGCGCGGCGGTGTTTGCCGCCAGCAAAGTGCTCGGCCCGCTGTGGAGCAAAGTCTCCATTCTGCGCTATCGCATCACCGGTCCGGTGGACAAACCACAGATCAACGAAGTGCTGCGCCAGCCGCGCAGCGAGACAACGCAATGATTTGACGTGAGCTTTGAATTGCCTCACTCTCAATAGATAAAATCTTTCATACCGTCGCGCTGAGCGGCAACCGAAGAGTAGCATAACGATGAGTCTGAACCTGGTAAGTGAACAACTACTATCGGCAAACGGCCTGAATCATCAGGATCTGTTCGCCATTCTTGGTCAACTGACGGAGCGTCGTCTTGATTACGGCGATCTCTATTTCCAGTCGAGCTATCACGAGTCCTGGGTTTTAGAAGACAGCATCATTAAAGACGGTTCGTATAACATCGATCAGGGTGTTGGCGTCCGTGCAGTAAGCGGGGAAAAAACTGGTTTCGCCTATGCCGATCAAATCAGCAAACTGGCGCTGAAGAACAGTGCTGAAGCTGCGCGTACCATTGTGCGCGAGAGTGGTGACGGGAAAGCGAAAACCCTCGGCGCCGTGGAACATCCGTCGCTCTACACCAGCCTTGATCCGCTGCAGAGCATGAGCCGTGAAGAGAAACTGGATATTCTGCGTCGAGTGGACAAAACCGCGCGTGCGGCGGACAAACGCGTGCAGGAAGTCTCTGCCAGCCTGACCGGGGTGTATGAGCTGATTCTGGTGGCAGCAACGGATGGTACGCTGGCGGCTGATGTGCGTCCGCTGGTTCGTCTCTCCGTCAGCGTGCTGGTGGAAGAGGACGGCAAACGTGAGCGCGGCGCCAGCGGCGGTGGCGGTCGTTTTGGCTATGACTATTTCCTCGCCGATCTTAACGGTGAAGTACGTGCCGATGCCTGGGCGAAAGAGGCGGTGCGTATGGCGCTGGTGAATCTGTCGGCGGTGGCGGCACCTGCCGGAACCATGCCGGTGGTGCTTGGCGCGGGGTGGCCTGGTGTACTGTTACATGAAGCGGTCGGTCACGGTCTGGAAGGCGACTTTAACCGCCGTGGCACCTCTGTATTTAGCGGTCAGATGGGGCAACTGGTGGCATCTGAGCTGTGTACTGTGGTGGATGACGGCACAATGGTGGATCGCCGTGGTTCTGTCGCCATTGACGATGAAGGCACGCCCGGGCAGTACAATGTGTTGATCGAAAACGGTGTGCTGAAAGGCTACATGCAGGACAAGCTCAATGCGCGTCTGATGGGCGTATCCCCCACCGGTAACGGCCGCCGTGAATCTTACGCGCACCTGCCGATGCCGCGTATGACCAACACTTACATGCTCGCCGGGAAATCAACGCCGCAGGAGATCATCGAATCTGTTGAGTACGGCATTTTCGCGCCGAATTTTGGCGGTGGTCAGGTGGATATCACCTCCGGCAAATTTGTCTTTTCTACCTCAGAAGCGTATCTGATTGAGAACGGTAAAGTGACCAGACCGGTGAAAGGCGCGACGCTGATTGGTTCTGGCATCGAAGCTATGCAGCAGATCTCAATGGTCGGTAATGACCTGAAGCTCGATAACGGCGTCGGCGTCTGTGGCAAAGAAGGGCAGAGCCTGCCGGTGGGTGTGGGTCAGCCAACGCTGAAAGTCGACAACCTGACGGTTGGCGGTACCGCATAACCCACACCACCTCCTGATGGCGCGGCGCTCAGTTTCCTGACGTCCGCGCCTGCTGTATATTCCCTCGTCCGTGCATCCCCTGATACAACTGCGATACGCCAACGAAATAATCGGTCAGCGCATTAATGCAGACCTGTACTTTCAGTGGCAGTTTATCTTTTTCGGTATAGAGCGCATAAACCGGTCGTGGGTCGGACTGATAACGCGGCAACAGCGTCTCCAGTACCCCCTGGTTGATCTCATTGATCACCCACATCAATGGCACATAAGCGATGCCAGCGCCCGCCACCAGCCAGCGGTTCAGGGTCATAGGATCGTTAGTGACAAAACGCCCTTGAGGGATCAGGCGGGTGGAAATCCCCTCCGGAGCGATCAGCTCGAACTCATTATCCGGACGCACGCTATACTCAAGCCAGGAATGGCTGGCGAGATCAGCGGGTTTTTCCGGGGTTCCAGCCTGTTGTAAGTAACTTTTTGCTGCACATAACACCATCGGCATGGAACCCAGACGGCGCGAGAACAGACTGGAATCCTGCAGTGCTCCGACGCGGATCACCACGTCGAGACCGTCAGCGATGAGATCAGGTGCCGGGATCCCGGTCACCAGATTCACGGTCAGCCCCGGGTGCTCTTTCAGCATTTCGGCGGTGATATTGGCGAGCACATTTTGTGCCATCGTTGAAGAACAGCCGACACGCAGTGTGCCGATGGGCGTGTTATTGAAGGCGTAAAGCTGTTCGTGCACGTCCTGCACCTCATGCAGCATCCGGCGACAACCCTGGTAGTAAATCTTACCGGCTTCCGTCAGGCCAATACTGCGGGTGCTGCGGTTGAGCAGCTTGACCTGCAACTCATCTTCCAGTTTTGATACCGTCTGGCTGATGGAGGAAACACTCATTTGTAGCTGTCGCGCTGCCGCTGTAAAGGAGCCAAATTCGACCACTTTGGCAAACACCGTCATGCGTTTTAGTCTTTCCATTATTCACTCTGGCTTAAAAGTGATTTAGATCACATATCGTAGATAAGAGGATAACAGTTACGTTAATATACTGTTAGCTGAATAATAAAAAAGCATCGCTTCTCACCTGCTCCCAAATCAAGGTCAACATGAGTCTGTTCCCCGTCATTGTGATTTTCGGCCTGTCATTTCCGCCGATCTTCTTTGAATTGCTACTGTCGCTCGCCATCTTCTGGCTGGTTCGCCGGGTGCTTATCCCCTCCGGGATATACGATTTTGTCTGGCACCCCGCGCTGTTCAATACGGCGCTGTACTGCTGTCTTTTCTATCTGATATCGCGTTTGTTCGTCTGAGGTCGCTGTGAAAACACTTACAAGAAAAATCTCCCGTACGGCCATCACACTGATACTGGTTATTCTGGCGTTTATGGCTATTTTCCGTGCCTGGGTCTATTACACGGAATCGCCCTGGACGCGTGACGCACGCTTCAGTGCTGACGTCGTCGCCATCGCTCCAGATGTTGCCGGACTCATCACTGAGGTGAATGTAAAAGATAACCAACGGGTGAAGAAGGACCAGGTGCTGTTTGTCATCGACCAGCCGCGCTATAAAAAGGCGCTGGAAGAGGCCGAAGCTGATGTGGCCTATTATCAGGCGCTGGCCAGCGAAAAACGCCGCGAAGCGGGTCGCCGTAACCAGTTAGGCATTCAGGCGATGTCGCGCGAAGAAATTGACCAGGCAAACAATGTGTTGCAAACCGTCCTGCATCAACTGGCGAAAGCGCAGGCCTCACGCGATCTTGCACGTCTGGACCTGGAGCGCACTGTCATTCGTGCGCCTGCGGACGGTTGGGTCACTAACCTTAACGTCTATGCCGGTGAGTTTATTACCCGTGGTTCGACAGCAGTCGCGCTGGTGAAAGAAGGGTCGTTTTATGTGATGGCCTATATGGAAGAGACCAAACTGGAAGGCGTGCGCCCGGGCTATCGTGCGGAAATTACCCCGCTGGGCGGTTCGGTTGTGCTTAAAGGTACCGTAAACAGCGTGGCGGCTGGGGTGACCAACGCCAGCAGCAGCAACGACAGCAAAGGTATGGCGACGGTCGACTCTAACCTGGAGTGGGTTCGCCTGGCCCAGCGTGTGCCGGTGCGCATTCATCTTGATCAGCAGCGCGGCAACCTGTGGCCGGCCGGTACCACCGCCACCGTTGTCATTACCGGCGCCAAAGATCGCGACGAGCGCCAGATGACCTTTTTTCAGAAACTGGCGCTGCGCCTGCGTGAGTTCGGTTAATTGTGATGGGCATTTTTTCTATCGCCAGCCAGCATATTCGCTTTGCGCTTAAGCTTGCCTGCGCGATTGTGCTGGCGCTATTTGTAGGCTTTCACTTCGAGCTGGAAACGCCGCGCTGGGCGGTGCTGACCGCTGCGATTGTCGCGGCAGGCCCGGCTTTTGCCGCTGGTGGCGAACCTTACTCCGGCGCTATTCGCTACCGCGGTATGCTGCGTATCATTGGTACTTTCATCGGCTGTATCGCCGCGCTCACCATCATCATTCTGATGATCCGCGCGCCGTTGCTGATGATCCTGGTGTGCTGCGTGTGGGCGGGTTTTTGTACCTGGCTCTCCTCATTGGTTCGCGTGGAAAACTCCTATGCCTGGGGGCTGGCGGGGTACACGGCGCTCATCATCGTGATCACCATTCAGACCGAACCGCTACTGACGCCGCAGTTTGCGGTGGAGCGTTGCAGTGAGATAGTGATTGGTATTGTCTGCGCGATCGCCGCCGATCTGCTGTTTTCCCCGCGATCCATTAAACAGGAGATTGACCGGGAACTTGATGCGCTGCTGGTGGCGCAATATCAACTGATGCAATTGTGCATTCGTCACGGCGATAGCGAAGAGGTAGACAAAGCCTGGAGTGCACTGGTGCGCCGCGCACAGGCCATGGAAGGGATGCGCAGCAACCTGCATATGGAGTCATCACGCTGGGCCAAAGCCAACCGTCGCCTGAAAGCGCTGAATACCCTTTCCCTGACACTCATTACCCAGGCGTGTGAAACCTACCTGATTCAGAATACCCGCCCGGAGCTGATCACTGACGGCTGGCGGGAATTGTTCGATGAACCGGTGGAGACGCCACAGGATGTGCATAAGCAGCTCAAACGCATGCGCCGCGTACTGGTATGGACCGGCGAACACGACACACCGGTGACGATTTACAGCTGGATCGGCGCTGCCACACGCTATCAGCTACTGAAACGCGGTGTGGTAAGCAATGCCAAAATCAGTGTTCGAGAAGAGGAGATCTTACAGGGCGAAGTGGTAGTGCGTGCGGAATCCGCCGAGCGTCATCATGCGATGATCAACTTCTGGCGCACCACGATTTCCTGCGTACTTGGCACCCTGTTCTGGCTGTGGACAGGCTGGACGTCAGGCAGCGGCGCGATGGTCATGATTGCCGTCGTCACCTCGCTGGCGATGCGTCTGCCGAACCCGCGCATGGTAGCCATCGACTTTATTTACGGTACGCTGGCCGCGCTACCGTTGGGGGCGCTCTTTTTCCTCGTGATTATTCCCTCGACGCAACAAAGCATGCTGCTGCTCTGCATCAGCCTCGCTGTGCTGGCGTTCTTCATTGGTATTGAGGTTCAGAAACGGCGGCTGGGTTCGTTGGGGGCGCTGGCGAGTACGATCAACATCATCGTGCTTGATAACCCGATGACTTTTCATTTCAGTCAGTTCCTCGACAGCGCGCTGGGTCAACTGGTGGGCTGTTTCCTGGCGTTTATGGTGATCCTGTTGATCCGTGATAACTCCCATGCACGCACCGGACGCGTACTACTGAATCAGTTTGTCTCGGCGGCGGTATCGGCAATGACCACCAACACGGCACGACGTAAAGAGAACCGTCTTCCGGCTTTGTACCAACAGTTGTTTTTACTGCTGAACAAATTTCCCGGCGACCTGGCGAAATTCCGCCTTGCCCTGACGCTGATTATCGCGCATCAGCGCCTGCGCGACGCGCCGGTACCCATTAATGATGATCTCTCCGCCTTTCACCGTCAGTTGCGGCGCACCGCAGATCAGGTGATTGCCGCCAACAGCGATGTAAAACGTCGTCGCTACTTTACGCAACTGCTGGAAGAACTCGATGTCTATCAGGAAAAATTGCGAACCTGGGAAGCGCCGCCACAGGTGACCGAACCGGTCAAACGACTGGTGGGTATGCTGAATAAATACCAGAATGCGCTGACCGATAACTAACCCCGATAACCGACGCCAGAAGCGTCGGTTTTTTTGTGGCTATACTTATTGGTCAGGCAGAACACAACACACCAGGAGGACAAATGACAACGCAGGCGCTGCAGGATCATGAACTGTTTCGGACCGGTTATTTCGTTGATGGAGTCTGGAAAAATCTCGACACCACCTTTGATGTCGTGAATCCGGCGACCGGAGAAACCCTGGCGAAAGTCGCAAAAGCTGGTAAGAAAGAGACCGAAGAGGCCATTGCGGCAGCCAGTAAAGCCTTCCCGGGTTGGCGGGCAAAAACCGCAAAAGAGCGTTCGGAGATACTCAACAAATGGTATCAGCTGATCATTGAGAACCGATCCTGGCTTGGCAGGTTGATGACTGCCGAGCAGGGCAAGCCGATTAAAGAAGCCGAAGGGGAAGTGGATTACGCTGCCAGCTTTATTCAGTGGTTTGCTGAACAGGCGAAACGCGCCAACGGCGAAATCATCCCTGCCGTGAAACCCGGATCGCGTATTCTGGCGACCCGCGAACCCGTCGGCGTGGTAGCGGCAATCACGCCGTGGAACTTCCCGATGGCGATGCTGACGCGTAAGCTCGGTCCGGCGCTGGCCGCAGGGTGTACCGGGGTGATTAAACCTGCGAATAACACGCCATTGAGCGCCTTTGCACTGCTGCAACTGGCGAAAAAGGCCGGTGTTCCGGACGGTGTACTGAATGCCGTGGCGGGCAATACACCAGAAATCAGCGACGCCATCATGGCGAGCCATGAGGTGCGCAAAATCTCCTTCACCGGGTCGACGGCAGTGGGTAAAACGCTGGTACGTAACGCCGCAGAGACGATGAAGAAAGTCTCGATGGAACTGGGCGGCAACGCCCCTTACATCGTCTTTGAGGACGCTGACATTGATGCCGCAGTGAAAGGGGCGATCGCCAATAAATTCCGCAATGCCGGGCAGGTATGCGTGAGCGTTAACCGCTTCTACATTCATGAAAACGTTTATGATGCGTTTACCCGCCAGCTCGCTGATGCAGTGAATGCGCTGAAGGTCGGCAACGGCGTGGAAGAGGGGGTGGTGGTTGGCCCATTGATTGAACCGTCTGCCGTTGAAAAAGTGAAAGAGCATGTTTCTGATGCGGTAGAAAAAGGTGCCCGCGTGCTGGCCGGAGGCAAACCGCACGCACTGGGCGGTAACTTCTGGCAACCAACCGTGCTGGGCGAGTGCAGCGACAACATGAAGCTGGCACAGGAGGAGACCTTCGGGCCTGTCGCCGCCTGTTTCCGTTTCACCAGCGAAGAGGAAGTCATTCAACGGGCAAATAATACGCCGTTTGGTCTGGCGGCCTACTTCTATACGCAGAATCTGCAACGCGTCTTTCGCGTCTCTCAGGCGCTGGAAAGCGGTATGATCGGCATCAATGAGTGCTCTGTCTCGACGGAACTTGGGCCGTTCGGCGGCGTGAAGGAGTCCGGTCTGGGGCGTGAAGGCTCTGTGCTGGGGCTGGAGGAGTTTCTGGAAGTGAAAACCCTGCACCTTGGGGGATTGTAAGCGAGTAAGGAAACGGGTGGCATTCGCCACCCGTCGGGATGGGGCGCAGGCATGAAAATCTACACGTTTGATTTTGACGAAATCGAAACCATGGATGATTTTTACCAGCAATTCCGCCACGCTTTCGCACTGGCGCGTGAACAGGTCAACGATCTGGATTCGCTGTGGGATGTGGTGACGGGAAACGTCCTGCCGTTGCCGCTGGAGATTGAATTCTCCCATCTCAGCGACGTGCAACGCCGGCGGTTTGGCGCATTGATTCTGCTGTTTGATGAGGCCGAAGAGGAGTCGGAAGGGCAGTTGCGCTTCAACGTTCAGCTATAAAAAAGCCCCCGGCGAGCGGGGGCAAGTCGTCGGACAAGACGACGAGGGTTTATTTGTACAGTTCTGCCGTTGCATGCCAGCTGGCATCAGTACGGGCTTCAATAATACGGTAGGCGGATGCGCCTTCTTTTTCTGCTTTCGCATCCAGTGCCTGGCGCATATCCATCGGTGCGCTACCAATCTGAGCAACAGAAATAGTGCCCATTGGCTGCAGGTTGCGGGCCTGCTCAGCGTTGACCTGATGTACCGCGGCGCTGGCACCAAAAGAGAGAACAGAAGCTAAACCAAGGGATGCGATGATCATTGCGCGTTTCATAATCTTTTTACTCCATAAAATTTGGTCATATCAGCGGCGAGAAGGGTTAAACTGCTTTTTTTATGCCTGGTGACCGCTGACGAATAACGGGTCGGAAATACGCAGAGCTTATTTGTACAGTTCTGCAGTGGCGTGCCACTGGTCGCCGTTATGGGCTTCAATCACACGGTAGGACGTTGCGCCTTGCTCATCGGCTTTTTTGCTCAGCATGGCGTTCATGTCCATCGGGGAAGAGGCGATAGCGCCAACGGAAACGGTACCGATAGGCTGACGGTTTTGTGCCTGCTCGCTGGTGATAGAATCGGCAGCGAAAGCGCCAAAAGAGAGCGCGGACAGGAGACTCAGGACTGCTACAGTGCTGGTAGTTTTCATAATCTTTACCTCGTCGAATTTTTTCGTGGGGCCTTCATTTCGTGACCCTCATCACAAAATCAAGTATACACTCGTCACGGGAAAAATTAATACCCTGCTAATTGTTTGCTGCCTTATTACTCACTAAGAAAATCAATTTTTATAACCTGGAGGAATTAAAAAAAGACTGTGGAGTGCGTTTAATCTAATAAATGATAAGAAAATCAAATGGATAATTTGATTTAACGTTTTGTGCGTTAGTATTAACTGGGTGAATGGTTTTGAGTGGTGAATCGCACTATTTGTTAAAGTAAAAGGGAGATATGTTGCGTTTAAGTTATGATGAGGCAGAGTAACCCTCTGGATGAATGCCAGAGGGCGCAGCGGATCAAAGCTCCTGTTCGAACAGCTCCAGAATGGCTTCAAACAGCTCTTTCACGGAAAAACCCCGGGCCGGTGTAGTGAAGATGGTATCGTCACCGGCAATGCTACCGAGGATACCTTCTGCTTTACCCAGCGAGTCCAGCAGGCGTGCGATCAACTGTGCCGCACCAGGGCTCGTGTGGATAACCACCACAGAATCGTTGTAATCGATATCCAGAACCAGATTTTTCAGCGGGCTGGAGGTTGTCGGGACTCCCAGTTCGGCAGGCAGGCAGTAGACCATTTCCATTTTGGCGTTGCGCGTGCGCACTGCGCCAAACTTCGTCAACATGCGGGAGACTTTGGATTGATTGATATTATCAAATCCATCCTCCTGCAACGCCTGGACGATCTCACCCTGAGAACTGAATTTTTCTTCCTTTAGTAGCGCTTTAAATGCTTTTACTAACTCTTCTTGTTTTGCCGAGCTTCGCATATGTCACCCGTATCATGGCGGAGAAAACAACATTATTATGCATTTGAATGAATTTTTATGCAAATGTTCTGCCATGGAAAAGGCTGAAATAATGTTATGAAAGAGAGGGATTTTATCAAAAAACGTTATCAAGAAACATGCCTGTGTCACGGGAAGAAAATAAGTACAAAAGTAAAACAAATGTTATAAAAATGATGTTGTTTTGCTAGTCTGGCAGGGTGTATTGTAACCAGCAGTCAACCGTTTTCCGGCAGTGGCGGCGAGTGATTCTTAAAAGATTGTTGAATCGGAATGTACCCCGCATTCTAAAAGCGATCTTATTGTAATTATTGAACTTGTGAATTAAGGTCGCCGCAGCGAGATAACGGTAGATTAAATTAACCATAATAAGGAGTTTAGGATGAAAGTCGCAGTCCTTGGCGCAGCTGGCGGTATTGGCCAGGCGCTTGCCCTACTACTTAAGACCCAACTGCCTTCAGGCTCAGAACTCTCCCTGTATGATATCGCGCCGGTAACCCCTGGCGTGGCCGTGGATCTTAGCCATATTCCTACCGATGTAAAAATCAAAGGTTTCTCCGGTGAAGATGCGACGCCGGCACTGGTTGGTGCTGACGTGGTTCTGATTTCCGCAGGGGTGGCGCGTAAGCCGGGGATGGATCGTTCCGATCTGTTCAACGTTAACGCGGGCATCGTGAAAAACCTGGTGCAGCAAATTGCGAAAACCTGCCCGAAAGCCTGCATTGGTATCATCACTAACCCGGTTAACACCACGGTTGCTATCGCCGCCGAAGTGCTGAAAAAAGCCGGCGTTTATGACAAGAACAAGCTGTTTGGCGTCACCACGCTGGACATCATTCGTTCCAACACCTTTGTTGCCGAACTGAAAGGCAAACAGCCGACTGACGTTGAAGTGCCGGTGATCGGCGGTCACTCAGGCGTAACCATTCTGCCGCTACTGTCGCAGATCCCGGGTGTGAGCTTCTCCGATCAGGAGATTGCCGATCTGACCAAACGTATCCAGAATGCGGGTACTGAAGTGGTTGAGGCGAAAGCCGGTGGCGGCTCCGCAACCCTTTCTATGGGTCAGGCGGCGGCGCGTTTCGGTCTCTCTCTGGTGCGTGCGCTGCAGGGCGAAAAAGGTGTTGTGGAATGCGCGTATGTTGAAGGCGATGGCCAGCATGCCCGTTTCTTCTCACAGCCGCTGCTGCTGGGTAAAAATGGTATCGAGGAGCGTAAGCCAGTTGGCACTCTGAGCGCGTTTGAACAGCAGGCGCTGGAAGGGATGCTGGATACGTTGAAGAAAGATATCGCACTCGGCGAAGAGTTCGTGAACAAATAAGTTTTCGCGGATGCCAAAACCGGAGCCCAGGGCTCCGGTTTTTTATGGTTGTCAGTTGGTTGCGGGGTATTCCTGCACGGTTACAGGCAGCGTGATTTTCTTATCATCACGCATCACCACCACTTCGATTTCTGAACCCGGGCGAATTTCCGCTACCTGATCCATAGTCTCCAGCGCTGAGATCGCCGGTTTACCGTTTACCGACGTGATGACGTCGTTAACCTGAATGCCCGCCAGTGCAGCCGGACCGCCAGGCGCCACTTCGTTGACCACAATCCCCTGAAGCTGATCGATCCCGCCGCCGCTTTGTGCATGCAGCGGGGTAATTTCGCGCCCGCCAATGCCGATGTAACCACGAATCACGCGGCCATCGCGGATCAGCTTATCCATGATTTTAGTGGCGAGCTGGAAAGGAATGGCGAAACCGATCCCTTCCGGCGTTTCCCCATCGTTGCTCTTATCGAAGGAGAGAGTGTTGATGCCCATCAGTTCGCCTAACGAATTCACCAGCGCGCCGCCGGAGTTACCGTGGTTGATGGAGGCGTCGGTTTGCAGGAAGTTCTGCCGTCCGGTGGGGTTCAGGCCGATACGACCGGTGGCGCTGATAATCCCCTGGGTGATGGTTTGCCCGAGGTTATACGGGTTGCCGATCGCCAGCACCACGTCGCCAATGTGGGGAATGCGTTTTGGATTGATGGGGATAATCGGCAAACCGCCTGTGGCGTTGATTTTGAGTACCGCCAGGTCGGTCAGCGTATCGGACCCGACCAGTAATGCCTCAAAAACCCGGCCGTCCTGCAGGGCGACGATGATCTGATCGGCATCGTTGATCACATGCTTGTTGGTAATAATGTAGCCGCGATCATCCATGATGACGCCGGAGCCGAGAGTGCGGATCTCCAGCTGATTGTTGGTTGTACTGTTAAGCCCACGGTTATAGACGTTAACGACCGCAGGCGCAGCGCGGCGCACCGCCTGATTATAACTGGCGGGTGATTCATCCGCGCTGTCGAAACTGGCGGTGGTCTGGGTACCAATCTGGCGTAAGGACGGCATAGCGGCTAACAAAATACCGCCAACAATCAAACCGATCGCGGTCGAACGTATGAGCTTTACAAGCATGATGCTGATATCACTGGTGAGTAAACAGCCGAAGCATAACACGAGTTATCCGGACATCACATGCCATGTGATGTCCGGATGGGTTCGCTTAACGCAGCAGCAGATAGATGCTTTCGTTACCTCGCACCACATTCAGCGCAATAACGGAGGGTTTCGCTTCCAGCACTTTGCGCATTTCAGCAATCGAGCGCACGCGTTCGCGGTTGATACCGATAATAACGTCATCTTTATGCAGACCGATCTGCGCGGCGGCGCTGCCTTTTTCGATGCTGTCGATAACAATCCCTTTGCTGCCATCTTTCAGTTGTCCGTCGCTTAGCGACGCGCCCTGCAATGCAGGCGAAATCTGTTCTGCACTGGCGGTTGACGAGGTGCTCTTATCCAGCGTCACTTCGACGTCCAGCGGTTTGCCGTCGCGTAACAGCCCCAGCTTCACTTTGGTGCCGGGTTCGGTGGTGGCAATGCGCGAACGCAGTTCTGCGAAGCTGTTAAGTGGTTTACCGTTGAGGCTGACAATCACGTCGCCGGATTTAATGCCCGCTTTCGCTGAGCCGGAATTTGGCATTACTTCGCTGACGAAGGCCCCGCGCTGTACGTCGAGCTTAAAGGCTTTCGCGATGTCGGCACTCATTTCAGTGCCTTTGATCCCAAGCAGACCGCGTTTGATTTCACCAAACTGAATCAATTGCTGAGACAGCGTACGTGCCATATTGCTGGGGATGGCGAAACCAATGCCGACGCTGCCGCCGGCAGGGGCGAGGATTGCCGTGTTAATGCCGATCAGCTCACCATTCAGGTTGAGCAGTGCGCCGCCGGAGTTGCCGCGGTTAATGGAGGCATCGGTCTGGATAAAGTTTTCCAGTCCTTCAAGGTTAAGCCCGCTGCGGCCCAGTGCGGAGACAATCCCTGACGTGGCGGTTTGCCCGAGGCCGAACGGGTTACCAACAGCGACGACGAAATCACCGACGCGCAGTTTGTCGGAATCGGCAATGGCGATTTGGGTCAGATTGCTGGGGTTTTGCAATTGTAGCAACGCAATGTCGCTCTGATCGTCGCTGCCAATAAGCTTCGCTTCAAACTCACGGCCATCGTTCAACTGAACACTGATTTTCTGCGCCTGGCTGACGACGTGATTGTTGGTCAGCACGTAGCCTTTCGCTGCATTGATGATGACGCCAGAACCGAGACCTTCAAACGGCTGCGCTTGCTCGTCCGGCCCCTGCTCGCCAAAGAATTTTTTCAGCTCTTCGGGTACTTGCTGGCTCTGCATTGCAGTGCCTTCCACCTGGACACTGACCACGGCGGGCAGGACTTTTTCCAGCATCGGCGCGAGGCTGGGCAGCGTGCCCTGGCCCGGTACCGCGGTAGGTAATGACGCTGCTGCGGGTTGAATCGCAGAAAGAGATAACCCGACACTTAACGCTAACGCACTCAACAGCAAAGTAGATTTCTTCATTGATGCTGGCTCTCGTAACCTGATGGGTAAGAAAAAGATCCCGAAACAGACCGATGTTATTGAATTTTCAATCAGCTAACAATGCGGATAATGATTAAATAATAGCTGGGGCAGGGAAGAAGGGACGGGCGCAACGGCAGCGCCCGTGAAAAATAATAGCGATTATGCGATCAGTCGCGTTTTACGCCACTGCGCAACAGACCGGACGCGCCTTCGGAATAGTCACGAGGCATCTGAACCGGCGCCTGATCATTGCTGGCTTCAGACTCCGCCAGACGGCTGCGGAACGGGTTGGCTTCTGCCGCCATTTCCGGTAGCAGACTGCTGGAGCTTTTCGCCATGTGCTGGTACAGCTGGCGGTAGTCGTGCGCCATGTTATCGAGCAGCTCCGCGCTACGGGCGAAGTGGCTTACTAACTCTTCACGATACTCATCCAGCTCTGCTTTGTTCTTTTCCAGTTCGTACTGCAGGGCCTGCTGCTGGCGTAATTTGCGGTTACCAAAACGCATGGCGACAGCACCGATAATAATGCCGACAACTAAGCCAATTAGCGCATATTCCCAGGTCATGAACTTCTCCCGTTGTTTTGTGGTTCCGTAGGGTGTTGGCCGTGAGGCGACTCCTTGCACGCGCCTGATAGTGCCACTATAACCGCTATTCGCCAGGAAGTGGAATCCTGGCGTATCATCGCGTAGTGTAGAACCGCCTCTTTATACGTCAATCGTGAACTGCGGCATCGCGCTTTTCAAGGAATAACAATAACTCATGCAAAGCATTACCCCAACATCGCGTTACCTTCAGGCTCTCAGCGAGGGCAGTCATCAAGCTGATGATGTGCAGCGAGAGGCTGTGAGTCGTCTGGAAAACATCTGGCAGGAACTGGTGCAGCGATCCGCCACGCCGCCTTCTGGCGGTGGACTGATGGCCAGATTCAGCAAACTGTTGAGTAAACGCGAGGCGGCGGAAATGACGCCAGTACGCGGGTTGTATATGTGGGGCGGCGTCGGGCGAGGGAAAACCTGGCTGATGGATCTCTTCTACCAGAGCCTGCCCGGCACGCGAAAACAACGTCTGCACTTTCACCGTTTCATGCTGCGCGTCCATGAAGAACTGACGCAACTGCAGGGCCACAGCGACCCGCTGGAGATTATTGCCGACCGCTTTAAGGCCGAAACCGACGTGCTTTGTTTCGATGAGTTCTTCGTTTCCGATATCACCGACGCCATGCTGCTGGGCGGGCTGATGAAGGCACTGTTTGATCGCGGTATTACGCTGGTCACCACCTCGAATATTCCGCCGGACGAGCTTTATCGCAACGGTCTGCAACGGGCGCGTTTTCTGCCTGCCATTGATGCTATCAAAGCCCATTGCGACGTCATGAATGTCGATGCCGGCGTAGATTACCGCCTGCGGACGTTGACGCAGGCGCATCTGTGGCTCTCCCCGCTCAATGACGCAACCACACAAGAGATGGATAAACTCTGGCTGGCGCTGGCAGGGGCTCGTCGTGAACATGCGCCAGAACTGGAAATTAACCACCGGCCACTGCAGACGCTCGGCGTTGAGAACCAGACGCTGGCGGTCTCTTTCACCACGCTGTGCGTCGATGCGCGCAGCCAGCATGATTACATCGCGCTTTCGCGCCTTTTCCATACGGTGTTGCTGTTGGATGTTCCGGTGATGACCCCGTTGATGGAGAGCGAAGCACGCCGTTTTATCGCGTTGGTCGATGAGTTCTACGAGCGGCACGTGAAGCTGGTGGTCAGCGCTGCGGTGCCTTTATATGAGATTTACCAGGGCGAACGGTTGAAATTTGAGTTCCAGCGCTGCCTGTCGCGTTTACAGGAAATGCAGAGCGAAGAATATCTGAAGCGCGAGCATTTAGCGGGCTAAAAACCCTCTGCGAATCATAAAAAGGGGTCGATCTTTGACCCCGACTTCTCTATAATCCTGCGACCCCACGTTACAACAAGTGTTTTTTTCCCGAAACCTTGTGTGCCGGCTAAACATATCCGAGGGGGTAGGTTTACTGGACAATGTCGTGTGAACCTCACATATTTTTAGACGTTTGTGTGTTCACCAACGTGAAACTAATTATTTGGGTAAGCTTTTAATGAAAACTTTTACAGCTAAACCAGAAACCGTAAAACGCGACTGGTATGTTGTTGACGCGACCGGTAAAACTCTGGGCCGTCTGGCTACCGAACTGGCTCGTCGCCTGCGCGGTAAGCACAAAGCGGAATACACTCCGCACGTAGATACTGGTGATTACATCATCGTTCTGAACGCAGAAAAAGTTGCTGTCACCGGCAACAAGCGCGAAGACAAAATGTACTACCACCACACCGGTCACATCGGTGGTATCAAAGAAGCGACCTTTGAAGAGATGATTGCCCGCCGTCCTGAGCGTGTGATTGAAATCGCGGTTAAAGGCATGCTGCCAAAAGGCCCGCTGGGTCGTGCTATGTACCGTAAACTGAAAGTTTACGCGGGCAACGAGCACAACCACGCGGCACAGCAACCGCAAGTTCTTGACATCTAATCGGGATTATAGGCAATGGCTGAAAATCAATACTACGGCACTGGTCGCCGCAAAAGTTCCGCAGCTCGTGTGTTCATCAAACCGGGCAACGGCAAAATCGTTATCAACCAGCGTTCACTGGAACAGTACTTCGGTCGCGAAACTGCCCGCATGGTAGTTCGTCAGCCGCTGGAACTGGTCGACATGGTTGAGAAACTGGATCTGTACATCACCGTTAAAGGTGGTGGTATCTCTGGTCAGGCCGGTGCGATCCGTCACGGTATCACCCGCGCTCTGATGGAGTACGACGAGTCCCTGCGTTCTGAACTGCGTAAAGCTGGCTTCGTTACTCGTGACGCTCGTCAGGTTGAACGTAAGAAAGTCGGTCTGCGTAAAGCACGCCGTCGTCCGCAGTTCTCCAAACGTTAATTTTGTCCTGCATTTGCAGGAGAAGAATTGGCGAAAAAACCCGCTTCGGCGGGTTTTTTTTATGGATAAAGCAGGTGATACCCACAACCAGGCCCTGCTTCCACTCTCTTTTTCAGCATTTCCAGAATCCCCTCACCCCAAAGCCAACAAAATCTGGTAAACTATCATCCAATTTTCTGCCCAAATGCCGGGGATTGTTCATTTTTTGTTTTCACGTTGAACAAAGGGTGTCCTTCGTGCAGATGGGGCCTTATATCTGGCTGGCCACAGAGTGGCTGGCAGCAGTAAAAATTCTGAATATACCTGGAGGTTTTCATGGCTGTCGCTGCCAACAAACGTTCGGTAATGACGCTGTTTTCTGGTCCTACTGACATCTATAGCCATCAGGTCCGCATTGTGCTGGCCGAAAAAGGTGTCAGTTTTGAGATAGAGCACGTGGAGAAGGATAACCCGCCTCAGGATCTGATTGACCTCAACCCGAACCAGAGCGTCCCGACGCTGGTGGATCGTGAGCTCACCCTGTGGGAATCCCGTATCATTATGGAATATCTGGATGAGCGTTTTCCGCATCCGCCCCTGATGCCGGTCTATCCGGTGGCGCGTGGTGAAAGCCGCCTGTATATGCATCGTATCGAAAAAGACTGGTATTCGCTGATGAACATCATCACTACCGGTTCTGCCTCTCAGGCTGATGCTGCCCGTAAACAGCTGCGCGAAGAATTACAGGCAATTGCGCCGGTATTCACCCAGAAACCGTATTTCCTGAGCGATGAGTTCAGCCTGGTTGACTGCTACCTGGCGCCGCTGCTGTGGCGTTTGCCGGTCCTCGGCATTGAGCTGGTTGGCGCGGGTTCGAAAGAACTAAAAGGGTATATGACGCGCGTCTTTGAGCGTGATTCTTTCCTCGCTTCTTTAACTGAAGCCGAGCGTGAAATGCGCCTCGGTCGAGGCTAACGCATGGATGTATCTCAACTGTCTCCGCGCCGCCCCTATCTGTTAAGGGCTTTCTACGAGTGGTTGCTGGATAATCAGTTAACGCCGCACCTGGTGGTGGATGTCACGCTGCCAGGCGTTCGTGTGCCGATGGAATATGCCCGCGACGGGCAAATTGTGTTAAACATCGCTCCGCGTGCCGTGGGCAATCTGGAGCTTGCCAATGACGAAGTGAGCTTCAATGCCCGCTTCGGTGGCGTGCCGCGTCAGGTTTCTGTTCCGCTGGCTGCTGTGCTGGCGATTTACGCACGTGAAAACGGCGCAGGCACCATGTTTGAGCCGGAAGCGGCTTATGACGAAGAGGGGGTCAGCCTGATCGAGGACGAAGCCACCATCACGGGTGAAACCGAAACGATGATGTCCGTGATCGACGGCGATAAACCCGATCATGAGGATGATGACGATCCTGATGATACCCCGCCTCCTCGTGGCGGCCGTCCGGCGCTGCGCGTAGTGAAGTAATCTTTTAACAGGTCCTTATGGGCCTGTTTTGTTATCAGCTGTCCGTTTCGCCAGTCAGAAATTCCTGTGATAAGATGAAGAAAGCTGTCACATATCAATACTATGGCATTTATGAACGCATTTGATCCGCAAGAAGAAAACGCTTCAGACACCATTGGTCGCAGTTTGCGTCGCCGTCCGCTGGCGCGTAAAAAGCTCTCCGAAATGGTGGAGGAAGAGCTGGAACAGATGATTCGCCGCCGTGAGTTTGCGGAGGGGGAGCAATTGCCCTCTGAACGTGAGTTGATGGCTTTTTTCAACGTAGGCCGTCCGTCTGTCAGGGAAGCACTTGCGGCGCTGAAACGCAAAGGGCTGGTGCAAATCAGCAACGGCGAACGTGCCCGTGTGTCGCGCCCTTCGGCGGATACCATCATCAGCGAACTGTCCGGTATGGCAAAGGATTTCCTCTCCCACCCTGGCGGCATCGCCCACTTTGAACAGCTACGTCTGTTTTTCGAGTCCAGCCTGGTGCGTTACGCGGCAGAACACGCCACACCCACGCAAATCGATCAACTGGTGAAAGCGCTCGAACTCAACAATCAGTCGCTGGATGACAACACGCTGTTTATCCGTTCAGATGTAGATTTCCACCGTGTGCTGGCGGAGATCCCCGGTAATCCGATCTTCATGGCTATCCACGTTGCGCTGCTCGACTGGCTGATCGCCGCGCGGCCAAAAGTGCCGGATCAGGAACTCCACCAGCATAACTACGTCAGTTACCAGCAGCATGTGGCGATTGTCGACGCGATCCGCCACCGCGATCCGGACGAAGCGGATCGTGCCCTGCAAACCCACCTCAACAGTGTTTCCGCCACCTGGCACGCCTTTGGCCAGGAAAAGAAAAGCCGCAAATCCTCCCGATCTTAACGATCGTCGTTTAGTGAAGCCGATCGCAGATTAAACATCTGCTATTAACTGCTGCTTATTTGATCTGGTATAACAGGTATAAAGGTATATCGAATTTAAGCTAAAACATCACAGCGAGGTCACTATGAATGTGAATTTACGTGGGGTCATGCCCGCTTTACTGACTCCATTCGATAAAGCGCAAGAGCTGGATAAAGAGAGCCTGCGGCGGCTGGTGCGCTTTAACATCAGTCAGGGAATTGACGGGTTATATGTCGGCGGTTCAACTGGCGAAGCGTTTGTGCAGAGTGTGGCTGAACGTCAGGAAGTGCTGGAAATCGTGGCAGAAGAGGCAAAGGGCAAAGTGACGCTGATCGCGCATGTTGGCTGCGTCAGCACCGGGGAAACCCAGCAATTGGCTTCGGCAGCGAGCCGTTACGGTTTCGATGCGGTCTCTGCGGTAACACCGTTCTATTACCCTTTCAGTTTCGAGGAGCATTGCGATCACTACCGTGCCGTCATTGATGCCGCTGATGGGTTACCGATGGTGGTGTACAACATTCCGGCGCTGAGTGGCGTGAAGCTCAGCCTTGAACAGATTAACACCCTGGTGACGTTGCCAGGCGTCGGTGCGCTGAAGCAGACATCAGGGGATCTCTTCCAGATGGAGCAGATCCGCCGCGCGCATCCGGATCTGGTGCTCTACAACGGTTATGACGAAATCTTTGCATCCGGTCTGCTTGCCGGTGCAGATGGTGGGATCGGCAGCACCTACAACATCATGGGCTGGCGCTACCTTACTATTGTGAAGGCATTACAGGCGGGGGATATCAAAACAGCGCAGCTACTGCAAAGTGAATGTAATAAGGTCATCGATCTGCTGATCAAAACCGGCGTTTTCCGCGGTCTGAAAACCGTGCTCCATTACATGGATGTGGTTTCTGTTCCGTTGTGTCGTAAGCCGTTTGCCCCGGTGGAAGAAAAGTACCTGCCGGAACTGAAGGCGTTGGCAAATCAGCTGCAGGCTGAGATGCGCCAGCGTGTAGCCGGGTAAAACAACGAAACGACGAGCGTCGGGAGAGTGATATGAGTATGTCAACGCAAAGCATCCCGTGGTACCGCTATCTCAACAAAGAACAGTGGCGCGCATTTTCCGCCGCCTGGTTGGGGTATTTATTAGATGGTTTCGATTTTGTTCTGATTGCCCTGGTGCTCACTGAAATTCAGAGTGAGTTTGGTCTGACGACGGTGCAGGCGGCGAGCCTCATCTCAGCGGCCTTTATTTCCCGCTGGTTTGGCGGTCTGATGTTAGGCGCCATGGGCGACCGCTATGGCCGCCGGCTGGCGATGGTCAGCAGCATCGTCCTGTTTTCCGTCGGGACGCTGGCCTGCGGTCTGGCGCCCGGCTTTACCACCATGTTTATCGCCCGTCTGGTGATCGGCATGGGAATGGCGGGCGAGTATGGCTCCAGCGCCACTTACGTCATTGAAAGCTGGCCGAAGCATTTGCGTAATAAAGCCAGCGGCTTTTTGATTTCGGGCTTCTCCGTTGGCGCCGTGGTGGCGGCGCAGGTCTACAGTCTGGTGGTGCCGGTCTGGGGCTGGCGCGCGCTGTTTTTCATCGGCATTCTGCCAATTGCCTTTGCGCTGTGGCTGCGGAAAAACATTCCCGAAGCGGAAGACTGGAAAGAAAAACACGAAGGCAAAGCGCCGGTACGGACGATGGTTGATATTCTCTACCGTGGCAAGCATCGGCTTATCAACATCATCATGACGGCTGTGGCCGCCGCGTCGCTCTGGTACTGTTTTGCGGGCGATATGCGTACCGCAGCGATGGTCGCGATCCTCGGTCTGGTATGCGCGGCGATCTTCATCAGTTTTATGGTGCAGAGCAGCGGCAAGCGCTGGCCGACCGGGGTGATGCTGATGGTCGTCGTGCTGTTTGCTTTCCTCTACTCCTGGCCGATTCAGGCACTGCTGCCGACTTATCTGAAAACAGAACTGGCTTACGATCCTTCCACTGTCGCTCGTGTGCTGTTCTTTAGCGGCTTTGGTGCGGCAGTCGGCTGCTGTGTCGGGGGTTTCCTCGGCGACTGGCTCGGTACCCGCAAGGCTTACGTCTGTAGCCTGCTGGCCTCGCAGGTGCTGATTATCCCGGTATTTGCTATTGGCGGTACCAGCGTCTGGGTGCTGGGCTTGTTACTTTTCTTCCAGCAGATGCTGGGGCAGGGGATCTCCGGGATCCTGCCGAAGCTGATCGGTGGCTATTTTGATACCGACCAGCGTGCGGCCGGTCTCGGCTTCACCTATAACGTCGGCGCGCTGGGTGGTGCACTGGCGCCAGTGATCGGGGCGCTGATCGCTCAGAAACTGGATCTGGGTACCGCACTGGGATCGCTCTCCTTCGGCCTGACGTTCGTGGTGATCCTGCTGATTGGTCTGGATATGCCGTCGCGGGTTCAGCGTTGGATCCGCCCGGAAGCGCTGCGCACGCATGATGCCATCGATGGCAAACCCTTCAGCGGCGCCGTGCCTTTGGGGGGCCATAAAAGCGACGTAAGGATGCGTTCATGACCATACTGGCGATTGATATCGGCGGAACGAAACTGGCGGCCGGGCGCGTTAGCGGCGACCGGCAGATAACGGAACGCTGCGAAATGCCAACGCCTGCCAGCAAGACGCCGGAGGCGTTAGCGGAAGCCTTACGTCAGCTGGTACAACCGCTGTTGCCGGGCGCAACGCGGGTGGCGGTGGCCTCCACCGGGATTATTCATGACGGCATACTGACGTCGATTAACCCGGCAAACCTCGGCGGTCTGGCCCGCTTTCCGCTGGTGGAAACGCTGTCGCGCATCACCGGTTTGCCGTGTGTGGCGTTGAACGACGCGCAGGCCGCGGCGCTGGCGGAATATTATGCGTTGTGCGCCCCGGTGCCAGTGATGGTGTTTATCACCGTTTCAACTGGCGTCGGCGGCGGGATTGTCAGCGGCGGCAAACTGCTGACCGGCGAGGGCGGTCTGGCGGGGCATATCGGTCATACGCTGGCTGATCCTCACGGGCCGCGCTGCGGTTGCGGGCGCATCGGTTGTGTGGAAGCGATCGCCTCCGGGCGCGGCATTGCAGCCGCAGCACGCGGTGATTTACAGGGGCTGGATGCGAAAACGATCTTCGCACGTGCGCAGCAGGGGCATATGCAGGCAACTGAACTGATTACGCACTCAGCACTAACGCTGGCCCGCCTGATTGCTGACGTAAAAGCGGTGACCGATTGCGAATGCGTGGTCATTGGCGGCAGCGTCGGGCTGGCGGAGGGGTATCTGGCGCAGGTGAAAGCATTCCTTGCCGAAGAGCCACAGGCGTATCAGACCGCATTACACGAAGCCTGTTTCCGCCACGACGCCGGGCTGCTGGGTGCGGCACTATGGGCAGAAGGAGCGATGCCATGATCACGGGCGATATTCATCAACCTGAGGCGGCAGGGTTACCGCAGGCGATTGCCGACGCGCTGACGCAGGCGCTGGCCGCCAGACCGGAGCATAAAGAGACCGGGCAGTATCCGTTGCAGGGTGAGACGTTATTCATGAATGTGATGCAGTTTGCCACGCAACTGCCGCAGGAGAAGCGCGCCGAACTGCATCGTGACTATCTCGACATTCAGGTACTACTGGAAGGCGAAGAGCAGATCCGTTACGGACTGCGTGGCAGTGCGCGCGAGTGTGACGCCTGGAACGAAGAGGGGGATTATCAGCTGTGCGACGCCATTGACGGTGAACAGACGTTAACGCTCAGACCAGGAATGTTCGCGGTGTTTATGCCAGGCGAACCACATAAACCGGGCTGCCATGTCAGCGAGGCACACACGATCCGTAAAGTGGTGATCAAGCTGCACCGTCACGCAGTGGAATATTGAAAAAACCCGGCGGTAAAATACCGCCGGGTTTTTTATTACACTTCGAGGTAATTCAGGATCCCGTCAGCAGCCTTACGACCTTCGGCGATCGCCGTCACCACCAGGTCAGAACCGCGTACAATGTCGCCGCCCGCAAAGATTTTCGGGTTGCTGGTCTGGAAGGCGTTTTCGCTGCCTTCCGGGGCGATAATACGGCCCTGGCTGTCCAGTTCAACGCTGTGTTTTTCCAGCCACGACATGCTGTGCGGGCGGAAACCAAACGCCATAACGACGGCATCGGCTGGAACCACATGCTCCGAGCCGGGCACGATTTCAGCACGACGGCGGCCTTTGGCATCCGGGGCGCCCATTTCGGTGCGCGCCATTTTCACGCCGCACACTTTACCGTTGGCATTGACCTCAACGCCCAGCGGCTGGACGTTAAACTGGAACTCCACGCCCTCCTCACGCGCGTTTTTCACTTCGCGTTTTGAGCCAGGCATGTTTTCTTCGTCACGGCGGTAGGCACAGGTGACATGCGTTGCGCCCTGACGAACGGAAGTGCGCACGCAGTCCATCGCGGTATCGCCACCGCCGAGCACCACCACGCGACGACCTTCCATACTGACGTACGGTTCGTCCACCGTTTCACCGTAGCCCATGATCTGTTTGGTATTCGCGATGAGGAACGGCAGCGCGTCAAATACGCCATCGGCGTCTTCGTTTTCCAGCCCACCGCGCATCGACTGATAAGTGCCGACGCCGAGGAACACGGCATCATAGTTTTTCAGCAGATCCTCGAGCTGCACATCGCGACCCACTTCGGTGTTCAGCTGGAACTCAATACCCATACCGGTGAAGATTTCACGACGGCGAGTCATTACCTCTTTTTCCAGCTTAAAGGCCGGAATGCCAAAGGTCAGCAGACCACCGATTTCCGGATGACGGTCAAACACCACCGCTTTGACGCCGTTGCGGGTCAGTACGTCGGCGCATGCCAGACCAGCCGGGCCAGCGCCGATAATAGCGACGCGTTTGTCGGTTTGTTTCACGCCGGTGAGATCCGGGCGCCAGCCCATCTCAAACGCTTTATCGTTGATATAGCGTTCAATGTTGCCGATAGTCACCGCGCCGAATTCGTCGTTCAGCGTACAGGATCCTTCACACAGTCTGTCCTGCGGGCAGACACGACCGCATACTTCCGGCAGCGTGTTAGTCTGGTGCGACAGTTCCGCCGCCTCAAAAATACGCCCCTCGTTCGCCAGCTTCAGCCAGTTAGGGATGTAGTTATGGACCGGGCATTTCCACTCGCAGTACGGGTTGCCACAGGACAGACAGCGGTCTGCCTGCGCTTTGGCTTGCCCTTCGGAAAACGGCTCGTAGATTTCCACAAATTCAATTTTGCGGATCTTTAGTGCTTTTTTCGGCGGGTCAACGCGCTGCAGGTCGATAAATTGATATACGTTCTGGCTCATCTGGACTCCTTACTGCGCCTGCACGCGCAGCTCAGCTGCGCTACGACTACGGTGACCCAACAGGGCTTTAACATCGCTGGACTTCGGTTTCACCAGCGCGAATTTTGCAGAGAACGCCGGCCAGTTAGCGAGGATCTCTTCACCACGTGACGAACCGGTGTGGTGTACGTGCTCGGTAATCAGTCCACGCAGATGCTCTTCGTGGATGGCAAGCGAATCAACGGCCAGCACTTCCACCAGCTCCGGGTTAACGCGTTTACGGAAGTCTCCATCTTCATCCAGCACGTAGGCGAAACCACCGGTCATGCCCGCGCCAAAGTTAACACCGGTTTTACCGAGAATGCAGACAATGCCACCGGTCATGTATTCACAACCGTTGTCGCCAATACCTTCCACCACGGTGATCGCCCCGGAGTTGCGCACCGCAAAACGCTCACCTGCACGACCCGCAGCATACAGCCGACCGCCGGTCGCGCCATACAGACAGGTGTTGCCGATGATGCTTGCCTCGTGGCTGCGGAAAGCAGAACCGACCGGAGGACGTATCGCCAGCAACCCGCCCGCCATGCCTTTGCCGACATAGTCGTTGGCATCGCCGGTCAGGTACAGCTCCACGCCGCCCGCGTTCCACACGCCAAAACTCTGGCCCGCGGTACCACTGAAGTGCGCTTTAATCGGATCAGCGGAAAGCCCCTGATCGCCATGTGTCCTGGCGATATAACCCGACAGCGATGCGCCAACAGAACGGTCAGTGTTGCGAATATCAAACCAGAACGTTTTGCTCTGCTTGTCATCAACATACGGTTTCGCTTGCTGCAACAGTTGCGCATTGAGCACACCGTTATCGAACGGCGGGTTGTGCTCGGTGCAGTAGAGCGCTTTGCCCGGATGTGGTTCAGCGGTCTCCAGCAGTTTTGTCAGGTCCAGCTTCTGCTGCTTCGCGGTGTATCCGTCCAGCGCTTTTAACAGGTCGGTGCGGCCAATCAGATCCACCAGACGCGTAACGCCCAGCTGCGCCATCAGCTCACGGACTTCCTGCGCGATAAAGCCAAAATAATTGGTCACTTTGAACGGCAGGCCGTGGTAGTGGTTCTTACGCAGCTTGTCATCCTGCGTCGCGACGCCAGTGGCGCAGTTATTCAGGTGGCAAATACGCAGGTATTTACAGCCCAGCGCTACCATCGGCCCGGTGCCGAAACCGAAGCTTTCCGCGCCGAGAATCGCCGCTTTGATGATGTCGAGCCCGGTTTTCAGTCCGCCATCCACCTGCAGACGAATCTTGTGGCGCAGACCGTTAGCCACCAGCGCCTGCTGGGTTTCCACCAGACCAAGCTCCCACGGACAACCGGCATATTTCACCGATGACAGCGGGCTGGCGCCAGTGCCGCCATCGTAACCGGCAATGGTGATGAGATCTGCGTAGGCTTTCGCCACACCAGTGGCAATCGTGCCAACACCCGGTTCGGAGACCAGCTTCACGGAGATCATCGCCTGCGGGTTGACCTGTTTCAGGTCGAAAATCAGCTGCGCCAGATCTTCAATCGAATAGATATCGTGATGCGGCGGTGGTGAAATCAGCGTCACGCCCGGCACAGAGTAGCGCAGACGGGCGATATACGGGGTGACTTTATCCCCCGGTAACTGACCGCCTTCACCCGGTTTCGCGCCCTGGGCGACTTTGATCTGGATGACATCAGCATTGACCAGGTACGCCGGGGTAACGCCGAAGCGACCGGAAGCCACCTGTTTAATGCGCGAGACTTTATTGGTGCCGTAGCGCGCCGGATCTTCACCGCCTTCACCGGAGTTGGAGAAACCGCCGATGCTGTTCATGGCTTCTGCCAGCGATTCATGGGCTTCCGGGCTCAGTGCGCCGATGGACATTGCTGCGGTATCGAAGCGCTTAAACAATTCGGTGGCCGGTTCAACGTCATTGATGCTGACCGCTTCATCACCCGGATTCAGCGCCAGCAGGTCGCGCAGCGTGGCCGCCGGGCGTTCGTTCACCAGTTTTGCGTATTCCTGATAATCACGGTATTCACCGCTCTGCACCGCCTGTTGCAGCGTACGCACCACGTCCGGGTTGTAGGCATGATATTCGCCACCGTGGACGTATTTCAGCAGTCCGCCCTGCGACAGTGGCTTACGCGCCAGCCAGGCCACCTTCGACAGGTTCAGCAGATCCCGCTGGAAGTCGTCAAAATTAGCGCCGCCGATACGGCTAATCACGCCCTGGAAGCACAGACCGGCAACGTCAGCGTGCAGGCCAACGGCTTCGAACAGCTTCGAGCAGCGATAGGAGGCGATCGTCGAGATGCCCATCTTGGACATGATCTTGTACAGCCCTTTGTTGATGCCGTTACGGTAGTTCAGCATCACGGTGCGGTAATCTTTTTCAATCGCCTTGCTGTCGACCAGCTTCGCCAGCGTTTCATACGCCAGGTACGGGTAGATAGCCGTCGCGCCGAAGCCCAGCAGTACCGCAAAGTGGTGCGGGTCGCGGACGCTGGCGGTTTCCACGATGATGTTGGCATCGCAGCGCAGGCTCTTGTCTACCAGTCGCGTCTGGATAGCGCCCACCGCCATCGGTGCCGGGACCGGCAGACGGTTTTTGGCGATATTGCGATCAGAGAGCACCAGCAGCACGGTACCGTTACGTACCATCTGCTCGGCGGTATCGCACAGCGCTTTTACGGTCTCTTCGAGCGTGCTTTCATTGACGTCGAAGGTGATATCCAGCGTGTCGGCGCGGTAGTGCTCTTCCTTCATGGTGGTGAGCTGTTTGAAATCGGAGTAAAGCAGAATCGGCGATTTAAAGCTCAGACGGTGCGCCTGGCCTTCCGCTTCGCAAAAGACGTTCATTTCGCGGCCGATGCTGGTCGCCAGCGACATCACGTGCGCTTCACGCAGCGGATCGATCGGCGGGTTGGTTACCTGCGCAAACTGCTGGCGGAAGTAGTCATAAATGATACGCGGTTGGCTGGAGAGCACGGCGAACGGCGTGTCATCCCCCATTGAGCCGACCGCTTCCTGACCGTTTTCACCGAGTACGCGGATGACGGAATCCAGTTCTTCTGAACTGTAGTTAAATTGTTTCTGGAAGCTGGCGAGGGTATCGTCATCCAGCTCGCGGTTGCCCACTTCTTCGTCTGGCAGATCTTCAAATGGCACCAGGCGGCGGACGTTTTTCTCCATCCACTCTTTATACGGGTGACGGCTTTTCAGATCGTCGTCAGTCTCCGCGGAGTGCAGAATGTGGCCAGAACGGGTGTCGATCACCATCAGTTCACCAGGACCGACGCGGCCTTTCTCAACCACTTCGTCCGGCTGATAGTCCCAGATCCCCACTTCAGATGCGCAGGTAATGAGCTTGTCTTTGGTGATAACGTAGCGCGCAGGGCGCAGACCGTTACGGTCGAGGTTACAGGCGGCGAAACGACCGTCGGACATTACGATGCCCGCCGGGCCATCCCACGGCTCCATGTGCATAGAGTTAAAGTCGAAGAAGGCGCGCAGTTCCGGATCCATATCCGGGTTGTTCTGCCAGGCAGGCGGTACCAGCAGACGCATGGCACGCACGATGTCCATCCCGCCTGCCAGCAGCAGCTCAAGCATGTTATCCAGCGAGCTGGAGTCAGAGCCCGTTTCGTTGACGAACGGTGCGGCGTCCTGTAGGTCAGGGATCAGCGGGGTCTGGAATTTATAGGTACGGGCACGTGCCCACTGACGGTTACCGGTGATGGTGTTGATTTCGCCATTATGCGCCAGGTAGCGGAACGGCTGCGCCAGCGGCCAGCGCGGCACGGTGTTGGTGGAAAAGCGCTGGTGGAACAGGCAAATGGATGATTCCAGGCGCAAGTCTGCCAGATCCAGGTAAAAGCGCGGCAGATCCGCCGGCATACACAGACCTTTATAGATGTTCACGAGATTCGACAGGCTGCAGACGTAGAAGTCTTTATCGTCGAGCAGGCGCTTCTCAATGCGGCGACGGGCGATAAACAAGCGGCGCTCCATATCGCGCGGGCGCCAGCCCGCCGGGGCATTCACAAAGATTTGTTCAATGCGTGGCAGGGAGGAGAGGGCGATTTCACCGAGCACACCGTCGTTGGTGGGGACATCGCGCCAGCCGACAATGGAGAGGGTTTCGCGTTGCAGCTCTTCTTCTACAACGTGACGTGAGCGGCTTGCCAGTTCAGGATCCTGATTCAGGAAAATCATCCCGACGGCGTAATTTTTAGCTAAACGCCAGCCGCGCTCTTCCGCCACGAGACGAAAGAAACGATCCGGCTTTTGTAACAGCAGGCCGCAACCATCGCCAGTTTTACCGTCAGCGAGGATCGCGCCGCGGTGCTGCATGCGGGCCAGCGCATGAATAGCGGTGCGCACCACTTTGTGGCTAGGTTCGCCTTCTATGTGGGCGATCAGGCCGAAACCACAGTTATCCCTCTCAAGGGATTTATCGTACAACATATCAGTGAACCTCCCCAGGCTCTACGTGACACCCTCGGACCGTTGCGCACAGGCGCAGCAAGAGCCTGGCGACGGGGCTGGGCGTTTCATACGCCTGCCTCGCATTCGCCCTCTTTATCCTTTTCGCAACGGTAAACAAGTTTGAGGACTTGCTTTTTAGAGGGAATCTTATAACTGCATAAATATGATGAGCAGAGTGCTCATCCAGAAAGCTTCCAGCGGATTTCCAAGTTATCGGGAATCGACACACAGGTCAAATGGCAATCTTATTTATACAAAAATGTGCTATGTGCAACATAATTTCTTGATAATTAAGATTTTTTATCATGTTTCAGGTTGTTTGCACCCAACGAAAACCGCCGAGTGAGTGTGATCTGACTCACTATATGATTGCGCTGTAATGACTTTAGTGTGCTGAGTACGACATTTTAGCTAGATTTTTATTCTGCAAATGGCGGTAAGTCCGCTTAATGGCTCTGTTTTATGGCAATGAAAGGAAGAATGAAAAAAAACGCGAAACCATAAGCAAAAATAATCGCGGCGGGAGTGAATTAATTTGCAAATAAAGTGAATGAATATTCAATAGATAAAAGCCTCTCCGGGCGATTGATCCAGGTCATCGCCGAAACAGACTAAAAGTGGCAGGCTTGGCCCTTTTCTCCAGGCCGGTCTATCAGATTATGCAGTTACAGAAATTAGTCAATATGTTTGGTGGGGATCTTGCGCGCCGTTATGGCGAAAAGGTTCATAAGCTGACGCTGCACGGCGGGTTTAGCTGCCCGAATCGCGATGGCACCATCGGGCGCGGTGGCTGTACCTTCTGTAATGTGGCCTCCTTTGCCGATGAAACGCAGCAGCATCGTTCCATCGCTGAGCAGCTTGCGCATCAGGCGCAACTGGTCAATCGCGCCAGACGCTATCTGGCGTACTTTCAGGCCTATACCAGTACCTTTGCCGAAGTTCAGGTGCTGCGTTCGATGTATCAACAGGCCGTGGCGCAGGCGAGTATCGTCGGGCTGTGCGTCGGTACTCGTCCGGATTGCGTGCCTGATGCGGTGCTGGATTTATTGACCGACTACAGCGCGCAGGGCTATGAAGTGTGGCTGGAACTGGGTTTACAGTCGGCACACGATAAAACCCTGCGCCGTATTAATCGCGGTCATGACTTTGCCTGCTATCAGCAGACGACGCGCCTGGCGCGCGAGCGTGGCCTGAAAGTCTGCACGCACCTGATTGTCGGTCTGCCCGGCGAAGGGCAGACGGAATGCCTGCAAACGCTGGAACGGGTGGTTGATACCGGCGTTGACGGTATCAAACTGCATCCGCTACATATTGTAAAAGGCAGCACGATGGCGAAAGCCTGGGCCGCCGGACGGTTAAGCGGCATTGAACTTGATGACTATACCGTCACTGCAGGCGAGATGATCCGCCATACGCCGCCGGAGGTGGTTTTTCACCGCATTTCCGCCAGCGCCCGTCGCCCGACGCTGCTGGCGCCGCTGTGGTGTGAAAACCGCTGGACGGGCATGGTGGAACTCGACAAGTACCTGAACACGCATGGGGTACAGGGGTCAGCATTGGGGCGCGAGTGGGTTCCGCGCTGAAGTGCAACGTCCAGGTCACATCGCTGCAACTTCCTGCAACGCCTCGCTCAGAATTGAGTATTATTGAGCGGTGATGTCGCGAAGGAATTCTTTATGAAGCAAATCCGTTTACTGGCGCAGTATTATGTCGACCTGATGATGAAACTGGGCCTGGTGCGTTTTTCGATGCTACTGGCCCTTGCGCTGGTGGTACTGGCCATTGTGGTGCAGATGGCGGTGACCATGGTGCTGCACGGCCAGGTGGAAAGCATCGATGTGATCCGCTCTATCTTCTTTGGTCTGCTGATCACTCCCTGGGCGGTCTATTTTCTGTCGGTGGTGGTTGAGCAGCTCGAAGAGTCGCGCCAGCGGCTGTCGCGGCTGGTCGAAAAGCTGGAAGAAATGCGTGAGCGTGACCTGAAGCTCAACGTCCAGCTCAAGGACAATATTGCGCAACTGAACCAGGAAATCAGCGATCGCGAAAAGGCCGAAGCCGAACGTCAGGCGACGCTGGAGCGGCTGAAAATTGAGATGAAAGAGCGCGAAGAGACACAACTGCAGCTCGAACAACAATCCTCATTCTTACGTTCTTTCCTTGATGCCTCTCCCGACCTGGTGTTCTATCGCAATGAGGATAAAGAGTTTTCCGGCTGTAACCGGGCGATGGAACTGCTCACTGGCAAAAGCGAGAAGCAATTGATCCACCTGAAACCGCACGATGTTTACAGCGAAGAAGCAGCAGCGAAAGTGATTGAGACGGATGAAAAAGTGTTCCGCCATAACGTGTCGCTGACCTATGAACAGTGGCTGGATTACCCGGATGGCCGCAAAGCCTGTTTTGAAATCCGTAAAGTACCTTATTACGACCGCGTGGGGAAACGTCATGGTCTGATGGGCTTTGGCCGCGACATCACTGAGCGTAAGCGTTATCAGGATGCACTGGAACGCGCGAGCCGCGATAAAACCACCTTCATCTCTACCATCAGTCATGAACTGCGTACGCCGCTCAATGGCATCGTCGGACTGAGCCGTATCCTGCTGGATACCGAGCTCACGACGGAACAGGAAAAGTATCTCAAAACAATCCATGTCTCCGCCGTGACGCTGGGGAATATTTTCAATGACATCATCGACATGGATAAGATGGAGCGCCGCAAGGTACAACTCGATAATCAGCCGGTCGATTTCACCAGTTTCCTTGCCGACCTGGAAAACCTCTCTGGCCTGCAGGTGCAGCAGAAAGGGCTGCGTTTCGTGATGGAACCGACGCTGCCGTTACCGCATAAAGTGGTGACTGATGGCACCCGACTGCGGCAGATCCTGTGGAATCTGATCAGCAATGCCGTCAAGTTTACCCAGCAGGGGCAGGTGACTGTCCGCGTGAGCTATGAAAAAGGCAATATGCTGCGCTTTGAAGTGGAAGACTCCGGCATCGGCATTCCGCAGGATGAGCAGGATAAAATTTTCGCCATGTACTACCAGGTGAAAGACAGCCACGGTGGAAAACCAGCCACCGGGACGGGCATCGGGCTTGCTGTTTCGCGTCGCCTGGCGAAAAACATGGGCGGCGACATCACGGTTTCCAGCAAACCGGGTCATGGCTCGGTGTTTACCCTGACCGTACAGGCTCCCGCGCTGGCGGAAGAGGTTGACGATACGCTGGCCGATGATGACCTGCCATTACCGGCGCTTCACGTCCTGCTGGTGGAGGATATCGAGCTGAACGTGATTGTGGCGCGTTCAGTGCTGGAAAAGCTGGGCAACAGCGTTGATGTTGCGATGACTGGCAAGGCGGCGCTGGAGATGTTCACACCTGGCGAATATGACCTTGTATTGCTGGATATCCAGCTGCCGGACATGACCGGGCTGGATATCTCCCGTGAACTGAAACAGAAATACCATGCGGACGATCTGCCACCGCTGGTGGCATTGACCGCCAACGTGCTGAAGGACAAAAAAGAGTACCTGGATGCAGGAATGGACGATGTGCTGAGCAAGCCGCTCTCTGTTCCGGCGTTGACCGCCATGATTAAGAAGTTCTGGGATACCCACGCAGATGAGGATGACGATATGGCCAAACCTGATCAAAGCAAGTCACAGACGTTACTGGATATCGCGATGCTTGAGCAGTATATCGAACTGGTCGGGCCGAAGCTTATCACCGACGGTCTGGCGGTGTTCGAGAAGATGATGCCCGGGTATCTGGCGGTACTGGAATCCAATCTTACCGCCCGCGACCAGAAAGGGATCGTCGAAGAGGGACATAAAATTAAAGGTGCGGCGGGTTCCGTGGGATTACGCCATATACAGCAGTTAGGGCAGCAGATTCAGTCGCCAGACCTTCCGGCATGGTGGGATAACGTCGGGGAATGGGTCGAAGAGATGAAGAGCGAGTGGCAGCACGATGTCGAGGCGCTGAAGGCCTGGGTAGCAAACGCAGAAAAAAAATGACCCCGGATGAACCGGGGTGCGCGAATACTGCGCCAACACCAGGGAAAACGTGGCTGCGCCGGAATCGTTTTAAGAGGTTTTAGCACGGACGCAACCTGAGAATTTGGGTTGCACGCCCATTAAGATAGCAAATCTTAAATATTTTGTTACGTGAATCAGTAAAATGTGTGAAGCATAGCGAGTAAATCAGCATTTTTACTTAGCTTCGCCCAAATGCAACAAAGGAACAGTGATATGAAAAAAATCGGTGTGGTGCTCAGTGGCTGCGGTGTTTATGACGGTTCTGAAGTCCACGAAACCGTGTTAACCCTGCTGGCTATTGCCCGCAACGGCGCGCAGGCGGTCTGTTTTGCCCCCGACAAAAGCCAGTCTGACGTGATTAATCATTTATCCCGTGAATCTTTGCCAGAAACGCGTAATGTGCTGATCGAAGCGGCGCGTCTCACTCGCGGAAACATAGCGCCGCTGGCGGCGGCGCGTTCAGCCGATCTGGATGCATTGATCGTCCCTGGTGGTTTTGGCGCGGCGAAAAACCTGAGCAATTTTGCCTCACAGGGCAGTGAGTGTGGGGTGGATGCTGATTTAAAAGCGCTGACGCTGGCGATGCATCGCGAAGGAAAACCGGTTGGCTTTATGTGTATCGCCCCGGCAATGCTGCCAAAAATTTTCGATTTCCCGCTGCGTATCACCATCGGTACCGACATCGATACGGCGGAAGTGCTGGAAGAGATGGGTGCTGAACACGTGCCGTGCCCGGTGGATGACATCGTGGTGGATGAAGACAACAAAGTCGTGACCACGCCTGCGTATATGCTGGCGCAGAACATCGCAGAGGCCGCCGCCGGAATCGACAAGCTGGTTGAGCGTGTCCTGGTTCTGACAGAATGAGTCAACGCCGGTTCTCTTTGAAGTTTGTGAAGCGCCTGCTGCTGCGCGCAGTACTGCTGCTCGCTGTGCTGTGGGGAGGCGGTATTCTGCTTTTCAGCATCATGCCGGTGCCGTTTTCGGCGGTCATGGTGGAGCGGCAGATGGGCGCCTGGCTACGCGGTGATTTTGGCTACGTCGCTCATTCAGACTGGGTCAGCATGGATGAGATTTCACCATGGATGGGCCTGGCGGTGATTGCCGCCGAAGATCAGAAATTCCCCGAACACTGGGGATTTGATATGGCGGCAATCGAAAAAGCGTTGAGCCACAATGAACGTCACGAAACGCGGATCCGCGGCGCATCGACGCTGTCGCAGCAAACGGCGAAAAATATGTTCCTGTGGGACGGACGGAGCTGGTTGCGTAAAGGGCTGGAAGCCGGGCTTACGGTGGGCATTGAAACTCTCTGGACCAAACGGCGGATTCTGACCGTTTATCTGAACATTGCGGAATTTGGGGAAGGGATTTTCGGTGTTGAGGCGGCAGCGCAGCGCTATTTTCATAAGCCCGCCAGCCAGTTAACGATGTCGGAAGCCGCGCTGCTGGCCGCCGTGCTGCCAAATCCGCTGCGGTTTAAAGCCAGTGCGCCATCGGGGTATGTCCGCAGTCGTCAGGCATGGATATTACGCCAGATGCGGCAATTAGGCGGCGAAAGCTTTATGCGGAAGAATGAGCTCGACTGAGTCAGTCTTCGTCGAATCCGGCATTAAACAGCGCGATGACGGCTGCCATCGCTTCCGCTTCCTGCGGACCGCTGACCTCGATCTCGATCTGCCGGCCCTTGGCGGAATCCAGCATCAACAGCGCAATCACGCTGCTGGCTTCCGCTTCAATGCCTTCGTCATTTCTTAACAGAACTTCTGCGTCAAATCCCTGAACCAGTTCGAAGAGTTTCATTGCCGGGCGGGCATGCATGCCCAGCTTATTGGTGATCTCAACAATCTGTTTTACGGTCATGTTTTACGTTTTTCCAGCGTCCTGTGACGAGACTGGACGTTCTTACCGCGTGAACGGAAGTAATCGGCCAGTTGTTCAGCAATATAAACCGAACGATGTTTACCGCCGGTACAACCGATCGCCACCGTCAGGTAGCTGCGATTGTTGGTCTCCAGCATCGGTAACCATAGCTCAAGATAGCTACGGGTCTGGTAAATAAAATTGTGAACTTCTGTGTGCCGGTCAAGGAACGCGGCCACCGGTTTGTCCAGACCTGTCATCGGTCGCAGTTTGGGATCCCAGTGCGGGTTAGGCAGGAATCGCACATCAAACACATAGTCAGCATCAATAGGAATACCGTGCTTGAAGCCGAAGGATTCAAAGACCATTGTCAGTTCACGTTCACGTTTGCCCAGCAGGCGTGTACGCAGCATTTCTGCCAGTTCGTGAACAGACATTTCTGAGGTGTCGACGATCAAATCCGCCCGTGAGCGCAGCGGCTCAAGCAGATCGCTCTCTTCGTCGATAGCGCTTTCCAGCGACAAGTTTTTGCTGGAGAGCGGATGCAACCGGCGGGTATCGCTGTAGCGACGAATCAGCGTGTTGCGGTCAGCATCAAGGAAAAGCAATTGAGGGGAGAACGCGTCCGGCAGATTTTTCATCGCCTGCTCGAAAATCTCAGGCGATTCAGGCATGTTGCGCACGTCAATGCTAACGGCGGCGGAGATCTGCCGCTCCGCCAGCGTCTTTGCCAGTTCAGGCAACAACACGACCGGCAGGTTATCTACACAGTAAAAACCCATATCTTCCAGCGCTCGCAGAGCCACGGATTTTCCCGAACCTGAGCGGCCGCTGACGATCATCAGTACCATGTACCGTTTCTCCTCAGTACGACAAAGGGAATACACATCTGCCTGTTATGCATCATCACTGCCTTCTGTTTCAGTGATGATTTGATACAGTTCTTCATCGCTTTGCGCGGCGCGCAAACGGCGACAGATGGTTTTGTCCGCCAGACGCTTAGCGACCAGCGAGAGCGTGTGCAGATGCGTTTTGGTCTGATCGGCCGGCACCAGCAGGGCGAACAGGAGATCCACTGGCTGGTTGTCGATCGCGTCAAACGCGATCGGGGTTTCGAGCTGTACAAAAACGCCAACAGCGCGCAACGTATCCTCTTCCAGTTTTCCGTGGGGAATGGCGATGCCATTGCCGATCCCGGTACTGCCCATTTTTTCGCGGGTGAGAATCGCTTCAAACACCACCTGCGGAGGCAGACTCAGCTGTTTAGCGGCCAGTTCGCTGATGATTTCCAGCGCCCGCTTTTTACTCTGGCAGTGGACGCCGCTACGGGTACATTCCTGGTTAAGGACATTGCTCAAGGGTAGAGCCGAATCGTTGTTCATCATAAATTCACCTAAGCATCGCCTGATGCGGAACGCCACATCAGGCGAACACCCGGACAATTAGTGTTGTTTCAGTTTATCTTTATGTTTAGTCAGCTGTCGCGCCAGTTTGTCGATTAATCCGTCAATGGCCGCATACATATCCTGACCTTCCGCACTGGCATGAATTTCGCCTCCATTAACATGCAGAGTGGCATCAGAGACATGCGTCACTTTTTCCACTTTTAACACAATATAGACCTGATTGATCCTTTCGAAATATTGTTCCAGCTTGGCAAATTTCGTGGTGACGAACTCGCGCAGAGCATCGGTAATTTCGACGTTGTGTCCTGTGATGTTGAGCTGCATAGTGTCTTCCTTATCAGTTATGTCACACCAGTTGTTTACGCTGGTTTGACGGCGGAATGGACAGAGACTCTCGGTACTTCGCGACAGTACGGCGCGCAACCATAATGCCCTGTTCAGACAGTATGGACGTAAGCTTACTGTCACTCAGTGGTTTCGCAGGGTTTTCCCCGGCGATTAATTTTTTCACCAGTGCACGAATCGCCGTTGATGAGGCTTCGCCGCCACCTTCGGTGTTCACGTGGCTGGAGAAAAAATACTTAAGCTCAAAAATGCCGCGCGGACTGTGCAGATATTTTTGCGTGGTCACGCGTGAAATGGTGGACTCGTGCATCTCGACGGCCTGAGCGATATCCGCCAGCACCATCGGTTTCATATATTCTTCGCCCTGCTCAAAAAATGCCTGCTGCTGCTCGACAATGCAACGGCTGACGCGCAGGAGGGTATCGTTACGGCTTTCCAGGCTCTTGATCAGCCACTTCGCTTCTTGCAGGTTGCTGCGAATGAACTGGCCGTCAGTTTCGCTGCGTACGTTGTTGCACATTGCCGCGTAGTGCTGGTTAATTTGCAGACGGGGGATGCTGTCGGAATTAAGCTCAACGACCCAGCGGTTGTTGATTTTGCGCACCAGCACGTCGGGGATCACGTATTCCGGTTCACCGGTCTGGATCGACTGGCCCGGGCGTGGATCCAGCGACTGGATCAGATTGACCGCCTCTTTCAGTACCTCTTCTTTCAGGCGGGTAACGCGCATCAGGGTACGGAAATCGTGGTTCGCGAGCAGATCGAGATGATCGCTGATGATAAGACGCGCCTCTTCCAGCCTGGGCGTTTCTTTGGCGAATTGCGACAGTTGGATTAGCAGGCAGTCACGAAGATCTTTCGCCGCGACGCCCACCGGATCAAATCGCTGAATACGCTTGAGCACCGCTTCGATTTCATCAAGACCAAGTTCGTCGTTACCCATGCTGTCGAGGATATCCTCGACAGGCACCGTCAGATAGCCGGTGTCATCCACGGCATCAACAATCGAGGTGGCAATCGCCCGATCAGTATCGGAAAACGGCGTCAGTTCGACCTGCCACATCAGGTAGTCCTGCAACGTCTGGGTGGTTTCACCCTGATAAATGGGTAGTTCGTCGTCAATGTAGTCGGCGCTGGTGCCGGAAGGCGTTCCGGCGGTGTAGATTTCGTCCCAGCTGGCGTCAAGCGGCAGCTCGTCCGGCATCTCTTTTTGCTCCAGGGCGTCAACGGTATCCAGCGATTCGTTGTCCTGCTCGTCGGCAGTATCCACTTCCTCATGAAGATCGGTTTGCTCAAGCAGCGGATTACTCTCCAGCGCCTGCTGAAGTTCCTGCTGAAGCTCAAGCGTCGACAGCTGCAACAAGCGGATGGCCTGTTGCAGCTGCGGCGTCATGGCGAGCTGTTGGCTGAGTCTTAACTGCAAACCTTGCTTCATATTCAGGTCATTATTCTCCGAATGTTGCCAGTTACCCTTACCCTATCAGAGTCTGAAGTCTTCCCCAAGATAGACGCGCTTAACATGTTCATCTTCGAGGATCTGTTGCGGCGTGCCGTGGGCGATCAAATGGCCCTGGCTTACTATGTAGGCGCGTTCACACACAGCCAGCGTTTCACGAACGTTATGGTCGGTAATGAGAACGCCGAGACCGCTGTCGCGCAGATGCTCAATAATGCGTTTGATGTCGATAACGGAAATGGGATCGACGCCTGCAAATGGCTCATCAAGGAGAATAAATTTCGGATTGGCGGCCAGCGCACGGGCAATCTCCACCCGGCGGCGTTCACCACCAGAGAGCGACTGACCGAGGTTGTCGCGCAGATGCTCGATGTGAAACTCTTCCATCAATTCGTTCGCGCGATCTTCGCGTTGCTCGTTGCTCAGATCGTCACGGATTTGCAGTACCGCCATCAGGTTATCAAACACACTCAGACGGCGGAAAATGGAAGCTTCTTGCGGCAAATAGCCGATGCCACGGCGCGCGCGCGCATGCAACGGCAGCAAACTGATGTCTTCGTCATCAATGATAATATTGCCCGCATCGCGAGGTACAATGCCGACCACCATATAGAAAGTGGTGGTTTTACCGGCGCCGTTCGGGCCAAGCAGGCCGACAATCTCGCCTGAGTTAACGGTCAGACTGACATCTTCCACCACGCGGCGGCCCTTATAGGCCTTGGCGAGGTTTTTTGCAGTTAATGTTGCCATAACGAATTAGTTACTCTTCTTTTGCGCCGGGGCCTGGTTATTGCTCTTATCCTGCAACTGAGACGGAACCAGCACGGTCGTTACGCGCTTTCCTTTCTCACTGAAGGCCTGCATTTTTTGCTCTTTGACCAGATAGGTGATCTTGTCGCCTTTGATGTTGCTGTCGAGCTGCTCAAGGTAGGCGTTACCAGTCAGCACCACAAAATCGTTCTGCAGTTCATAATGCATTTTAGACGCGTGGCCTTTGACCGGCTTGCCGCTGTCCTGCATCTGGTAGAAGGTGGCCGGGTTACCAAAACCGTCGATCACTTCTTTGCCTTTCTCTCCGCCCGGACGCGTCACGACCACTTTATCGGCATTGATTTTGATACTGCCCTGCGTCACCACAACGCTGCCGGTAAAGGTCACGACATTGCCTTGCATATCCAGCGACTGTTGATCGGACTCAATATGAATTGGCTGATCGGTATCACCCGTTAAGGCCAACGCAGGAAGGCTGGCAGCCAGCAACGTACTGGCGATAACAAGCTTAAGGCTGAGTTTGTTTGTTCTGAATTTCATATGAGGTTCTAACCTTTTCAATCAGCTCGGCGTTTTTGCTGCGTAGATTTCCGCGCATTTTCAGGCCGCTGGAATTAAATGTCGTCCCGTACAGCGTCACCAGGTCGTCAGAGGTTACGTCCTGAGTCACCAGGTTAACCTGGGCGTTATCCGTTGTAATTTTCCGCAATTGCGAATCTGCCGTCAGCGCGTTAACTTCAACGTGGCCGTACAGATACAGCATACGATCATTAGTGAGTTTGGCTTTATCTGCCTTAATTGACCAGGTCGGCACTTTATCGGTATCAAACGTTGTCAGCACCGGGTTGGTAAACCACGATATCGCCTGGTCAGAAAAATACTCGACATGCTCGGCGATCAGGCGGTAATTGAGTGCGCCTTCCGGGCTGTAGACGACAGTATCGGTGTGCTCGCTCTTATACGTTGGATCGCTGGTATTAGTCACAGTCTGCTCAGAGTCATCATTGCTCGCCAGATTCACGCCGATCAGTATCAGCACGACAAGCGACAGCAGAATGATAACCCAACGTCTGGTTTTACTCATATCGATTGACCTTTGGCTTCCTCAAGCTTGCCCTGCGCCAATAGTATCAAATCGCAAACTTCCCGTACCGCTCCGCGTCCGCCGTTAATACGCGTAACATAATCAGCGCGCGGGAGAAGCAGGGGGTGCGCGTCCGCGACCGCGACGCTCAGACCAGTCTCAGCCATCACCGGCCAGTCGATCAGATCGTCGCCGACGTAGGCAACCTGTTCCGGGGAAAGCGAGAGGGTTGCCAGTAGCTCACGGTAAGCGATGCGTTTATCGGACTGCCCCTGATACAGATGGGTAATGCCGAGTGTTGCGCAGCGATCTTCCAGCAGTTTAGCCTTTCGACCAGTAATAATCGCCACCTCGACATCGGAGGTCAACGCACAACGGATCCCATAGCCGTCGCGCACATTGAACGCTTTCAGCTCTTCGCCGTTGTTGCCCATATAAATGAGGCCATCAGAAAGGACGCCGTCTACATCCAGAATCAGCAGGCGGATTTTTTCCGCTCGTGCGATGACCTCTGCGCTCACGGGGCCGTAGCAGGTCGACACCATTGCACCAGCATTACTCATTCTACTTTCCTTAATTACACTACGCCTGCGCGCAGGAGATCATGCATATGTACCACACCCAGCAAATGGTCGCCATCGGCAACCAGTACGCAGGTCACGTGGCGGGACTGCATCAGGTTGAGCGCGTCCACCGCTAGCGTGCCGGGGCGAATACGGATACCGCCCGGCGTCATCACATCAGCAATGCTGAGCTGACGCATGTCCGCACCGGTATCGAACACCCGGCGCAAGTCGCCATCGGTAAAGATACCAAGGATTTGCATTTGGTCATCGCAAATTGCCGTCATCCCGAGATTTTTACGGGTGATTTCCAGCAACGCATCGCGCAGCGACGCCTCTTTCGTGACGTGGGGGATTTCGTCTCCGGTGTGCATGATGTCATTCACACGCAGCAACAGTTTACGTCCGAGCGCGCCGCCGGGGTGAGATAACGCGAAGTCTTCTGCGGTAAACCCGCGCGCTTCCAGCAATGCCACGGCCAGCGCATCGCCCATCACCAGCGCCGCGGTGGTGCTGGAGGTCGGCGCAAGTCCTAACGGACAGGCCTCTTTCGGCACTTTTACGCACAGATGAATATCCGCCGCGCGCGCCATGCTGCTTTCCGGGCGACTGGTGATGCAAATCAGCGGCACCTGAAGGCGCTTCAGAACGGGGATCAGCGCCAGGATCTCATTCGATTCCCCGGAGTTGGACAGGGCGATGACGATATCCTGTGGTGTCACCATGCCTAAATCGCCGTGCGCCGCTTCACCGGGATGCACGAAGAATGACGAGGTGCCGGTGCTGGCGAACGTTGCCGCCATTTTGCGCCCGATATGCCCGGACTTGCCCATCCCCATCACCACAACCTTGCCGCTGCAGTAGAAAATTTTCTCGCAGGCGAGGGCGAAATCCTGATTTATGTACTGATCGAGCTGTGCCAGACCTTCACGTTCAATCGCCAGGACTTCACGTCCTGCTTGCTGAAAGTCAAAACCCGGCTGCAAATCTATTTGCGACATGTTGATTTCCCGATTCATTCCACTAAAAGCGGTGCTACCCAATACAGCATCGCCAGCCATACGATAAAACCGCCCGTCAGCAACAGGCCTGTGCCCTTGCCGATTTGCCGTTGGCGGCGCCAGCACAGAAGTGCGAATACGATGCTCACCAGCACCATGACGCCATAATCTCTGGTGAACGCCTGTGGGTTAAACGCCCCCGGCGCAATCAACGCGGGCAGCCCCAGGACAATGGCGATATTGAAGATATTGGCGCCAATGATATTACCGATAGCGATATCATCCTCACCTTTCCGTGCGCCCGCGATGGTCGTTGCCAGTTCAGGCAGGCTGGTACCGATGGCAATGACCGTCAGCCCGATGGTGAGTTCGCTCATGGCAAAATAGTTTGCCAGCACGGTGGCGTTGTCGATCACCATGCGGGTCGCCATCGGCATAATGATCAGCGCCAGGCCCAGCCACAGAAACGCCACCGGCAGCGAACCGTCGCGCGGCAGTTCTTCTAACTGTTCCCGGGTCAGACTGTCATTACCCTGTCGCTCCGCCAGGCGTGCGATCTTAATGATGTACAGCAGCCAGAGCACAGCCAGTGCGAGCAAAAACAGACCATCAACGCGGGAAAGCTCGCCATTATACAGTACGCAGCCTGCCAGCAGGCTCACGATTAACATTAGCGGCATTTCGCGGCGCAGGATATCAGAATGCACGGTAAAAGGATGGAGCAGCGCAGCAAGACCGAGGATCAATAAGATGTTGACGATGTTCGAGCCAATGGCGGTACCGATCGCCAGATCAATCTGCCCATGCATGGAGGCGGCGACGGACACAATGATCTCCGGCAAAGATGTCCCTATGCCAACAACGGTCATGCCGATGATAATCGGCGGGATCCCCAGTGCCCGGCATAATATTGACGCGGCATAAACCAGACGATCGGCACTGTAGACCACAAGTAAGAGACCAATAATTAACAGAGCCGTCGCTAATAGCATCTAAAATCCTTTCTTCGGGTATAATCGTCGGTCCGCGGCGCAGGGCAGTTCCTGAGAACGTAACGAACTCTTAATTTTGACTTTAAGCGCCGTAAAAGTAAAACAAATGCCAGCTTTCGCTAACCCTCACAGGTAAGATTCTGTAAAAATGTTGGGTTTCGGGTGAGATAACGCGTCATGCTTGTCTCATGAAGTCTATAAAGGATGATCTTATGAGCCAGACTGAGGCGAATTTAGTCGACATACGAGGCGTCAGCTTTTCCCGCGGCAACCGCGTGATTTTCGATGATATTTCGCTGTCGGTACCGCGCGGAAAGATCACTGCGATCATGGGGCCGTCAGGGATCGGGAAGACCACGCTGCTGCGGTTGATCGGTGGGCAAATTCCGCCGGATTCGGGCGAGATCCTCTTTGATGGCGAGAATGTGCCGCAAATGTCGCGTTCCCGCCTTTATACCGTGCGTAAACGCATGAGTATGCTGTTTCAGTCCGGCGCGCTGTTTACCGATATGAACGTTTTCGACAACGTCGCGTACCCGCTGCGTGAGCACACGCATTTGCCGGATGCGTTGCTGCACAGCACGGTAATGATGAAACTCGAAGCGGTGGGGCTGCGCGGCGCGGCGAAACTGATGCCGTCGGAACTCTCCGGCGGGATGGCACGCCGGGCGGCGCTGGCACGGGCGATTGCTCTTGAGCCGGACCTCATTATGTTCGACGAGCCGTTTGTCGGTCAGGACCCGATCACCATGGGCGTGCTAGTGAAGCTGATTTCTGAGCTTAACAGTATCCTGGGCGTGACCTGCATTGTGGTGTCCCACGATGTCCCTGAAGTACTCAGCATCGCCGATTTCGCTTACATCGTGGCGGACAAGAAAATTGTCGCGCAGGGTAGCGCGCAGTCGTTGCGGGAAAACAGCGATCCCCGGGTACGTCAGTTCCTGGATGGCATCGCTGACGGTCCGGTACCGTTCCGCTATCCTGCTGGCGACTATCATCAAGATCTCTTACCAGGCACAGGGAGTTAACTGACTCATGCTGTTAAATGCACTGGCTGCGCTCGGGCGACGGGGAATTAAAACCACCGCCACCTTTGGTCGCGCCGGGTTAATGTTATTCAACGCCGTCGTCGGCAAGCCTGAGTTTCGCAAACACGCGCCGCTGCTGGTTCGTCAACTGTATAACGTGGGCGTGCTGTCGATGCTTATCATCATCGTCTCGGGCGTGTTTATCGGGATGGTGCTTGGCTTGCAGGGTTATCTGGTACTGACGACGTACAGCGCAGAAACCAGCCTCGGCATGCTGGTGGCACTGTCGCTGCTGCGTGAACTGGGACCCGTGGTCGCCGCGCTGCTCTTCGCCGGTCGTGCTGGATCAGCGCTGACCGCCGAAATTGGCCTGATGCGCGCCACGGAACAGCTCTCCAGCATGGAAATGATGGCGGTCGATCCGTTACGCCGGGTGATTTCGCCGCGCCTGTGGGCCGGGATCATCTCCTTGCCGCTGCTGACGATCATTTTCGTGGCGGTAGGTGTCTGGGGCGGCTCGCTGGTTGGGGTGAGCTGGAAGGGCATCGACGCAGGTTTTTTCTGGACGGCGATGCAAAACGCCGTCGACTGGCGCCTTGATCTGGTGAACTGCCTGATCAAAAGCCTGGTATTCGCCATTACGGTGACATGGATTGCGTTATTCAACGGTTACGATGCGATCCCCACGTCAGCCGGGATCAGCCGGGCAACGACGCGCACGGTGGTGCATTCGTCGCTGGCGGTCCTCGGACTGGATTTTGTGCTGACAGCATTGATGTTTGGGAATTGAGTTCATGCAAACGAAAAAAAGTGAAATCTGGGTGGGTGTGTTTCTGCTGGTCGCGCTGTTGGCGGCGCTGTTCATCTGCCTGAAAGCAGCAAACGTCACGTCGATGCACACCGAGCCGACCTATCGTCTCTATGCGACGTTCGACAACATCGGCGGGTTGAAAGCGCGCTCCCCGGTGCGTATTGGCGGTGTGGTGATTGGCCGTGTGGCAGATATTTCCCTCGATCCCAAAACCTATCTGCCGCGTGTAGCGATGGATATCGAACAACGCTACAACCATATTCCGGATACCAGTTCACTGGCGATTCGCACCTCAGGCCTGCTCGGCGAGCAGTTTTTGGCGCTCAACGTCGGGTTTGAAGACCCGGAACTGGGAACGTCTATCCTTAAAGAAGGTGACACCATCCAGGACACGAAGTCCGCCATGGTGCTCGAAGACTTAATCGGTCAGTTCCTTTACAACAGTAAAGGTGATGACAATAAGAATTCTGGCGATGCGCAAGGGGCCGGTGAGGGACATACTGACGCTGCACCGTCCGCAGCGGGTACGACGAAATAATTTCAGGAGAATAAAGACATGTTTAAACGTTTACTGATGGTTGGCATGTTGGTGCTTGCGCCATTGATGGCTGCAAATGCAGCTGACCAGTCTAACCCCTACAAGATGATGAATGAGGCGGCGCAGAAGACCTTCGATCGTCTCAAAAACGAACAGCCGCAAATTCGCTCTAACCCGGATTATCTGCGTCAGGTTGTTGACCAGGAGTTGCTACCGTATGTTCAGGTGAAATATGCCGGCGCACTGGTGCTGGGGCGTTACTATAAAGAAGCGACGCCAGCGCAGCGTGACGCGTACTTTGCGGCATTCCGTGAATACCTGAAGCAGGCTTACGGCCAGGCGCTGGCGATGTATCATGGTCAGACCTACCAGATTGCGCCTGAACAGCCGCTGGGTGATGCGACTATCGTGCCGATCCGCGTGACCATTATCGATCCGAACGGCCGTCCGCCGGTGCGTCTGGACTTCCAGTGGCGTAAAAATAGCCAGAGCGGTAACTGGCAGGCGTATGACATGATCGCAGAAGGCGTCAGCATGATCACCACCAAGCAAAACGAGTGGAGTGATCTGTTGCGTACCAAAGGCATTGACGGTCTGACGGCCCAACTGCAGTCTATCGCGAAACAGCCGATCACCCTGGAACAGAAGAAATAATGGCAAACGAACTGAGCTGGAATCGCGAAAACGGCCGTCTGTCGTTGTATGGCGAGCTGGATCAGGACTGGCTGGTGCCGCTGTGGAATGCCCGCGCTGACGCCATCAAAGAGGTGGAGGTTATCGATCTGGCGGGCGTAACCCGCGTGGATACTGCCGGACTGGCGTTGTTGATCCATCTGATTGCGGATATTCGCGCCCAGGGCAGAACCGTCAGCCTCAGCGGAAAAAGCGAAAATGTGCAGACGCTGGCTCAGTTATATAACCTGCCTGCGGATATGATCCCGTAATTCTTTCAGTACGTTATTATTTAAAGCCCCATTGTTTTTCAGAATGGGGCTTTTTGCTTGTTTAAGACAGCGCCACTTTCCTCTAAGATGATGAGCTGTTTACCCAACCAGATGAAATTTGAACCCATGGAAAATCATGAAATTCAGACAGTGCTGATGAACGCACTCTCGCTAAAGGAAGTCCACGTCTCTGGCGATGGCAGTCACTTTCAGGTTATTGCTGTGGGTGAGTTGTTTGACGGCATGAACCGGGTCAAGAAACAGCAAACCATTTATGGCCCGCTGATGGAGTACATTGCGGATAACCGTATCCATGCCCTGTCGATCAAAGCGTATACGCCGCAAGAGTGGGAACGCGATCGCAAACTGAATGGCTTTTGAGCTGGAGCGACTGCGTTCCGGCAAGTGTGAATTCTTAACAGAGACCAGAATTAATGGATAAATTCCGTGTGCAGGGGCCAACGCGGCTCCAGGGCGAAGTCACCATCTCAGGTGCAAAAAACGCCGCGCTTCCTATCCTCTTCGCCGCATTGCTGGCGGAAGAACCAATAGAGATCCAGAACGTACCGAAGCTGAAAGACATCGACACCACGATGAAACTGCTGAGCCAGCTTGGCACCAAAGTTGAACGCAACGGCTCCGTCTGGATCGACGCCGGTCCGGTCGACGTTTTCTGCGCTCCTTACGAGCTGGTCAAAACCATGCGCGCGTCCATCTGGGCACTGGGTCCGCTGGTGGCGCGTTTCGGCCAGGGCCAGGTTTCTCTGCCAGGCGGCTGTGCCATCGGCGCACGTCCGGTGGATCTGCATATCAGCGGTCTGGAGCAACTCGGTGCTGAAATCAAGCTCGAAGAAGGCTACGTTAAAGCGTCTGTGAATGGCCGCCTGAAAGGCGCACATATCGTCATGGATAAAGTCAGTGTTGGCGCGACCGTTACCATCATGAGTGCGGCGACGCTGGCGGAAGGAACGACCATCATCGAAAACGCAGCCCGTGAGCCGGAAATTGTCGATACCGCAAACTTCCTCAACACGCTGGGTGCGAAAATCAGCGGTCAGGGTACCGATCGCATTACCATCGAAGGTGTTGCGCGTCTCGGCGGCGGTGTTTATCGCGTATTGCCGGATCGCATCGAAACCGGAACGTTCCTCGTCGCGGCGGCCATCTCTGGCGGCAAAATCCTGTGCCGCAACGCCCAACCGGATACGCTGGATGCGGTGCTGGCAAAACTGCGTGAAGCGGGTGCGGAAATTGAAACCGGTGAAGACTGGATCAGCCTCGATATGCGTGGAAAACGCCCGAAAGCCGTTAACGTGCGTACTGCGCCGCATCCGGGGTTCCCGACTGATATGCAGGCTCAGTTCACTTTGCTGAACCTGGTGGCTGAAGGTACTGGCGTGATCACCGAAACCATCTTTGAAAACCGCTTTATGCACATCCCTGAGCTGATTCGTATGGGCGCGCATGCGGAGATCGAAAGCAACACCGCTATCTGCCATGGCGTTGAAACGCTGTCCGGCGCGCAGGTAATGGCGACGGATCTGCGCGCATCGGCCAGTCTGGTGCTGGCAGGGTGTATTGCGGAAGGCACCACGGTGGTTGATCGCATTTATCATATTGATCGCGGCTATGAGCGCATTGAAGACAAACTGCGTGCGCTGGGTGCGAACATCGAGCGAGTGAAGGGCGAATAACACGCTTCTCACCACAAAACACAGCCCCCTGCCATGCTGGAAGGGGGTTGCTGCCATACATTACTTCTTGCGTTGCCGCATCAGGCGCGTTCTGTCGATAAACTCATGCGTGATCGGATCATGATACCGGGAAGGCCAGATAATCCAGGGATCGGTCTCAAGTGCTGTCGCGATAATCACTTCACCTTTCGGCCATGGTCGGGTCAGGGCATTGGCGAGCGTTGACGAGCTGAGTCCGTTTTTTCGGGACTCCGCCGCCAGTGACGTTCCTTTTTTGCGTAATCCCGAAATGATATCTGCCGGATGCCAGTCAATAAACTTATCCATTTTATTCTCCCTGTAATTGACGTATCAGAGTGTTGCCGCGTACTGCGGCAGGATTACTATAACGCTGGAAGAAGATTTGTTCTAAAAAGTTCAAGTAAAATGATGTAAGATTCGGAAAATATCAAGGTATCAGGGAGCTACAGGAAAGTAATGGCTTATTTACTGGAGCGTTCTCGCACTATTGTACGAGAACGTGTCGATTAATGATCGCGCTGAACGGCGATGTGGGCGAGAGCGATAAGCGCCTGCCGCCAGGGCGTATCAGGAAGAACCTGAAGGGCGGCAATGGCTTTATCGGCTTCTTCTTCTGCGCGGGTGCGCGTCCATTCGAGTGAACCGCAGGCGGCCATGGTTTCCAGCACCGGTTCCAGTAAATGCCGACCGTTACCCTGCTCGATCGCGCCGCGGATCATCGCCGCCTGTTCAGCGGTGCCATGATGCATAGCGTGCAGCAATGGCAGCGTCGGTTTGCCTTCGTTAAGGTCATCCCCGACGTTTTTACCCAGCGTCTGGCCGTCGGCGCTGTAGTCCAGCAGATCGTCAATCAGCTGAAACGCCGTACCCAGGTAGCGACCGTAATCCTGCAACCCCTTCTCCTGCTCTGACGTACAGTTCGCCAGCAGGCCGGAGCACTGTGCTGCCGCTTCGAACAAACGCGCGGTCTTGCTATAGATGACGCGCATGTAGTTCGCTTCCGAGATGTCAGGATCGTTGACGTTCATCAACTGCAGGACTTCCCCTTCGGCGATCACGTTGACTGCCTCGGACATGATTTCCAGCACTTTGAGAGAGCCGAGACTGGTCATCATCTGGAACGCGCGGGTATAGATGAAGTCGCCCACCAGTACGCTGGCGGCATTACCGAATGCCGCATTGGCGGTGGCTTTACCACGTCGCATATCGGACTCATCCACCACATCGTCATGCAGAAGGGTAGCCGTGTGGATAAACTCAATCAGTGCAGCGATGGTGACGTGAGCGTTACCCTCGTAGCCCACTGCGCGCGCAGCCAGTACCGCTATCATCGGTCGGATACGTTTGCCGCCGCCGCTGATGATGTAGTACCCCAGTTGACTGATCAACTGCACGTCGGAATTGAGCTGTTCGAGAATTGTCGCATTGACTCCCGCCATGTCTTGCGCGGTTAACTCATTGATTTTTTCTAAATTCATCGCAAAAGCCGGGCTAAATGTCCTGTTTACCGCTGACTCTCAGGAGAAAGCGTAGGGTTTACCTTAGAATTGTAGACATGATTGTACTGAAAAAACGCGCCAGATAAACGTTGCCGTGCCAGTTGTGTTTTTTTTCTGCATGGATTGACGATCACACTTGTCAAAGGCGTGCGTTTTGCGTAATATTCGCGCCCTATTGTGAATATTTATAGCGCACTCTGAATCACACGATTACGTGCGCGGAAGCGGAGTTTTATATGTACGCGGTTTTCCAAAGTGGTGGCAAACAACACCGAGTAAGCGAAGGTCAGACCGTTCGCCTGGAAAAGCTGGACATCGCAACTGGCGAATCTGTTGAATTCGCAGAAGTTCTGATGATCGCAAACGGTGAAGAAGTCAAAATCGGCGTTCCTTTCGTTGATGGCGGCGTAATCAAAGCTGAAGTTGTTGCTCATGGTCGTGGCGAGAAAGTTAAAATCGTTAAGTTTCGTCGCCGTAAACACTACCGTAAGCAGCAGGGCCACCGTCAGTGGTTCACTGACGTGAAAATTACTGGCATCAGCGCCTAAGACCTGAGGAGAGATTTAAATGGCACATAAAAAGGCTGGCGGCTCCACTCGTAACGGTCGCGATTCAGAAGCTAAACGCCTGGGCGTTAAGCGTTTCGGTGGCGAATCCGTTCTGGCGGGTAGCATCATCGTTCGTCAACGTGGCACCAAATTCCACGCTGGCACTAACGTAGGTTGCGGTCGTGACCACACTCTGTTTGCTAAAGCAGACGGTAAAGTGAAATTCGAAGTTAAAGGCCCGAACAATCGTAAATACATCAGCATCGTTGCTGAGTAAGATTTTCTCGGTCCGGTAACGGATTAAAGCCCCGCAACTCGTTGCGGGGCTTTTTACATTAGAAGTCCGGTAAAAAATTTCTGCAGGAAACAGCGGGCATGAAGCAGCAGGCAGGCATTGGTATTCTTTTGGCGCTCACCACAGCGGTTTGCTGGGGCGCGTTGCCCATTGCCATGAAACAGGTGCTTGAAGTGATGGAACCGCCGACAGTGGTGTTCTATCGCTTTCTGATGGCAAGCATTGGCCTTGGGGCGATCCTCGCAGTTAAAGGAAAACTCCCGCCGCTGCGTATTTTTCGAAAACCGCGTTGGCTGCTGTTGTTAGCCATTGCCACGGGCGGTTTATTCGGCAACTTCATCCTGTTCAGCTCTTCCCTGCAATACCTTAGTCCAACAGCGTCGCAGGTGATTGGCCAGTTGTCACCGGTTGGCATGATGGTGGCGAGCGTCGTCATCCTCAAAGAGAAGATGCGCGGCACCCAGGTGGTCGGCGCGTTGATGCTGCTCTGCGGTCTGGTGATGTTCTTCAACACCAGTCTGATTGAAATTTTTACCCGCCTGACGGATTACACCTGGGGTGTGATTTTTGGCGTCGCCGCCGCCACGGTGTGGGTGAGTTATGGCGTCGCGCAAAAGGTATTATTGCGCCGTCTGGCGTCACAGCAGATCCTCTTTTTGCTGTACACTTTATGTACAATAGCGTTGCTGCCGCTGGCGGCGCCGGGACAAGTATTTGCGCTGAATAACTGGCAACTGGCCTGTCTCATTTTCTGCGGCCTGAACACCCTGGTAGGGTACGGTGCGCTGGCTGAGGCCATGGCGCGCTGGCAGGCGGCGCAGGTAAGTGCGTTAATCACGCTTACCCCGTTATTTACGCTGTTATTTTCAGATTTATTGTCACTGGCCTGGCCCGATTTCTTCGCCAGACCGATGTTAAACCTTTTAGGTTATCTCGGTGCGTTTGTCGTGGTTGCGGGCGCGATGTATTCCGCCATTGGTCATCGTCTTTGGGGACGCTGGCGCAAGCGTGAAGCGGTGATACCATTGCCGCGCTCAGGCGAATGATTTACGGAGAGTAAAATGAAGTTTGTTGATGAAGCAACGATCCTTGTGGTCGCAGGTGATGGCGGTAATGGTTGCGTCAGCTTCCGCCGCGAAAAATACATTCCGAAAGGTGGCCCTGATGGCGGCGACGGCGGCGACGGCGGCGACGTCTGGCTTGAGGCGGATGAAAACCTCAACACGCTGATCGACTATCGTTTCGAAAAAGCCTTCCGCGCTGAGCGCGGGCAGAACGGTCAGAGCCGCGACTGTACCGGTAAACGTGGTCAGGACGTCACCGTAAAGGTGCCGGTCGGAACGCGCGTTATCGATCAGGGTACCGGTGAAGTCATGGGCGACATGACCAAACATGGTCAGCGCCTGATGGTCGCGAAGGGTGGCTGGCACGGCCTGGGCAATACCCGTTTTAAATCCTCCGTCAACCGTACCCCGCGTCAGAAAACGATGGGCACGCCGGGCGACAAGCGCGACCTTCAACTGGAGCTGATGCTGCTGGCGGACGTCGGCATGCTGGGGATGCCGAATGCCGGTAAATCCACCTTCATCCGCGCGGTATCTGCGGCGAAACCGAAAGTGGCGGATTATCCCTTCACCACGCTGGTACCGAGCCTTGGCGTTGTCCGTATGGATAACGAGAAGAGCTTTGTGGTCGCCGATATCCCCGGGCTGATTGAAGGCGCCGCGGAAGGCGCGGGGCTGGGTATTCGCTTCCTGAAGCACCTTGAGCGCTGTCGCGTGCTGCTGCACCTCATTGATATTGAACCTATCGACGGTTCCGATCCGGTGGAGAACGCCCGCATCATCACTGGCGAGCTGGAAAAATACAGTGAGAAACTGGCTTCCAAGCCGCGCTGGCTGGTCTTTAACAAGATTGACCTGATGGATAAAGCGACTGCGGAAGCGAAGGCTAAAGCTATCGCGGAAGCCCTGGGCTGGGAAGATAAGTATTATCTTATCTCTGCAGCAAGTCAGGTCGGCGTCAAAGATCTCTGCTGGGACGTGATGACCTTTATCATCGAAAATCCGATTGTTCAGACCGAAGAAGAGAAAGTCGCAGAGAAAGTTGAGTTTATGTGGGATGACTATCACCGCGAACAGCTCGAAGAGGCTGAAGCCGAGGACGATGAAGACTGGGACGACGACTGGGATGAAGACGACGAAGAAGGCGTCGAATTTATCTACAAGCGTTAAGTTGAAAAGGCTCCCGATGGGAGCCTTTTACATTAGTTGTTCTGATAAATATCTTTGTATAACCGGCTTTCAAAGCGAACCAGCGGAATTCGACGGTTTCGTTGATCCGCGGGCTCTACCGCATAGCCGGAAAGGTATTGCACGAAGGCCATGCGCTGACCGCTGGCGGTGGTGATGAAACCGGCGAGGTTATACACCCCCTGCAGAGACCCTGTTTTCGCCGAGACTTTCCCGTCCACCCCTGCCGCGTGCAGACCCGCACGGTATTGCAGTGAACCGTCGTGACCAGCGAGTGGCAGCATGGTGATGAAGTTCAGTTCGTTGTCATGCTGGGCGATGTACTGCAACACCTGCATCATCGTCGCCGGCGCGAGCAGATTATGGCGTGATAACCCTGAACCGTCGGCAATAATCGTATTACCCAGATCCACGCCTGCCTGTTGACGGAGGATCTGCCGTACGGCATCAGAGCCCGCACGCCAGGTACCTGGCACGCCGAAACGCGCATGGCCAATCATACGAAACACGGTATCGGCAATCATGTTATCTGATTTTTTCAGCATGATTTTCAGCAGATCGTGCAACGGCGCCGACTGCTTGCTGGCGATGACGGTACCCGCTTCTCCGGGCAGTGTCTGGCGCAGCAGTGTGCCGGTATAGCTTATACCAGCCTGTTTGAGTTCGTCTTTCAGGATAGCCCCGGCGTAGGCCGCGCCATCCTGAATGGCGAAGGCCAGCGGCAGTGGTTCGCTGCGCTGCGGCAGGCAGCCAGTCAGCGTGAAGCGATTGAGATCGCCCGGCACGACGTCGAGTTCGCAATACTGAGCATCGCCAGAACCACGCGCCAGCGTTCGCACCTGGCTGAACATCGTGACCGGGTAGTAAGACGCAACGCGAATAAACGCCAGATCGCCGGGTTTTTGCGCGCTATAAAGTGACACCGAGAAACAGTTACGATCGACAATCGCGGCGGCGGGTGGGGCGCTAAAGCACTGCGTCATGTCGTTCCACGGCCAGCCGGGGGCTTTGTCGTGGCTGGCGAAAACGGAGGTGTCGATGAGGAGATTTCCCTCGATTTTTTCGACGCCTGATCGCTTCAGAACGGCAACCATATTGCGGATATCCTGACGTTTTAGCGTCGGATCGCCACCGAAGCGGGCAATAAGGTCGCCTTTCAGAACGCCGCTTTCTACGCTACCCTTACTTTCCAGTGTGGTCGTAAAACGAAAGTCCGGGCCAAGCTGGAGTAGCGCCGCCAGTGCCGTAATCACTTTCTGTGTACTGGCCGGTAACGCCATCTGTTGGGCGTGATAGTCAATTTCTGGCGACGGTGCGCCGACTTTTTGAACCATAAGCGCAAGATTGGCACCTGCGGGAAGCTGGTTAACGTATTCGTCAACATTCGCCGCCTGCACACCGAACGCTATACTGGTGGTCAATCCGATGATAAATCTGGAAAATCGCATAATCCCGCGCTAACAACCTGGAAACCAGCCGCCATACTACGGCGCATTGCCCTGAAAAGTAAACGATGACCCATAGTGAACTTCAGGTTAAAATGCGTATCAAATGAAAAAATTGCTGCTGACCTGGGGTTTCCCCCGGGTCAGTTTTCTTTTGCTTTTGTCCCGCCATTTGCGGGTCGGAAGCTCCGGAACGGCGTCAGTCCGTTCCTCGAAGGAATGATGAAAGAGGTATAACAAATGCAAGCTATTCCGATGACCTTACGTGGTGCCGAAAAACTGCGCGAAGAACTGGAGTACCTGAAATCCGTTCGTCGCCCTGAAATCATTGCGGCCATCGCCGAAGCCCGTGAGCACGGCGATCTGAAAGAAAATGCGGAATACCATGCTGCGCGTGAGCAGCAGGGTTTTTGCGAAGGCCGTATCAAAGACATCGAAGCGAAGCTGTCTAACGCGCAGGTCATCGACATCACCAAAATGCCGAAAAACGGCCGGGTGATATTTGGCGCGACAGTGAGCGTTCTGAACCTCGACAACGACGAAGAGCAGACCTACCGTATCGTGGGAGATGATGAAGCAGATTTTAAGCAGAATCTGATTTCTGTGAATTCGCCCATCGCACGCGGCCTGATCGGCAAAGAGCAGGATGACGTCGTGGTCATCCGTACGCCAGGTGGCGACGTCGAATATGAAATCATCAAGGTGGAATATCTGTGATTTCACCTCAGCACATGGCGTGTTGAAAGATTGTAAAGATAAGAAAAAGGCCGCGATGCGGCCTTTTAACAACGTAAAGAGCATGGCATTTTGCTCGTCTGCTCGCGGAACCCTCGTTTTACACAACCTTGTGTGCGACTTTAGGATATTCTTAGCGTGGCAATGAGATTTTTCGCTCTTTGGTTGGACGGTACAGAACCAGTGTTTTACCGATGACCTGGACATTGCAGGCGCCGGTTTCACGGACGATAGCTTCCACAATCAGGCTTTTCGTCTCACGGTCTTCAGAGGCGATCTTAATTTTGATCAGCTCGTGGTGATCCAACGCTTGTTCAATCTCGGCCAGTACCCCTTCGGTCAAACCATTATTGCCAAGCATAACAACTGGCTTGAGCGGATGTGCCAGACCCTTGAGGTGCTGTTTTTGTTTAGTACTCAGATTCATCGTATATTTTTACTTACGTTGGGATTGAAAACGGTACATTCTACCGCCATCTCCCTAATATCGCCAAATTGCCGCGTCGAAATTTACGTCGGTGTATACGATGAAACCGGATGGAAAGTTAAATGACAGGTAAAAAGCGTTCTGCCAGCTCCAGTCGCTGGCTCCAGGAACACTTTAGCGATAAATATGTTCAGCAGGCACAGAAAAAGGGGTTGCGTTCCCGTGCCTGGTTTAAACTTGATGAAATACAGCAAAGTGACAAGCTTTTTAAGCCGGGAATGACGGTGGTCGATCTCGGTGCGGCACCCGGTGGTTGGTCGCAATATGCGGTCACACAAATCGGCGGAACAGGCCGGATCATCGCGTGCGATCTTTTACCTATGGATCCTATCGTTGGAGTGGACTTCCTTCAGGGCGATTTTCGTGATGAATTAGTCCTGAAAGCGTTACTTGAGCGCGTGGGTGACAGTAAAGTACAAGTTGTCATGTCCGATATGGCACCGAACATGTGCGGAACCCCCGCGGTGGATATCCCGCGGGCCATGTATCTGGTGGAACTGGCGCTCGAAATGTGTCGGGATGTACTGGCGCCAGGCGGTAGTTTTGTAGTCAAAGTGTTCCAGGGCGAAGGTTTCGAGGAGTACCTAAGGGAAATTCGCTCCCTGTTTACGAAAGTGAAAGTTCGTAAGCCGGACTCTTCTCGCGCACGTTCGCGTGAAGTGTACATTGTAGCGACCGGGCGAAAATCTTAGACAGTGAATTTCAGGCGACATTTTGAAAGACGCTGGATATAGAGTATCCTGACGCTGTTTTTAACACAGTTGTAATAAGAGGTTAATCCCTTGAGTGACATGGCGAAAAACCTAATACTCTGGCTGGTCATTGCTGTTGTGCTGATGTCAGTGTTCCAGAGCTTTGGGCCCAGCGAGTCGAATGGCCGTAAGGTGGAATATTCTACCTTCCTGCAAGAGGTCAATAATGACCAGGTTCGCGAAGCGCGTATCAACGGACGTGAGATCAACGTTACCAAGAAAGATAGTAACCGTTACACGACTTACATTCCGGTTAACGATCCTAAGCTGCTTGATAACCTGCTGACCAAAAACGTCAAAGTGGTTGGTGAACCGCCGGAAGAGCCGAGCCTGCTGGCTTCTATCTTCATTTCCTGGTTCCCGATGCTGTTGTTGATTGGCGTCTGGATCTTCTTCATGCGCCAGATGCAGGGCGGTGGCGGCAAAGGGGCGATGTCGTTCGGTAAGAGCAAAGCCCGTATGCTGACAGAAGATCAGATCAAAACCACCTTCGCTGACGTCGCCGGTTGCGACGAAGCAAAAGAAGAGGTGGCGGAGCTGGTCGAATACCTGCGCGAGCCAAGCCGTTTCCAGAAACTGGGCGGTAAAATCCCGAAAGGCGTGCTGATGGTCGGCCCTCCGGGTACCGGTAAAACGCTGCTGGCGAAAGCGATCGCCGGTGAAGCGAAAGTACCGTTCTTTACGATTTCTGGTTCTGATTTCGTTGAAATGTTCGTGGGTGTCGGCGCCTCTCGTGTGCGTGACATGTTCGAACAGGCCAAGAAAGCGGCACCTTGCATTATCTTCATTGATGAAATCGATGCTGTGGGCCGTCAGCGTGGCGCCGGTCTTGGTGGCGGTCACGATGAACGTGAGCAGACTCTGAACCAGATGCTGGTTGAGATGGATGGGTTTGAAGGTAACGAAGGTATTATCGTTATCGCCGCAACTAACCGTCCGGACGTTCTGGATCCTGCGCTGCTGCGTCCTGGCCGTTTCGACCGTCAGGTGGTGGTTGGTCTGCCGGATGTTCGTGGTCGTGAGCAGATCCTGAAAGTGCATATGCGTCGCGTACCGCTGTCGCCGGACATTGATGCTGCGATTATTGCCCGCGGTACACCAGGCTTCTCGGGTGCGGATCTCGCTAACCTCGTGAACGAAGCCGCACTGTTTGCCGCTCGTGGCAACAAACGCGTAGTGTCGATGGTCGAATTCGAGAAAGCGAAAGATAAAATCATGATGGGCGCGGAACGTCGCTCCATGGTGATGACAGAAGCGCAGAAAGAATCTACAGCTTACCACGAAGCCGGTCACGCGATTATCGGTCGCCTGGTACCGGAACACGATCCGGTACACAAAGTGACGATTATCCCGCGTGGACGCGCGCTCGGTGTGACCTTCTTCCTGCCGGAAGGCGACGCAATCAGCGCCAGTCGTCAGAAACTGGAAAGCCAGATTTCAACGCTGTACGGTGGTCGTCTGGCGGAAGAGATCATCTACGGTGTGGAACATGTGTCTACTGGTGCGTCTAACGACATCAAAGTCGCGACTAACCTGGCGCGTAACATGGTGACGCAGTGGGGCTTCTCCGACAAACTCGGTCCGCTGCTGTATGCAGAGGAAGAGGGCGAAGTCTTCCTGGGTCGTTCCGTGGCAAAAGCCAAGCATATGTCCGATGAAACGGCGCGTATCATTGACCAGGAAGTGAAAGCGCTGATTGAACGTAATTACAATCGTGCTCGTCAGATCCTGAACGATAATATGGATATCCTGCATGCTATGAAAGATGCGCTCATGAAGTATGAGACCATCGATGCGCCGCAGATCGACGACCTGATGGCCCGTCGCGAAGTGCGCGCACCGGCAGGCTGGGAAGATCCCAATACGCCGAACAATTCTGACAATAACGGCACCCCGCGTGCGCCGCGTCCGGTCGATGAACCGCGTACGCCGAACCCGGGCAATACCATGTCAGAACAGTTGGGTGACAAATAAGTCATCGCTGTTGATGATGTGTTCTCTGTCTGAAACCCTGGGGCTTGCTCCGGGGTTTTTCTTATCCGAATAACCATAAAAATACCAGGGAAAAGACCATGAAACTGACGGCCCAGGGTGCAGAACTTGACCTCAATTTTCCTCATGTCATGGGGATCCTTAACGTTACGCCTGACTCCTTTTCCGATGGCGGCACGCACAACTCGCTGGTAGAGGCGGTCAAACATGCCAACCTGATGATTAACGCTGGCGCGACCATTATTGACGTGGGGGGGGAGTCAACACGCCCGGGTGCGGCAGATGTGAGTGTTGAAGAAGAACTGGCGCGCGTCATCCCGGTGGTTGCAGCCATCGCACAGCGCTTTGAAGTCTGGATTTCCGTCGACACCTCAAAACCGGAAGTGATCCGCGAATCCGCGAGAGTGGGCGCTCACATCATCAATGACATTCGTTCACTGACCGAGCCCGGCGCGCTGGAAGCGGCGGCAGAAACGGGGCTACCTGTCTGCCTGATGCATATGCAGGGTCAACCCAAAACCATGCAGGAAGCGCCACACTACGATGATGTTTTCACCGATGTAAATCGTTTCTTTATTGAGCAGATCGCACGCTGTGAGCGGGCGGGTATCGCAAAAGAGAAATTGTTGCTCGACCCGGGATTCGGTTTCGGTAAAAATCTCTCCCACAATTATGCTCTGCTTGCACGACTGTCTGAATTTCATCACTTTGGCCTGCCGTTGTTAGTGGGCATGTCGCGTAAGTCGATGGTGGGCCAGTTGTTGAATGTGGGGCCGTCTGAGCGTTTGAGTGGAAGCCTTGCCTGTGCGGTGATCGCGGCGATGCAGGGCGCACAAATCATTCGCGTCCATGATGTAAAAGAAACAGTAGAAGCGATGCGCGTAGTCGAAGCGACGCTGTCAGCAAGGGAAAATAAACGCTATGAGTAATCGTAAATATTTTGGCACCGATGGTATCCGTGGGCGTGTTGGCGACGCGCCAATTACCCCTGATTTCGTTCTGAAACTCGGCTGGGCGGCGGGTAAGGTGCTGGCGCGTCATGGATCGCGCAAAGTGATTATCGGTAAAGACACGCGTATTTCCGGCTATATGCTGGAGTCGGCGCTGGAGGCGGGACTGGCAGCCGCCGGGTTGTCTGCTTCATTCACCGGACCAATGCCAACACCGGCGGTGGCTTACCTGACGCGCACTTTCCGCGCTGAAGCTGGTATTGTCATTTCCGCTTCCCACAATCCGTATTACGACAACGGGATCAAATTCTTCTCCATCGACGGCACTAAACTGCCGGATGACGTTGAAGAAGCCATCGAAGCCGAGCTGGAAAAAGAGATCAGTTGCGTGGATTCCGCCGAACTTGGTAAGGCGAGCCGCATTGTGGATGCGGCGGGTCGTTACATTGAGTTCTGTAAAGCGACCTTCCCGAACGAATTAAGCCTGAACGGGCTGAAAGTGGTGGTTGATTGTGCGAACGGCGCGACCTACCACATAGCGCCGAGCGTGTTCCGCGAACTGGGCGCGAAAGTGATTACCATGGGCTGCGAGCCGGATGGGGTCAATATCAACGAAGGCGTGGGCGCAACAGATGTCCGTGCGTTACAGACCCGCGTTCTGGCAGAAAAAGCCGATCTCGGTATCGCGTTTGACGGCGATGGCGACCGCGTCATTATGGTCGATCACCAGGGCAACAAAGTCGATGGTGACCAGATCCTCTACATCATTGCCCGCGAAGGGCTGCGTCAGGGTCAGCTGCGCGGTGGCGCCGTAGGCACGCTGATGAGCAACATGGGGCTGGAGCTGGCGCTGAAACAGCTGGGTATTCCCTTCGCACGCGCCAAAGTTGGCGACCGCTATGTTCTGGAACTGCTACAGGAGAAAGGCTGGCGCATTGGTGCGGAAAACTCTGGTCACGTCATCCTGCTTGATAAAACCACCACCGGCGACGGTATTGTGGCTGGGCTGCAGGTCGTGGCGGCGATGGTACGTAACCATATGAGCCTGTACGATCTGTGTAGCGGAATGAAGATGTTCCCGCAGGTACTGGTCAACGTGCGCTACAGCGCAGATTCCGCGAACCCGCTGGAGAATGACACTGTGAAGAGTGTCACCGCGGAAGTCGAAACCGCGCTGGCGGGGCGTGGCCGCGTACTGCTGCGTAAATCCGGTACTGAACCGTTAATTCGCGTGATGGTGGAAGGCGAAGATGATGCTCAGGTTACTGCCTTTGCCCACCGTATCGCTGATGCAGTAAAAGCGGTGTAAAACGGCTTTCTAAGTGTTTAAAAAGGCGGCGCAAGTCGCTTTTTTTTCCGGCAATTATCCGCTTTTTGCTGTTTTTTTCCGCAGTTGGTACAATGCGCTTAATTTGCCCTTGCGAAGGTTATTCGCTTTGGTTAGTATTCACACCCGCTTCAGTGGGAAACGTTAAAACGCCCCGCTTTATTGGTTGAAGCAATTGGCATGCGGTCACCCCGCAAGGAACAGGTTGATTATGTACGAAGCTCTTTTGGTTGTTTTCCTTATTGTGGCGATTGGCCTGATTGGCCTGATCATGCTGCAGCAAGGTAAAGGCGCTGATATGGGAGCCTCCTTTGGAGCAGGTGCTTCCGCCACGTTATTTGGTTCTAGCGGTTCTGGTAACTTCATGACCCGTATGACCGCATTACTGGCGACGCTGTTCTTTATCATCAGCCTGGTTCTGGGTAACCTGAATACCAATAAAACCAGTAAAGGAAGCGAGTGGGAATCTCTGAGTGCGCCAGCGAAAACTGAGCAGACTCAGCCAGCAGCGCCGGCCCAGCCGAGCAGCGATATCCCGCGCTAATACAGTCGTGCCGAGGTGGTGGAATTGGTAGACACGCTACCTTGAGGTGGTAGTGCCCGATTGGGCTTACGGGTTCAAGTCCCGTCCTCGGTACCAATATTCCAGAAAAAGAGACATCAAAGATGTCTCTTTTTTGTATCTGAAGCCTGCGTAATTACTGGTTTTCTCCCTCGTTTTCTACTCTCCTGACCCGACGTTATTCAGGTAACGGCGCTGGCCGTTTGAAACGCCAGCGCTTTGCAAACTGTTCCAGAGAACAGCAGAGCAGGTAATAGACGACGCCGGTAAAGATAAAAATGGCTGCCGGGTAAATTTGTACCCGGTTGTTTACCTGTCCTGCAACCGTGGTCAGTTCGGGCACATTCACAATGAACGCCAGTGACGTATCTTTCAGCAGGCTGATAAAAATCCCCACCAGAGACGGAAGTATATTTCTCAAAGTCTGCGGCAGCAGCACACGCCACAACGTTTGTCGTGTACTGAATCCCTGAGACAAGGCTGCTTCGTACTGCCCTGACGGTAACGCTCTCAGACCGGCTAATACCGAATGCATCACCGATGCCGCCGTAAACCAGGCCAGCGCAAGTGTCACGGTGAGCGCCCCCGGAAGATCGCTTCCGGTGATAAGCGGCAGAAGATACCACATCCAGAAAATCACAAAGATGAGCGGAATGCCGCGGATCAGTTCTGCCCATAAAAAGAGCGCCTTGCGCACGATCCCGCTAAAACGCCAGGCCAAACACGCCAGCGCAATCCCGCCTGGCAGAGCAAAAAGTGCGGCCCCGAATGCCATCATTAACGAGAGCAATACCCCACCAGGTTCACCGGCGGCTGCGCGTCCCCACAGAAGATAATCCAGGTTATCGGCAATGACATTAAGCCCGGCAATCATGTTGTTCACTCCCTGTAGCGGCTATTGCCTGCCGTTTGCGTTTCGCTCCTGGACCGATGCGTACCAGGAGTGACCCCATGACTACACCCGTCAGAAGATAGAGCACAGTACCGATGGTAAAAGCCTCCAGCGCATGAGCGTTGTAGCTTTCGATTTGCCTGACCTGATAGGTCAGTTCGGCAAAGCCAATCCCGCTGGCGAGGGAGGAGAGCTTCATCAGGTTGAGATACTGCCCCACAACGGGCTGCCATGCGTTAGCCAGTCCCTGCGGCAGAAGGATGTAACGAAACAAACGCCACGGGGAGAATCCCTGCGCGAGTGCCGCTTCTCGTTGTCCGGCAGGGACAGAACGTAATCCTGACTCCACCTCCTCAATTAAAAATGCCGAGATGAATACCCCTAATCCCCAGGCAGAACATAGAAACTCGGGAGTAAACCACCAGACGCTACCGGGCAAAATCGACCAGTTGTGATCCGCATTCACCACATCTCTGAACACCTGGGGCAGCCAGTTCCAGGCGGCGAAATACCAGAACAGCAGTTGCACCAACAGCGGGGTATTGCGAAACAGCGAGACCCAGCCATTGACAACCGTGCTGCCGAAGCGTCTGCCTGAGAGGCGCAGAAGAAGAAAAAGCAGTGCAAGCAGGCTTGCCAGGAGCGCCCCGGCGAGCGTAACCCACAGGGTGGTGAGAAAACCGGATAAAATCCATTGCAGAGGCTGCCCGGTCAGCACGCCCTGCCAGTCGAGGGCGGGCATTACAGAAGCTCCTGATGCAACGGGTTCAGGACTTTTTGCAGAAACCGTTGCGCACGTGGATGTGATGGTTGCCTGAAAAATTGCTCCGGCGGTGCGGTTTCAAGAATTTGTCCACCATCGATAAAAACAATTCGGTCGGCGATTTCCCGGGCAAACTGCATCTCATGGGTAACCACAATCATAGTGATCCCACTATGGGCGAGGGCTTTCATCACCAACAGTACTTCACCAATCATCTCCGGATCCAGCGCAGAGGTGGGTTCATCGAACAGAATGATTTGCGGCGATGAGGCCAGGGCACGGGCAATTGCGACCCGCTGTTGCTGGCCGCCGGAAAGCTCAGCGGGGAAATGGTGGGCTTTTTCCAGCATCCCGACGTTTTCCAGCAGTGTCAGCGCGCGCTCCTGAGCTGGCCGGGGCTTCCAGCCGTGAACATGCTCCAGCGCCAGAGTGATGTTCTGACTGGCGGTGAGGTGGGCATAAAGATTGAATTGCTGGAACACAAACCCGACCCGGCTACGCAACTGACGTAGCCCGTTACCGGAAAGCCGCCCGGTAGGCTTGTTGTCGACCAGGATCTCCCCGCCACTCAGGTTTTCAAGCTGGTTGATAAGACGAATCAGGGTGGATTTACCGGAACCCGAAGGGCCGAGGATGGCAACCACTTCACCAGGCGTAATGGTGAGGTTAATGTCGTTTAAAACCTGATGGTCACCGTAGCGTTTGTTTACATCACGAAATTCGACGCTGGCCTGTTCCAGATGTGAAAAATCCGCGGTACTGGCCGCGGAGTGTGAAAATAAAGCTGAGAACATATTACTGGGCTTCTATTTTAAAGGCGCGAGGTTGTGGAGAAGGCGTGTCCGGACCAAACCAGACATCGTAGATTTTTGCCGCCTGACCATTCTTCTCAAGATTGACCAGCTCATTGTTGACCGCTTTTAGCAGTGCCGTTTCGCCTTTTTTCACCCCAACGCCAATCTCTTCTTTACTGAGCAGATCGGGCAAGATTTTAAAGTTCGCTTTATCCGGCGCCTGTGCCAGAAGACCTGCCAGAATCGTGCTGTCCTGGGTGATTGCCTGCACATTACCATTGCGCAGCGCTGTTAGCGCCAGTGGAATGTCGTCATAAGAGAGCACGCGGGATTGCGGAAAACGCTGGTGCAGCGCCTGTTCGCCCGTCGTTCCTTTAACCGCGCCGATTCGCGCCCGGCTATAGTCATCAAGCTTATCCGGTGATTTTGCCGGAACCAGGAATTGTTGGCCTGTGACGAAGTAAGGGGTGGAAAAATCAATCACCTGCGCCCGTTCCGGAGTAATGGTGATATCCGCCACGATCAAATCAGCTTTTCCGGACTGCAACAATGGAATGCGGTTAGCCGGGTTGGTGGCGACCAGTTCCAGTTTCACGCCAAGCGCTTTTGCCAGTGCTTTGGCGAAGTCCACATCGTAACCCTCGATCTCATGGGTTTTTGCATCTATTGAACCAAACGGCGGGTTAGCATCAAAAGTAGCGACTTTTACCACTCCTGCAGCCTTAATATCAGCCAGTTGATCAGCCTGTGCCTGGGTTGAAAGCAGGCTGCCAGCTGCCAGTAATCCCAGCACCAGTGCCCGTTTTTTAAACCATTTCATGTTTGCTGCCATAGTCATTGATCATCCCGTGTTTTTGTTTTGTTCCGTTACGCTCCCATAAGCGAAAGCTATCGACAAATAAGAAATCGTTCTTTGTTATTAGCAAAAAAGCATTAGTGAACAATGTGTTAAGAGCAGGTAAAAAAACGGGCGGCTATTTGCAAATCCTGCACATCGACAGTCGATATTGATATTTCCCCTGCACGGGTTTTGGGTATTTAACTTAGAGCAGGTTGAGTGAGAGGGTAAAGACGATGAAAAAGTGGATAAGCACGTTACGGCGGTTTTTTGCGACCCGACCAGTGAATACGGAGAACAGCGCGCAACGTGTTCTTGAGTCAATACTCCCTGTCGCCAGCCTGTATGGTGTGGATATAGCCAACATTGATCCGGAGTGGTTCCATGATAAAACGCCACGCTGAACTGCGCCGCACGCGTGAAATGTACTGGAATGAGCTGTGCATTGCATTGCTCCTCTGAACATCTCAGTGCCGCCTTGTTTTTTGGGAGCGTAATGTGGCATGAAGTTGCACACGCCACATCGGGTTCCATACTTCGGTAAGGCTTAATCTGTGCCTGTCTCTCGCCGGGTTACCAGTATCCCAGCAAGTGCCACCAGAAAGCCCCGGTCACAGCCCAGATTGTCAGGTTCACCACACTCATCACCAGCCCTGTCTTCCACCATTCCGCAAGCGTGACATAGCCAGAGCCAAAAATAATCGGCGCAGTGCCTGTGCCATAGTGGGTAAGTGACATCATCAGCGAGGATGCGAAGCCGAGCATCAGGCCAAGCAGGGCGGGCGGCGCGCCAAGGCCTAATCCTGCGATGAAAAAGGCAGAGAACATGGCCGTGATATGTGCCGTCGTACTGGCGAAAAAGTAGTGGGAATAGACATACAGCAGAATCAACAGCAGTGTTGCGATACTCCAGTGAACACCAAGATGATCGATCGCCGTTCCAATGCTCATTGCCAGCCAACTCACCAGCCCCAGTTTGCTAAGAAAATCGGCCATCATCACCAGTGCCGCAAACCAGACGATGGTATCCCAGGCGCCACGACACTTAAGAATGTCCTCCCAGGTTAATACACCCGTGAGCAACAGAATCGATAACCCGATGAGCGCCGCGCTGGTTGGGTTAACGGTCCAGCTGTTACCCATGATCATCGCAGGGACGCCTGCCCACAGACAGAGCAGCAGAATGAAAACCCCCAGCGTTATCTTCTCAGCTAACGACAGGGGACCAAGCGCATCCAGTTTCTGCCGGGCGAATTGTGGTGCATCTGGCGTACGGGTAATCGCTGGCGGATAGAGCCACCAGATGACGACGGGCATCACCATCAGCGAGACCACGGCGGGAAGGAGTGCGGCAATCGCCCACATTCCCCAGGTCATATTCAGTACGCCATCCGTCCCCTTTGTCAGAAAGCTGACAATCAGTGGGTTTGGCGCTGTTGCAGTGATAAACATCGCCGAGCTGATTGGGTTAATGTTGTAATTCACCAGCGCCAGATAACGTCCCGTTGAACCTTTTTCAGTATGACCCGGCGGAGAGCCGAGACTGTCCGCTATCGCGCGCATGACCGGGTGGATAATCCCGCCACCACGCGCGGTATTGCTTGGCGTGACGGGGGCAATCAGCGTTTCGGCAAGTGTTAATGCCCACGCAATACCTAAGGTTCTCTTGCCAAACATCGCAATGAAACCGTAACCAATGCGCGCACCGAGTCCCGTTTTCAACAGGCTCTGCGACAGCATGATCGATAAGCCAATGAGCCAGATCAACTGATTGGAAAAACCGCTTAGCGCGTCGTTAAGCGCTGCAGACGGTTTACCGGGGTTCGTCACGCCGGTAATAGCCACCAGCATGATGGCCACAATTGCAATCGCCCCAATGGGCATGGCTTTACCGATAATGGCCGCGATAGTGCCGATGAACAGCGCCAGCAGATGCCATGCCTGCAAGGTCACGTCCGCAGGGCAAGGGATGACATACCAGATGGTCAGAGTAATAACAATTGAGACGATGGCTGGCCGAGAGCGAATGGGGGTTAATCTTTCCATGGATCAATCCTTGAGTTTCCTGCACATGAATATGCGCTTTTAATACTATCGGCCCTTCGTAAGGGTAAAACGCACCGTCCTCTCACAAAACCAAAAAATCATCAGTTGTAATCATGTTGATAGGATTTAATGTCATATTTTCTCTGCGGTTTGTGCCGTTTTTATTTGGAAGAAAATACCACCAAATAATAATCAGTTAAAAAAGTTTCTGAATTCGCTTAACGTGAACTCGCGTGCTACCTGCCTTTCCAGTAATTTCTGCTGTCGCCTTAGAGTCACATCATTTTCTGTAATTTTTTCTGTGAGTCAGTTTCAAATTTCCTGTCGATTTCGTCGTGCATAAATATCAAGCGATAAAATGACCCTGCGATAAGAATTTATTTCTTTTTTTAGTGAAAGTGAAGATTAATGATTTTCAGGAATGTGATTTAGTAAAATTCTTTATATTCAATTTGTGATTGGCGCTATGTTTTTTTACTTTTAAAGACTTATTCTTTGTGGGTATATTCAAATAGCTGGAGGTTATATGGGCATTAGTCGTCGTTCTTTTCTACAGGGGATCGGTATCGGCTGTTCTGTCTGTGCTGTCGGGAATTTTCCACCCGGCGCGCTGGCCCGTAATCCCCAGTTAGCCATTACCGGGAAAACCACATTTACGCCAAGTTTATGCGAGATGTGTTCCTATCGCTGTCCAATTCAGGCAAAAACCATCAGCAACAAAGCGGTATTTATACAGGGAAATACTGAGGCCCCCTTGCAGGGAACCCGGGTATGCGCCCGCGGCGGAAGCGGTATCAGCCTCGTCAATGACCCGAATCGAATTGTAAAACCCATGAAACGATCTGGTCCACGCGGCAGCGGAGAGTGGCAGGTCATCAGCTGGCAGCAGGCGTATCAGGAAATCGCCGGGAAAATGAAGGCGATCAAAACACAGTACGGCGCCGAAAGCATCGCTTTTACTTCGAAGTCTGGTTCGCTTGCCGGGCATCTGTTCTATCTGGCAAAAGTCTTTGGATCGCCAAATACCTTCACACATGCATCCACTTGCCCTGCCGGAAAAGCGGTGGCCGCAACGATCATGGCGGGAGGAGATCTGGCGATGGATCTCGCAAATTCGCAGTATATCCTCTCGTTTGGCCACAACCTGTACGAAGGCATCGAAGTGGCTGAAACCCATGAACTGATGAACGCACAGGCTAAAGGGGCGAAGCTGGTCAGTTTTGATCCGCGACTGTCTGTGCTCTCCAGTAAGGCCGATGAATGGTACGCCATCCGTCCCGGCGGCGACTTGCCAGTACTGATGGCGATGTGTCACGTCATGATTACTGAGAAATTGTATGACGCTTCTTTCGTTGAAAAGTATACCACCGGGTTTGACGCACTGAGTGATGCTGTCAGCCAGACCACCCCGGCCTGGGCGGAGATGCATTCTGATGTTCCTGCTGATGTCATTTTTCGCATAACAAGAGAAATCGCCGCAAAAGCCCCTCATGCACTGGTTAGCCCCGGACACCGGGCAACGTATTCCCAGGAAGAGATTGATATGCGCAGGATGATTTTTGTCCTGAACGTCCTGCTGGGAAATATTGAGAAAGAAGGTGGGATGTATCAGAAAAAAGGTGCCGGAACCTATAACAAGCTGGCGGGCGTGAAGGTTGCGCCAGTGCTCGCCAGTCCGGACGTCAGTAACGTAGCGAAGATCGCGGCGAAGCGTATCGACCTGGTCGAGCCTCAGTACAAGTTTATCGCCGCTGGCGGTGGGGTTTTGCAGAGTATCATTAATGCCTCGCTGACCCAAAAACCCTATCCCCTTAAAGGATGGATTATGTCCCGCCACAACCCGCTGCAGACGGTGACCTGTCGTCCCGACCTGGTCAAAACACTGGAACAGATGGATCTGGTGGTCAGTTGCGATGTCTATCTGAGTGAAAGTGCGGCGTATGCGGATTATTTGCTGCCAGAATGTACTTACCTCGAGCGTGACGAAGAAGTGACGGACATGTCAGGCCTGAACCCTGCTTACGCGCTGCGTCAGCAGGTGGTGGACCCCGTCGGGGAGGCCCGCCCGAGCTGGCAGATCTGGAAAGAGCTGGCCGTGGAACTTGGTCTTGGACAGTATTACCCCTGGCAGGATATGCAGACACGGCAACTTCATCAACTGAATGGCGATCATGGCTTATATAACACGCTCCACGAGAAAGGCTATCTGAACTGGGGCGTTCCGTTGTTATATCGCGAGGCCGAGTCCGTCCGCAATTTCATGAAGAAGTACCCCTCCGCAGTGATGGCTGACGGTGACGGGACTTACGGCAACCAACTGAAGTTTAAAACGCCGAGTGGAAAAATTGAGCTCTACTCCGATCAACTTGAAAAATTACTGCCTGACTATGGGATCCCACGGGCAAGACTTCTGGCGCTGAAAAATGACGAAGAGCTCTACTTTATTCAGGGCAAAGTAGCCGTTCATACCAATGGCGCAACGCAATATGTGCCGCTGCTCAGCGAATTAATGTGGGATAACGCAGTCTGGATCCACCCCCAGACTGCGAATCAAAGAGGCATTCGCAACGGAGATGAGGTCTGGCTGGAAAACAGTACGGGTAAAGAGAAAGGCAGGGCGCTTATTACCTCCGCGATCCGCCAGGACACCCTCTTTGTCTATATGGGGTTTGGCTCAAAAGCGGGTGCGAAAACGGCCGCGACGGTTCACGGTATCCACTGCGGTAATTTGCTGCCAAACGTAACGAGTCCGGTCACCGGCACGGTTGTGCATACGTCTGGTGTCACCCTGCGTCGTGTATGAAAAAGGAGTTCACGATGAATTCTTCAGATAATCAGTATGTTATGTTACACGATGAGCAGCGGTGTATCGGCTGTCAGGCCTGTACCGTTGCCTGTAAAGTGCTGAACGATATCCCGGAAGGATACAGCCGCGTGCAGGTGCAGATCCTCCATCCACAGTCCGAAGAGAACCCTTCCTCGCATTTCAAGTTTGTCAGGGTTTCATGCCAGCATTGCGCAGATGCACCCTGCGTTAGCGTTTGCCCGACCGGAGCGTCGTTCCGTGACGAAAATGGCATTGTCCAGGTGGATAAATCGCAGTGCATCGGATGCGATTATTGTGTGGCCGCCTGCCCGTTCCATGTGCGTTACCTTAACCCCCGGACCGGTATTGCGGATAAATGTAATTTCTGTTCGGATACTCGCCTTGCAGAAGGGGAGGCTCCGGCGTGTGTCTCCGTTTGTCCGACCGATGCTCTGACTTTCGGAAAACTGAATGAACCGGCTATCCAGCGCTGGATAGCCCGTAACGATATTTATCGTCAGCAGAATGAACAAAGTGGGGATGTGAGCCTGTTCCGGCACAAAGAAGTTCATCAGGAGGTGCGCAAATGAATACTATTTGGGGAGCGGAACTAAACTATGCACCGGATTACTGGCCACTATGGCTCGTTTATGCCGGGATCATCGTCCTGTTGTTTATTGCCGGGTTGCTATTACATGCCTTATTACGTCGCTTTCTGGCGCCGAAAGCTGCGGAAGATGGAATTGAAGTGCGCGAGTATCTTTATCCTCTCTACGTCCGCTGCTGGCACTGGGGAAATGCCTTGCTGTTTATTCTTTTGTTGCTGACTGGCCTTGCGGGGCATTTTACCGTCGGGTCGGTGCCTTTTATGGTGGAGGTACACCGAATATGCGGGTTTGTGTTAGTGGCTTTCTGGTTCGTCTTTGTCCTGATTAATCTGTTCAGTCGCAACGGACAACATTACCGGGTACGTCTGGCCGGAATGATTTCTCGCTGTTTTCTGCAGATTCGTTATTATCTGTACGGCATTATGAAAGGGGAACCGCACCCGTTTGAGGCCACTGAAACGCAAAAATTCAACCCCCTGCAGCAGCTCGGGTATCTGGCGATTATGTATTTACTGGTGCCGTTATTAATCATTACTGGCCTGCTGTGTCTCTGGCCAGTTGCGGGTTTTGGTGGGCCAATGATGCTGATGTTGCATTTTGCGCTGGGCATCGCAGGGCTGATGTTTATCTGTGTTCACATCTATCTCTGTACCCTGGGAGATACGCCAGCACAAATTTTTCGCAGCATGATCGATGGTTACCATCGGCACCGCAGTCATGAAAGACAAGAACGGTAGCAACAAGTAAGCATAGCAATACGCTGTTGTAGCTTATGTTAACAATGCCCGCTGTCGCTGGGGAGTAATATCCCTGGTGGCTACGCGGGTATTTTTATTGTAATGAATGATTACGATGTAATCGACCATGGCAATAAAGCGAGTTTTGTTTTTATAAAAATAAACATCCGATACTTGATAAATTATATATCTGCATATACCTATATTTATTCATGGTGATTTGGAAGGGATAATTTTCAAAATAAATTTTTAACCCTGGTGGTGTTCGTATTTTCTATTACGGGGTTGATTATTTTTTCTCTATAATGCTTATTTTTTATTGGAATGGTGTTTATTTGGCTGTTTCTTTGCTATAAGCGCTAATGCTTTATATGGCATGCAATTATGTAAAGTGGTCCTGATGCGTGCTTTATTAACTCATTGAATATTAATTTTTATATCTCATCTTTAACAGCTTAAAGAAGGAAGGTCATACTTCCTGTTCGAGTGGAACGTTTCATAGCATGACATCTGGAGTCATATA
>NZ_JMTB01000112.1 GCF_000734965.1 Trabulsiella guamensis ATCC 49490
CTGGGAGAAGTGGTGGGGTAAAGCGTGGATCCGCACTGACATCGGCGATTACGACAACCCCGGTTTTGACGATCTGACCATGTCGCTGGCCTTTTTACCCGATCTCAAAACCGAATCGACAACACCTGCCGGTTTACCGGTCTTTTATCAGCACAAAGCAGATACTGGCGCCAGAGCCATTGCCGGTTTTACGCCGCGCGATTATCTCACCCACTGGCTCAGCCAATGGGTGCGGGATTACGGTATTGATGGCTTCCGGGTGGATACCGCAAAACACGTTGAGATGGCCAGCTGGCAGCAGCTCAAAACCGAGGCGACAAAAGCGCTTGCCGCGTGGAAACAGGAAAATCCGCAAAAAGCGCTGGATGACGCCCCGTTCTGGATGACCGGCGAAGCCTGGGGCCATGGTGTCATGCAGAGCGAGTATTATCGTCACGGCTTCGATGCGATGATCAATTTTGATTATCAGGATCAGGCTGCCAGCGCCGCCAGTTGTCTGGCGAACATGGATGAAAACTGGCAGCAGATGGCGGAAAAGCTGCAGGATTTCAATGTACTGAGCTATCTCTCCTCCCACGATACGCGGCTGTTCCGTGAAGGCGGCAGTCGGGCTGCGGAAATGCTGTTGCTGGCGCCGGGCGCAGTGCAAATTTTTTATGGCGACGAGTCAGGCCGTCCATTCGGGCCGACAGGTTCCGACCCGTTGCAGGGTACCCGTTCGGATATGAACTGGCAGGACGTCAGCGGTAAATCCGCCGCTCTTGTTAAGCACTGGCAAATACTCGGGCAGTTTCGCGCGCGCCATCCCGCCATCGGTGCCGGTAAACAAACCACACTGGCGCTTTCGCAAGGTTACGGTTTTGTTCGTGAGAAGGGCGAAGACAGCGTTATGGTGGTGTGGGCCGGAAAAGCGGAATAAGGGAAATAGCGCGCGGCATTCACCGCGCGCAGCACCAGCACAAACCACCATACCCCAAATTTAAAGCAGAATGATTCTCCGTCTGCGCCCTGCGCTCACGATTTGCACCACGCCCCGGCAAGCGTTATGGTGAGCCACTTTAGCGAAAGACCAACAGATCACCCGTTATGACATTTTCACTTTTCGGCGACAAATTTACCCGCCATTCCGGCATTACCCGCCTGATGGAGGACCTCAACGACGGCCTGCGTACCCCTGGCGCCATCATGCTCGGTGGCGGTAACCCGGCGCAGATCCCGGAAATGACGGATTACTTCCACAACCTGCTGGCTGACATGCTCAAAACGGGCAAAGTCACTGATGCGCTGTGTAATTATGACGGTCCGCAGGGGAAAACAGAGCTGCTGGATGTCCTCGCGAAAATGTTACGGCAGGAATTAGGTTGGGATATTGATCCGCAGAATATTGCACTGACCAACGGCAGTCAGAGCGCGTTTTTCTACTTGTTCAATCTGTTCGCCGGTCGCCGTGCCGATGGCACCACGCGCAAAGTATTGTTTCCGCTAACGCCGGAGTACATCGGCTACGCCGATTCTGGTCTGGAAGAGGATCTGTTTGTCTCTACGCGCCCCAACATCGAACTGTTACCCGACGGCCAGTTCAAGTATCACGTTGATTTTGAGCATCTGAGTATTACCGAAGAGACGGGGATGATTTGCGTTTCCCGGCCAACTAACCCGACCGGGAACGTCATTACTGACGAAGAGCTGATGAAGCTCGATATGCTGGCAAATCAGCATGGCATTCCACTGGTGATCGACAACGCCTATGGCGTCCCCTTCCCCGGAATCATTTTCAGCGAAGCGCGCCCGCTGTGGAACCCCAATATCGTCCTGTGCATGAGCCTGTCGAAGCTGGGCCTGCCGGGTAGCCGCTGTGGCATTATTATCGCCAACGAAAAAATTATTTCTGCCATCAGCAACATGAACGGTATTGTCAGCCTGGCGCCTGGCGGCATCGGGCCGGCCATCATGAGCGAGATGATCAAGCGCAACGACCTGCTGCGCCTGTCAGAAACGGTGGTAAAACCGTTCTACTTCCAGCGCGTTCAGGAAACTATCGCCATTATTCGTCGCTATTTGCCGGAAAATCGCTGCCTTATCCATAAACCGGAAGGCGCTATTTTCCTGTGGCTGTGGTTCAAGGATCTGCCCATCACCACCGAGCTGCTCTATCAACGCCTGAAAAAACGCGGCGTACTGATGGTACCCGGGCACTATTTCTTCCCCGGTCTGGATAAACCCTGGCCGCACACGCATCAATGCATGCGCATGAACTACGTGCCGGATCCAGAAAAAATTGAGGCTGGCGTGAAAATTCTCGCGGAAGAGATTGAAAACGCGTGGCGGGATCATGCCTGATCAGCGTCAGGCAATGTAAAACTTCTGCTGGCGTCGTTTTTCCACATCAACACACAGCAAAGCCTGCGTCGGGCAGGCTTCCACACAAGCCGGGCCGTTATCGCGATGCAGACAAAGATCGCATTTTATGGCCTGCGCCCGCCCTTGCTGCACCACCACCTGCATCGCGCCAAACGGACAGGCCAGCATGCAGCTTTTGCAGCCAATACAATACTGTTGATCCACCGCGATGCGTCCGCGCTCGCGACGAATCGCCTGAGTCGGGCAGACATTGGCGCAGGGAGCATCTTCACAATGATGACAGGCAACGGCGGATGTGATGGTATCGCCCTTCACGACCTGAATACGCGGAATAAAACTGTCTGCATCAACAGGCCAGCTCTCCTGATGCGCGACAACGCAGGCCACTTCACAGGTGCGGCAACCGATACATTTCATGGCGTCGGCGACGATAAATGGATTCATCTTAGGGCTCATCCGTGTCCGAAAAACTCAGAGTGCCAGAGATGCGACGTCCCGCGCTTTGATCCCATCGGGCAAATCATCGGGATTTGTCGGTTGCCCAACGTAATCTGGTCGTTTGACCTGGCGTTAGCATTAGTGACGCGCAGAAAAAATCCCCTGAGCACAAACATGTTCAGGGGAAACAAATCCAGAGGTGACATCACACCCTCGGATCTCAACCATTAACACACAAATAGGGGGGAGTAGTTATTCTCTCACTTCATAATAAAGTGGGGTGATGTCATCGTAATTTATGAAATAACCACATCCTTTAGCGCTTAGAATAAAGTCTTCAGGCAGACCCAATGTGGATAATTTCTTATTCAAATTGTTAATTACCTGCCATAATCGTTGTGTTGATGGGCTCAGGTTATTCTCTTCCCATACGTGCTCAAAGAGCTCCTCGCGGGAAACGTTACCGTGCCGGGCGTGTATCAGCAAATACAAAAAAAGTCGTAGCATCGTTTTATTGAAAAAAACGGCAGCAAAAACGACCGTTTTATCCGAGTTGCTGACGGGAATACGACAAGCCCTTTTGTTGCCGATATCGACGAGAATCGCCTTACCGATCATGAATCCGTGCAGCTGATAGTCCATTGTAAAAGTACTCTTTTAAATTGAACTGACTGAGAATATGTTGAAAAGCCTGACCTTCTCAATCCATACAATTTTTAAGTAGTATTATAAATTGTAGAAAAACAGATACAACCTCCGTGCGATACGACTACGGCTGTTGCTTCATTGTCAGAATTAAGGAAAATAAATCCAACATAAGGCAAATATTAAGCCATAAAAACCACAAAAAACCATAAAAGCAATCAGTTATATCATGAGTATTAATCAGGCCAACTCATCAAGACAATACTCCATATTAACCGCAAATTATAGTTGTTTATCCTGGTATCAGATTGATTTATTTCTGTTTTTTAGGTGGAATTGATATGCTCTTTGCAATAACGCCGTTTCCAGGCCGCTGGCGTCATTCCGGTATGTTTACGAAATATCTGGCGGAAGTAACCTACTGCATTAAAACCACAACGCCGGGCCACTTCGGTCAGTGAAAATGAATCGCTGATAAGCATTTTTTCTGCCGTCATGACTCGCTGACGATGAATCGCTTCGGTTAATGTCAGATGAAAGATCCGGCGATATACACGCCCCAGATAATCCGCATTACAATGTAATTCTGCGGCTATCCCAGATGTCGTTAGCGGTAAATGAAATTGCGTACGAATAATTTGTTGTGCTTTGTATGCCAGCGCCATTCCTCGACTGTCTCTGTTTTTATTTTCTGAAGATGAACAAGAGAGTTGTTGCAGTATAAGTAATAAAATCAATTCCAGCGCAACGCTGCGATGAATACTCTCCTGTTCACGAAGAAACTGCCGGAACAAAGAAATTACATATTGCGGATCATTCACTGCCAGATGCTGAGGTATTTCCCAGGGTGCCCGTGTATCCATTCCGTTGTGGGCATTCGGTAATAATTCAAAATGCAGCCAGTAAAATTTAAGATTAGCGGGGAAAGTGCCAACACCCACATGCTGGCGCTGCGGCCAGAGCAGGAGGCTCTCTCCAGGATTAACCGCTATGGCAGTACGATCAACAGCCCGGCGTGCGTCAGACGCGGGGGTGAATGAGGTGTAATACTGATCAGCCCCTGCGCACAGGGGCTGACGTTGACTACTGCCGTTTACTCAGGGCGGGTATCAGGAAATAACAGTGCATCGCGCAGCAGATGGTCGTTGCCACGGCGGCGGGTGAAGCCAATGCGGTCAAAATATTCGAGGATCTGAATCGCCAGTTTTCGCCCGACGTTGAGGGTGTCGCGAAAATCTGCGGCACAGGTTGAGCCGCGCTCCTGATCCAGTTCGCGGATCATACGCGCAAACGTGACGATGCGATCGTTACGGTAATAACGATCTTTGACGATCGCAGTAATCATCCCCTGTTGTGCCGCCTGACGCAGTACGGCGCGCATCTGTTGCTCGTCAGTGCCGGTCTCGTGCGCCAGGTCGCGCACCCACCAGGGCTCGTCGCCGAAAAGCGGCTGCGTTTTCTGCCAGATAGCTTGCTGCTCATCGGTGAATCCCGCTTTGTGATCCGGTAAATGCAGCCAGCCGTGATGACTGCCAATACTCCCGCTGTTGCGCATCTGCTCAATCAGCGTCAGCACCAGCGCTTCGTCTTCCATCGGCAGCGCGATGCGGCGCAGGCGTTCACGTCCGGGCCCCGGTTCATCATGATGCTGCTCGTGATAGCGCGCCAGCGCCTCCAGCAGTTTACGCTGCCAGCCGGCAGCCAGCGGCGCGTTCAGCAGACTACCGTTGGCCTGAATAAATCCCGGTTGCTGAACCAGCGCCTCAAGCCCTTCGCGGTTGCGCTGTCGCGCCCAGCCAAACTCCACCAGCCGTACGGCTTCGCGCTGCAGATGCACATCCAGTGCCTGTGCATCATCCTTCGCGGCGGCAAGCGCATTAAGCCATTGCAGATAGTCCGGTTTACGCTTGCCACGCTTTGGCGAATTGAGCGTCACGACGCGCGCGCCCGCCAGCGTCGTGCGGGCGGAAATATCGCGCAGCACCAGCCGATCGTTGTCTGCCAGCCACAGCGGTTTATCCAGCACCAGCTCCGCCAGGTTGTTCTCCAGCAACGAGACACGCCCGGTAATATGGCTCGCCGCATGGTGAATATGCAGCGGTTGCCACTGGGTTAGCGGCTGATGGCTGTTCAGCTCGACAATCACCCGTTCGGTCGGGTCCGGCGGAGTTTCTGAAAGCAGCCAGTCGCCGCGCGTCAGATTCTCTTTTTGCACATCGCCGACAATGTTCAGCGCGATGCGCTGACCACCGTGCGCCTGATCAACAGGCTGATTCTGAGCATGCAACCCACGTACGCGCACTGGTTTGTTCACCCCGGTCAGCCATAGCGTATCCCCGACCTTTACATCACCGGAAAACGCTGTGCCGGTGACCACCAGACCCGCACCTTTAACGGTAAACGCCCTGTCCGTCGCCAGGCGAAAACGCTGATGCTCAGGATGCGCACGCTCCGGCAAACGAATCAGATGGTCGCGCAACATGTCAATGCCGCGTCCCGCTGTTGCCGCCGTTTCAAAAATCGTGACGTTATCAAAACCGAACTCGCGCAATACAGCCGAGATGTCGTGGCGAACCTCAGCGATTCTGGCCGCGTCCACCCGATCAGTTTTGGTCAGGGCGACGGTCAGCGTCGGCTGCCCCGTTAGTTGTAAAATCGCCAGATGCTCGCGGGTTTGCGCCATCACGCCATCGTCGCAGGCCACCACCAGCAGCGCGTGATCGATACCGCCGACACCTGCCAGCATATTTGAGAGAAACTTTTCATGACCGGGAACATCGATAAACCCCAGCACGCGCCCGTCGGGCTGCGGCCAGTAGGCATAGCCGAGATCAATAGTCATGCCGCGTGATTTTTCTTCCGGCAGGCGATCAGCGTTCACGCCGGTAATCGCCTGAAGCAGCGTCGTTTTGCCGTGGTCGACATGCCCGGCAGTGGCAATAATCATTTCAGTACCATCTCCAGAAAACGCGATTCATCCTCAAGACAACGCAGATCCAGCCACAAACTGCCCTCGCCGATGCGACCGATGATCGGTACAGGCAGCGCGCGCCACTGTGCCGCCAGCGCGTCCAGACGACTACCGCGCCCGTCACGCGGCGTAAAAGTCAACGCGGCGCCGGGTAAGCGGTTTACTGGCAACGAACCGCTGCCAATCTGCGACTCGCAGGGGGTAAGCCGGACGTCAAATTCCGGGTATCTGTCGACAAGCGGCGGTAACAGGCGTTCCGCCTGGGCATAGATATCTTCCGCCGAACGGGTCAGCAAACGTAGCGTAGGGAGAGTTTCTCGTAGCTTTTCCGGGTGCAGATACAGGCGTAACGTGGCTTCCAGCGCCGCGAGCGTCATTTTATCAACGCGCAGCGCACGCTTGAGCGGATGCTGCTGAATACGCGCGATAAGCTCACGCTTACCGACGATAATCCCCGCCTGCGGTCCGCCGAGCAGCTTGTCACCGGAAAAACTGACCAGGCTGACGCCCGCGGCGATCATTTCCTGCGGCGTCGGCTCTTTCGGTAGCCCGTACTGGCTGAGATCCACCAGCGTGCCGCTGCCCAAATCCGCCACTACCGGGATATCAAGCTCACGACCGAGTTCAGCCAGCGCGGCCTCATCAACCGATTTAGTAAAACCTTCGATGCTGTAGTTGCTGGTGTGTACCTTCATCAACAGCCCGGTGTTTTCATTCACCGCGTTGCGGTAATCCTTCGGGTGAGTGCGGTTGGTGGTGCCGATTTCATGCAGAATACAGCCCGCCTGACGCATGACATCTGGGATCCGAAACGCGCCGCCAATCTCCACCAGCTCACCACGGGAAACCACCACCTCTTTTCCCTGCGCCGTCGCCGCCAGCATCAGCAGTACGGCAGCAGCATTGTTATTCACAATGCAGGCATCTTCCGCCCCGGTAATACGGCACAGCAGCGCCGCCAGCGCCCGATCACGATGCCCGCGCCCGGCACCGTCCAGATCGTACTCCAGCGTCACCGGGGAACGCATCACCTGTGCGACCGCGTCAATGGCGGCATCGGACTGCAGGGCGCGACCAAGATTGCTGTGCAGCACGGTGCCACTCAGGTTAAACACCGGGCGCAGCGCGGTTTGCTCATCCTGCGCCAGTCGTTCAGAGGCTGCCTGTCGCCAGTCATCACACCAGTCGGGCAGCATATGATTTTCACTGATCGCCTCGCGGGCCTCATCAAGAAGCTGGCGCAAAATATCCACTACCCGGCTGTGGCCGAAACGGGCAAGGAGCGGTGAAAACGTCGGATCGCGCAACAGACGATCAGTGGCAGGAAGCTGGCTATAGAGAGAACGGTTTTCGGTTGTCATGAAATGGCCTGGCTATGAGTTGCCCCCTCCCGACGGGAGAGGGGTGTCGACATGCAGGGAATTGTACTGCGTGTTGGCTCAGACGGACATAACCGGCGTCAAGCCTTTGGCGGTTCGGTGCGCGCAAAACTTGCGCGCTGGAACAGCGTTTCCACCAGCTTCACCAGATGGGGGCGCTGCGCGCACCAGCCTGGCGCCACATGCCGGAAATTCAGATAACCGATGGCACAGGCTGTCGCGATCGTAGCCAGATTCACCTCGTCTGCCTTCAACGTACCGTTAGCCGCGTAACTTTCCAGCATATCAAGGCTGCGGTTGATTTTCTCGCGCTGACGAACCAGCTCATTTTCCGATTGTTGCGCGACCGGGCGGGCCAGTTCGCGCACCGCCACCAGCCCGGCATCCATCACGCCATCAGCCAGCGCCTCCAGCTGGCGCATCTGCAGTGCCGCTTTCGGCTCACGCGGTACCATCGCCGGGGCGATATCCAGTAGCTCAATGTACTGCGCGATGATCGGTGAGTCGTACCAGCATTCGCCGTTATCCGTCACCAGCGCCGGAACTTTGCCCAGCGGGTTATACTTTGCCACGCCATTGATGTCGTTATAGGGCATTTCATTGATAAATTCGAAGGCAATCCCTTTCTCTAAAAGGATCACCGATATTTTGCGCACGAATGGGCTGGTATAGCTGCCGATCAGTTTCATCGCCTGGTCCTTGTCGCCAACAAAAGAACAAGTATGGCCCAGACAAATTAAAAAATCAGGTTAATGATCGAGATACAGATAATGCATCCAGCTGGTCATACGCAGTAATACCTTGCGCATCACAGAAACGTGACTGAAATGATCGGAGTAGACCGCAACCTGCGCAAAAATACCATCCGGCAGCGCATCAACATCGGCGGCCGGCGCCAGTTCAATCAGGGCGATCACGCCATCGCTGCCAGGCACGACATTTAGCGACTGCAAGGTTCCCTGCGCCTGATACGAGCCACCGGGCACCACTGGCAGAATGCTGGTCAGCTTGCCGCTAAACACCTGTCCTGGCAGCGCGTTAAATACCACTTCGGCATCATCGCCCGGCTCCAGGCGCAACAACGAGTTCTGGCGAAACTGCGCCACAATTTGTCGTTTTTGTTCCGGGATAAACACCATGACAGGCCGCAGCGGTAACGCCGCCGCGTATGTGCCGGGGCGAATTAATACCTGCGTGGCATAACCATTGCTCGGCGCGCGAACCACGGTTTGTTCAAGGTTATAGCGCGCTTCGGCCAGTTGCGCGCGCAGGCTGGCAATCTGTGACTGCTCGCCGTTGAGCACGCTGTCCAGTTGGCTTTTTACCTGTGCCTGCTCTGCTACTGAGGATTTGACCATCGCATCCTGAGCCAGGTAGTTTTGTCGAGCGTTATCGATATTGCTTTCCGAAAAGGGATTAACCCGCGCCTGACTCCCTTTTAAATAGCGCTGATAATCTTTGTACAACCGGTCGCGTTCGGCACTCACGCGTTGGGTGTTGGCAATGGCCTCATTGAGCTGCCCTTTCATGGCATCCACGTTATGCACGGCGGTAATCAGATCAGCTTCCAGGCGATTCACCCGTGCCTGATAACGTGTGGCATCGATTCTGAATAACACCTCGCCTTTTTTAATTAAGGTATTTTGTTTATTGGTCACTTCGCTCACCACACCGGTGACCTGCGGCGTAATGGGAATGGAGATGACCGCTTTTTGTGCCTGAAATGTGTACGGGTGATTGTAGTTCATTAATAAGATAAGCCCGCTAACGATAAACACACCGCCCAGCGCCGCAGTGGGTACAGTCCATTTATTTACCGGGATTTTGAATATTTTAAATATCGCCCAGGCCAGCGCGACATAGGTCAGGATAATGAGTAAATCCATCGCATTTACTCCTCAGGCGAAAATGGTTTGTCTGCCAGTTTCTGTTCAAGTTCGGCAACACGGTGTTGTAGCTGAACAAAGGCATCATGCTGATTTTGCATGCCCCAGCCGCGTTCAGGGCGATACAGCGTGGCCCAGATCCATAAAAACGGCCAGATAACATGCAGGGTAAAAAGGCTCACCCAGCCAGCGACGTGAATAGCATCGGCATGAGGATGATTGCGGGATTTTGCGATCAGGTAGGGAATATCGTGAAGAATGATTATCCCGTAAAAGATCACCAGAAAAACGAAAATAAGCACACCCAACGCGAAATAATTAAGAAACATAGTTGCCTCGAAATTAAGCTTTGCCCGTCAGCACCCGGATGGCTAAAAAAGGGTGTTATCTGGAAAATAATAGCAATGTGCAAATCTCGCCATACCTCCAGGTGATGACTGTCGCACTTTGAAAAAGTGTTGCTGAGTTACATCTTTAACCGAAGCACAAAAGAGAATTTGCGGGTGATCACAGGTGGATAAATCCTGATCAAAATATTTTGTGATGTTAATCACATATCGATAACAAAAATCGATATGTTAAATGTGATATCAATCACACTTAATGCCGTTTTCAGCCGAGTTCTTTACCGTTGTATTTTTTTTACACAACGAATGTGTGATCAATATCACGCTAAATCATCCTTATAACCCTATGTTAGCGTGACATATATCACACTATGGAGCGTTGGCTGGACAGTTGAACGATTCAGTGCCAGATTTCGCACTATTAACAGGGTCCGGTGCCTCTTGCCGCCACATTAACAACAAACCTCGGGCGTAAAGCCTGCGCGACAGCAAACATAAGAAGGGGTGTTTTTATGTCATCCGATATCAAGATCAAAGTGCAAAGCTTTGGTCGATTCCTCAGCAATATGGTGATGCCAAATATCGGCGCGTTTATCGCGTGGGGTATTATCACCGCATTATTTATTCCAACAGGGTGGTTGCCAAACGAAACACTGGCGAAGCTGGTTGGTCCGATGATCACCTATCTTCTGCCACTGCTGATTGGCTACACCGGCGGTCGTCTGGTGGGTGGCGATCGTGGCGGCGTGGTCGGTGCCATCACTACCATGGGCGTTATCGTCGGTGCTGATATGCCGATGTTCCTCGGTGCGATGATTGCCGGTCCGCTGGGCGGCTGGGCGATTAAACACTTTGATAGCTGGGTCGACGGTAAGATCAAATCCGGTTTCGAAATGCTGGTGAATAACTTCTCTGCTGGCATCATCGGTATGATCCTCGCGATTCTGGCGTTCCTCGGCATTGGTCCGGCTGTTGAAGTGCTGTCTAAGATCCTGGCGGCGGGCGTTAACTTCATGGTTGCGCACGAAATGCTGCCGCTGGCGTCTATCTTTGTTGAACCGGCGAAAATCCTGTTCCTCAACAACGCCATCAACCACGGTATCTTCTCTCCGTTGGGCATCCAGCAGTCTCACGACCTCGGTAAATCCATCTTCTTCCTGATTGAAGCGAACCCGGGTCCGGGTATGGGCGTCCTGATGGCGTACATGTTCTTCGGTCGTGGTAGCGCCAAGCAGTCCGCTGGCGGCGCGGCTATCATCCACTTCCTGGGTGGTATCCACGAAATCTACTTCCCGTATGTGCTGATGAACCCGCGTCTGATCATCGCTGTTATCCTCGGCGGTATGACTGGCGTGTTCACCCTGAGTGTCCTGAACGGTGGTCTGGTGTCTCCGGCTTCTCCGGGCTCCATCCTGGCTGTACTGGCCATGACCCCGAAAGGCGCCTATTTCGCGAACATTACGGCGATTGTCGCGGCGATGGCGGTCTCCTTCGTGATCTCTTCTATTCTGCTGAAAACCAGCAAAGTGAAAGACGACGAAGACCTGCAGGAAGCAACCCGTCGTATCCACGAAATGAAATCAGAGTCTAAAGGCGCAACCCCGCTGTCCGCAGGTGATGTGACTAACGACCTGAGCCACGTGCGCAAAATCATCGTTGCCTGTGACGCCGGTATGGGTTCCAGCGCAATGGGTGCAGGCGTGCTGCGTAAGAAAGTGCAGGATGCGGGTCTGACCAACATCTCTGTCACCAACAGCGCGATTAACAGCCTGCCACCGGATGTCGACCTGGTCATCACTCACCGCGATCTGACCGAGCGTGCGATGCGTCAGGTGCCTCAGGCGCAGCATATTTCGCTGACCAACTTCCTGGACAGCGGCCTGTACACCAGCCTGACTGAGCGTCTGGTTGCTGCGCAACGCCACTCGGACAACGACGTAAAGGTCCGCAGCAGCCTCAAGGACAGTTTTGAGGCTGCCGACAGCAACCTGTTTAAACTGGGCGCGGAAAACATTTTCCTCGGCCGTAAAGCGTCAAACAAAGAAGAAGCCATCCGTTTTGCCGGTGAACAACTGGTGAAAGGCGGCTACGTTGAACCGGAATACGTGGAAGCGATGCTGGATCGTGAAAAACTGACCCCGACCTATCTGGGTGAGTCTATCGCGGTACCGCACGGCACCGTTGAAGCGAAAGACCGCGTTCTGAAAACCGGCGTGGTATTCTGTCAGTACCCGGAAGGTGTTCGTTTCGGTGAAGAGGAAAGCGACATCGCCCGCCTGGTTATCGGCATCGCGGCACGTAACAACGAGCATATTCAGGTGATTACCAGCCTGACCAACGCGCTGGATGATGAATCCATCATTGAGCGTCTGGCTCACACCACCAGCGTTGAAGAAGTGCTGGCGCTGCTGAACAAGTAAGTTCCGTTCCCTCCCTCTCCCCATCGGGGAGAGGGCTAGGGTGAGGGGAAAACTGTCATGTGGTTCCTCACCCCAGCCCTCTCGGGTAAAAACATTGATGAAGGTTAACACTATGAAAGCATTACACTTTGGCGCAGGTAATATCGGACGCGGCTTTATCGGCAAACTGCTGGCGGATGCCGGCGTGACGCTGACGTTCGCCGATGTGAACCAGGTGGTTCTCGACGCCCTGAATGCCCGTCATAGCTATCAGGTCCACGTAGTAGGTGAAAACGAGCAGGTGGATACCGTGTCCGGCGTTAATGCTGTCAGCAGCATCGGCGACGACGTTGTCGACTTGATCGCCAGTGTTGATCTGGTGACCACCGCAGTCGGTCCTGTTGTGCTTGAGCGTATCGCTCCGGCCATCGCTAAAGGTCTCGCTAAACGCAAAGCGCAGGGCGTGAATACGCCGCTGAATATCATCGCCTGTGAAAATATGGTGCGCGGCACCACGCAGTTGAAAGGCCATGTGATGAACGCGCTGGCTGACGCTGATAAATCCTGGGTCGACGCGCATGTCGGCTTTGTGGATTCCGCTGTCGACCGCATCGTTCCGCCTTCCGCCTCCGCGACCAACGACCCGCTGGAAGTGACGGTAGAAACGTTCAGCGAGTGGATTGTCGACCAGACGCAGTTCAAAGGCGCGCTGCCGGACATCCCCGGAATGGAATTAACTGATAACCTGATGGCATTTGTCGAACGTAAGCTCTTCACGCTTAACACCGGTCATGCTATAACCGCGTACCTCGGACAGCAGACGGGTCATCAGACGATCCGTGATGCGATTCTCGACGAGAAAATCCGCGCAGTGGTAAAAGGGGCGATGGAAGAAAGCGGTGCGGTTCTGATCAAACGTTATGGTTTCGATCCTGCTAAACATGCTGCTTACATTCAGAAAATCCTCGGCCGTTTTGAAAACCCTTACCTGAAAGACGACGTTGAACGCGTTGGTCGTCAGCCGTTGCGTAAACTGAGCGCGGGCGATCGCCTGATCAAACCCTTGCTGGGGACGCTGGAATACGGTCTGCCGCATGCTAACCTGGTGAAAGGGATTGCGGCGGCGATGCACTACCGTAGTTCGCAGGATCCGCAGGCGCAGGAACTGGCTCAGCTCATCGATGATAAAGGTCCACAGGCCGCGCTGGCTCAGGTCTCCGGGCTTGATATAAACAGCGACGTGGTGGCGGAGGCGGTTAACGCTTATAACGCAACCAAATGAGAGTGGAACTGGCGCGGAGGCTTCCGCGCCCATTGATAAAGTTGTCAGATATGCAGGCAATAATGGAAGAAACGCAGGCCTTTGAAAACCGTGTGCTTGAGCGTCTGAATGCTGGCAAAACCGTAAGAAGCTTCCTGATCACCGCCGTCGACCTTCTGACAGAAGCGGTAAATATCCTGGTGCTTCAGGTGTTCCGCAAAGACGACTATGCGGTGAAATATGCCGTGGAACCGTTGCTGGACGGCGACGGGCCGCTGGGCGATTTGTCTGTGCGTCTTAAGCTCATCTACGGCCTCGGGGTGATAAGCCGCGCCGAATACGAAGATGCTGAACTGCTGATGGCATTGCGCGAAGAGTTGAATCACGACGGCAATGATTACGTGTTTACCGATGATGAAATTCTCGGCCCGTTTGGTGAGCTTCACTGCGTCGCTGCCCTGCCGCCTGCCCCTCAGTTTGATACCAGTGATGCCGACCTACTGGCGATGCAAAAGCAGCGTTATCAGCAGGTTGTGCGTTCTACCATGGTGCTGTCACTGACTGAGCTGATTTCCCGAATCAGCTTAAAAAAGGCGTTTCAGAAGTAACCCTGCGCACAATCGTGTATCCTTTCCGCTATTCCCCCGTATTCAGAGTTATTTGTCATGAAAGAAGTCGAAAAGAACGAAATCAAGCGCCTGAGCGATCGCCTTGATGCTATCCGCCACCAGCAAGCCGATATCTCGCTGGTTGAAGGCGCCGAAAAGTATGCCGAACTGGAAAAAGAGAAGACCACGCTGGAAACGGAAATCGCCCGTTTGCGTGGTGTTCACAGCGAAAAGCTGAGCAAAGAAGCGCAAAAGCTGACGAAAATGCCGTTCCGCCGCGCTATTACCAAAAAAGAGCAGGCCGACATGGGCAAACTGAAAAAGAGCGTCCGGGGTCTGGTGGTGGTTCACCCGATGACCGCGCTGGGCCGTGAAATGGGCCTTAAGGAAATGACCGGTTTCGCTAAAACCGAGTTCTGATATCTCACATTCCCTCTCCCCCTGGGAGAGGAAAACCCTGCCTCACCCGATTGGCCCAACCAATCTTCATTAAACCCTACCAACGGTTCACAATTTCACCATTTTCTATCACATTCACATTGCTAGTGAATAACATTTGGTTAACCATTCGTTGTCATTATCCCTACAACAGACAACTGGAAGGGCCACTTTTACAAACATCGCAACGCTGATAATGGGCGCAGACTCACAGCGGTTTTGTTCCGGCCCCCTGGAGACCTGCATGAATCTCTGGCAACAAAATTATGACCCGGCCGGGAATCTCTGGCTGTCGAGCCTGGTGGCTTCGCTGCCGATCCTGTTCTTCTTTTTCGCCCTGATTAAGCTCAAGCTGAAGGGTTACGCCGCAGCAAGCTGGACGGTCGGTATCGCGCTGCTGGTGGCGCTGTTATTCTACAAAATGCCGGTTGATCACGCGCTGGCGTCCGTCGTCTATGGCTTCTTCTATGGCCTGTGGCCGATCGCGTGGATCATCATCGCCGCGGTGTTCGTCTACAAAATTTCGGTGAGAACCGGGCAGTTCGACATCATCCGGTCATCAATACTGTCAATTACGCCGGACCAGCGTTTACAGATGCTGATCGTCGGCTTCTCTTTCGGCGCGTTTCTCGAAGGCGCGGCAGGATTTGGCGCGCCGGTGGCGATCACCGCCGCGCTGCTGGTCGGCCTTGGTTTTAATCCGCTCTATGCCGCAGGTCTCTGTCTCATCGTTAACACTGCGCCGGTCGCCTTTGGCGCGATGGGCATCCCGATTCTGGTCGCCGGGCAGGTGACCGGGCTTGACAGCTTTGAAATCGGCCAGATGGTCGGTCGCCAGTTGCCATTCCTGACCATCATTGTGCTGTTCTGGATTATGGCCATCATGGACGGCTGGCGCGGTATCAAAGAGACCTGGCCTGCAGTGATGGTGGCAGGCGGTTCGTTCGCCATTGCGCAATACCTCAGCTCAAATTTTATCGGCCCGGAACTGCCGGACATCATCTCCTCACTGGTGTCGCTGGTATGCCTGACGCTGTTCCTGAAACGCTGGCAGCCAGTGCGCATTTTCCGCTTTGCCGATATGGGCGCATCGCTGGTGGACCAGACCCTGGCACGCACCCATTACTCCGCAGGACAGGTGGTCCGCGCCTGGTCACCGTTCCTGTTCCTGACGGCCACGGTAACGCTGTGGAGCGTTCCACCCTTCAAAGCGCTGTTTGCGCCAGGCGGTGCGTTGTATCACTGGGTCGTGAACATTTCCGTACCGTTCCTCGATAAACTGGTCGCCCGCATGCCGCCCGTGGTTCACGACGCCACACCGTACGCGGCGGTATATAAATTCGACTGGTTCTCAGCCACTGGCACCGCCATTCTGTTTGCGGCGATCCTGTCGGTTATCTGGCTGCGCATGAAGCCTAAAGACGCTGTGGCGACATTCGGCACGACACTGAAAGAGCTGGCGCTGCCCATTTATTCGATCGGTATGGTGCTGGCGTTCGCCTTTATTTCGAACTATTCCGGCCTCTCGTCGACGCTGGCTCTGGCGCTGGCGCATACCGGCAATGCCTTTACCTTTTTCTCACCATTCCTCGGCTGGCTGGGCGTGTTCCTGACCGGCTCGGATACCTCGTCGAACGCGCTGTTTGCCGCGCTGCAGGCCACGGCCGCGCAGCAGATTGGCGTCTCCGACGTGCTGATGGTGGCCGCCAATACCACCGGCGGCGTAACCGGCAAGATGATCTCCCCGCAGTCTATTGCCATCGCCTGTGCGGCGGTTGGTCTGGTGGGGAAAGAGTCTGACCTGTTCCGCTTTACCGTAAAACACAGCCTGATTTTCACCTGCATGGTGGGCGTGATCACCACGCTTCAGGCGTATGTCTTAACCTGGATGATTCCATGATAGTGATGCCCCGGCGTCTTGCAGACGAGGTTGCCGATCGTGTGCGGGCGCTGATTGAAGAACAACAGCTGGAGGCGGGCATGCGTTTGCCCGCCGAACGTCAACTGGCCTTGCAACTCGGCGTGTCGCGCAATTCTCTGCGTGAGGCGCTGGCGAAACTGGTGACGGAGGGGGTGCTGCTCAGCCGCCGCGGCGGCGGGACGTTCGTCCGCTGGCAGCATGAGTCCTGGTCCGAGCACAATATTGTGCAGCCGTTGAAAACGCTGATGGCGGATGATCCCGATTACAGCTTTGACATTCTCGAAGCCCGCCACGCCATCGAAACCAGCACCGCCTGGCACGCCGCGCTCCGCGCCACTGACGCTGACAAAGAAAAAATCCGTCTCTGTTTTGACGCCACGCTGAGCGAAGATCCCGATATCGCCTCTCAGGCGGATGTCCGTTTTCACCTCGCCATCGCCGAAGCCTCGCACAACGTTGTGCTGCTGCAGACCATGCGTGGTTTTTTTGACGTGCTGCAGTCGTCTGTCAAACAGAGCCGTCAGCGGATGTATCTCGTGCCACCGGTCTTTGCAAAGCTGACGGAGCAGCATCAGGCCGTGCTGGACGCCATTGTCGCCGGAGATGCCGAAGGGGCACGTCAGGCGATGATGGCGCACTTAGGATTCGTCCATACCACCATTAAACGTTTTGATGAAGATCAGGCCCGCCAGGCGCGAATCACCCGCCTGCCCGGTGACCCGACCGCGTTTTCCAGGGAGAAGTAAGCATGATTATTTCAGCAGCAAGCGACTATCGGGCAGCAGCACAGCGCATCCTGCCGCCATTCCTGTTCCACTACATCGACGGCGGCGCCTACGCGGAATATACCCTTCGTCGTAACGTGGAAGATCTGTCGCAAGTGGCGCTTCGCCAGCGAGTGCTCAAAAATATGTCCGACCTGAGTCTCGACACCACGCTGTTTAACGAAAAGCTGTCGATGCCGGTTGCGCTTGGCCCGGTCGGGCTGTGCGGTATGTATGCCCGCCGGGGCGAAGTACAGGCCGCCGGAGCCGCCGATGATAAAGGCATTCCGTTTACGCTCTCTACCGTGTCAGTCTGTCCTATCGAAGAAGTGACCCCGACCCTCAAACGCCCGATGTGGTTCCAGTTATATGTGTTGCGCGACCGCGGGTTTATGCGTAATGCGCTGGAGCGCGCCAAAGCATCGGGTTGTTCCACGCTGGTGTTTACCGTCGACATGCCAACGCCTGGCGCCCGTTACCGCGATGCTCATTCCGGAATGAGTGGCGCGAACGCCGCAATGCGTCGCTACTGGCAGGCCATCACCCATCCGCAATGGGCATGGGATGTGGGCCTCAACGGACGCCCGCATGATCTGGGGAATATCTCCGCGTATCTCGGCAAACCCACCGGGCTGGAGGATTACATCGGCTGGCTGGCGAATAATTTCGATCCTTCCATTTCCTGGAAAGACCTGGAGTGGATCCGCGAATTCTGGGACGGTCCGATGGTCATCAAGGGGATCCTTGATCCGGAAGATGCGCGCGATGCAGTACGTTTTGGCGCTGACGGGATTGTGGTCTCCAACCACGGTGGTCGCCAGCTTGACGGCGTACTCTCGTCTGCGCGCGCCCTGCCCGCCATCGCCGATGCGGTGAAAGGCGACATCACGATTCTTGCCGACAGCGGCATTCGCAACGGGCTCGATGTGGTACGCATGATTGCGCTGGGTGCTGACAGCGTACTACTGGGTCGTGCGTATCTCTATGCGCTGGCAACTCATGGCCGTAAAGGTGTGGCTAACCTGCTTGATTTGATTGAAAAAGAGATGAAGGTAGCGATGACCCTGACCGGTGCGAAAACCATTCATGAGATTAGCCGCGAATCGCTGGTACAGGAAGAGGCGCACCTGAATGCGGCACTAGCCCCGCTGACGCACGGAAGCGCGGCGTAAGTGACGCAGATCTGCTATTCTGCCCCCGCTATTAAGGGGGCAGTATGTTAAATATCGTTTTATTCGAACCTGAAATCCCGCCCAATACCGGGAACATCATCCGTCTGTGCGCCAATACCGGCTTTCGTCTGCATATCATCGAGCCGATGGGCTTTGCCTGGGACGACAAACGCCTGCGTCGCGCGGGGCTGGATTATCACGAATTTACTGCCGTCACCCGCCATGCGGATTACGCCGCGTTTCTCGACGCCGTAAAACCCCAGCGTCTGTTTGCCCTGACCACCAAAGGCACGCCCGCCCACAGCGCCGTCAGCTATCAGGACGGGGATTTTCTGATGTTTGGCCCGGAAACACGCGGACTACCAGCGATGATTCTGGATGCGCTGCCGCCGGAGCAAAAAATACGCATACCGATGATGCCGGACAGCCGCAGCATGAACTTATCGAATGCGGTGTCGGTAGTGGTGTATGAAGCCTGGCGCCAACTGGGATATCCTGGCGCCGTGCTCAGAAGTTAGATGCCGTCGCCATACTCGAAAGTATGGTGAATGCCGTTGAAGTGTTGATCCATATCCATCGACGGTTTATCGCTGTCAGGTTTACCGACGATGCGCGCCGGTACGCCTGCAGCGGTGGTATGCGGCGGAACCGGCTGTAGCACGACGGAACCGGCACCAATTTTCGCACCACGCCCGACCTCGATGTTGCCGAGAATTTTCGCACCAGCGCCAATCATCACCCCTTCACGGATCTTCGGATGACGGTCACCGCTGGTTTTTCCGGTACCGCCGAGAGTGACTGATTGCAGAATAGAGACGTCGTTTTCGATGACCGCTGTCTCACCAACGACAATGCCGGTGGCGTGGTCAAGCATAATGCCACGACCAATTTGCGCCGCCGGATGAATATCAACCTGAAAGGTCACGGATACCTGGTTTTGCAGGAAAATCGCCAGCGCGCGACGGCCCTGATTCCACAGCCAGTGACCAATGCGATACGCCTGCAGTGCGTGGAAACCTTTCAGATACAGAAGCGGTGTAGAGTATTTATCTACCGCCGGGTCGCGAGTACGCACCGCCTGAATATCACAGGCCGCAGAGGCAATCATTTCCGGATCAGCAGCGTATGCCTCTTCCACCACTTCGCGGATTGCGATGGCGGGCATAATCGGCGATGCCAGCTTGTTCGCCAGCATGTAGCTTAACGCGCTGCCGAGATTTTCGTGCTTGAGGAGCGTCGCGTGATAAAAACTGGCAAGCATAGGCTCACAGTCAGCCAGCGCCCGGGCTTCGGCTTTGATGTTGTTCCAGACAATTTCCAGTTCTTCACACGACATTGCATACTCCAGACGATATCATGACGACCGGCCAGTTCTGCGCTGGCCGGGTCGTTAGGGGACAAAGTTCCTTGCGACTAATGGCTGCTACGCTCATCCTTGCGTGCGCGACCTAATAAGGTCAATGCTGCCTCGCGCGCGTTTTTTCCGCAATACAATACCTGATAAATTTCCTCGGTTATTGGCATTTCCACACCAAAACGGTGTGCCAGTGCACGCACTTCCTTGGTATTACGGTAGCCTTCAACCACCTGGCCGATGCTGTCCTGCGCGCTTTGCACATCCATGCCTTTGCCGAGCATCATGCCAAAACGGCGGTTTCGGGACTGGTTGTCGGTACAGGTCAGCACCAGATCGCCAAGCCCGGCCATGCCCATGAATGTGGCTGGATCAGCGCCCAGCGCTGCGCCCAGACGGGACATTTCAGTCAACCCACGGGTAATGAGCGCTGTACGCGCGTTGGCGCCAAAGCCAATGCCGTCAGACATTCCGGCACCGATAGCAATCACGTTTTTCACCGCGCCGCCCAACTGGACGCCGATGAAATCCGGGTTGATGTAGACGCGGAAACTTTTGCCGCAATGCAGCAACTGCTGCAAATCGTCAGCGAAGACAGGGTCAGTAGAAGCCAGTGAAATTGCTGTTGGCAGACCTGCCGCCAGCTCTTTGGCAAACGTCGGGCCGGAGATAACCGCCAGCGGGATCGCATCCCCCAATACGTCACGCGCCACATCCTGCAACAGACGCCCGGTTTCGGCTTCCAGCCCTTTTGTAGCCCAGACCAGCCGTGCATCGGGGCGCATAAAGGGTTTGAGTTGCTGCAGGACGTCGCCGAACACATGACTTGGCACCACAACCAGAATATCGCGACTGGCAGCCAGCGCTGCGGTCAACGAGCTTTCCAGGCGAAGCGTATCAGGGAAAGGAACATCCGGGAGAAAGGCAGCGTTGCAACGATCATGCTGTAACGTGGCGATGTGTTTCGGGTCATGGCCCCACAACACAACGTTATGGCCATTGCGTGCCAGCGTGATGGCAAGAGCGGTGCCGTAGGAGCCGGCACCGATGACAGTCATTGAAGCGTTAGCGGCGTTCATCAGGCATCCTGATGCGGTTGTTCGCCTTCGCCAGCCTGTTGCTGCAGATAACTCATGAACAGCGCATCAAAGTTGACCGGCGCCAGGTTTAGCTGCGGGAACGTACCGCGGGAAACCAGGCTAGTGATGCATTCACGCGCGTACGGGAACAGGATGTTCGGGCAGTATGCACCCAGGCAGTGCGCCATCTGGTTGCCTTCGATACCCTCGATGGAGAAGATACCTGCCTGCTGTACTTCGCACAGGAACGCCGTTTCTTCATTCAGAGACGCCGTTACGGTAACGCGCAGAACCACTTCGAAAACGCCTTCCGCCAGCTGGCTGGACGCGGTATCCAGATCCAGTTTGACTTCTGGCTGCCAGTCTTTCTGGAATACGTGCGGCGCGTTCGGCGCTTCGTATGACACATCCTTCGTATAAATACGCTGGATCTGGAAATTCATTTCTGCGGTATTTTGTTCTGACATGTGAAAACCCTTAGTGTTGTGTCCTTAAATAGCGTCAGCGGAGCAGAGGATCAAGTCCACCACGCGCGTCCAGCGCATACAAGTCATCACAGCCGCCAATGTGCTGTGCATCAATAAAAATCTGCGGAACCGTGGTACGGCCACTACGCTTAATCATCTCTTCACGCTTCACCGCATCGCCGTCGATAGGCAGTTCCTGAAACGTCACCCCTTTGCTGTTCAGCAGCGCTTTGGCGCGATGGCAGAACGGGCAGGTAGCTTTAGTATAGATCTCGATATTGGCCATAACGTCGCTCCTTACTTACCTTTAACCAGAGGCAGGTTTTCACCGCTCCAGCCTGCGATACCTTCTTTCAGTACAAACACTTTTTCGAAACCGGCTTTGGCGAGATCGCCCGCAGGTGACTGCGCCTGCAGTCCGGATCCGTCAACCACAATAATGGGTTGAGATTTGTGTTTTTCCAGTTCGCCTACGTTATTTGCTTTAATTTCGCTCGGCAGCAGGTTGATGGAACCTGCAATGTGGCCTTTACGGAAATCATCGCGCTGGCGTAAATCCACCACGACGGCGTCTTCTTTGTTAATCAGACGCGTTGCTTCGCCACGGGTAATAACCTTAACTTTAGACATTAACCCTTTGAAGGTGGTGAACAGGACGGCCACCAGTAACGCAACCCACGCGATACACAGTATGGGGTTGCGACTTACAAATTGCATAATTTCTTGCATGGGGGGTAACGACTCCCGACTGAGTGATTAAAAAACCAGGAAAGGAGTATACCTGCGCGTTAGCCCGTGAGCATTAGCTATTCGCTTTTCTGCGGCACAGAACGAGAAAAATTGCTGAAATGCACACCGACCGACATCACACTCCACCGTTTTCTTTGATCTTCTGTGGCTATTTGATCGATTCAGCTGTAGTAAAATTACGCAAAATTTTCGTCTTTTGAGCATGAGGTTGTCGCAATGTCGGTTTCAAAAAAACCTATGGTTCTGGTTATTCTTGATGGTTATGGCTACCGTGAAGACCAGCAGGATAACGCTATTTACTCCGCTAAAACCCCTGTCATGGACGCGCTGTGGGCAAAACGTCCGCATACGCTGATCGACGCGTCTGGCCTGGAAGTTGGTCTGCCGGATCGCCAGATGGGCAACTCCGAAGTGGGTCACGTTAACCTCGGTGCTGGCCGCATCGTGTATCAGGATCTGACTCGCCTTGATGTCGAAATCAAAGACCGTAAATTCTTTACTAACCCGGTGCTGAACGCAGCGGTTGATAAAGCCACTGCCGCAGGCAAAGCCGTGCACATCATGGGTCTGCTTTCTGCAGGCGGCGTGCACAGCCATGAAGACCATATTATGGCGATGGTAGAACTGGCCGCAGAGCGCGGTGCAGAAAAAATTTACCTGCACGCATTCCTCGACGGTCGCGACACTCCGCCGCGCAGCGCGAAAGCGTCCCTGCAGGCATTTGAAGAGAAGTTTGCCGCCCTCGGTAAAGGCCGCGTGGCGTCGATCATTGGTCGCTACTACGCGATGGATCGTGATAACCGCTGGGATCGCGTCGAGCAGGCGTATGACCTGCTGACTCAGGCGAAAGGCGAGTTCCGGACTGACACCGCAGTGGCGGGCCTTGAAGCCGCTTATGCCCGTGATGAAAACGATGAATTCGTCAAAGCCACCGTCGTTCGCGCCGCCGGTCAGGCAGATGCCGCGATGCAGGATGGCGATGCGCTGATTTTCATGAATTTCCGCGCTGACCGTGCCCGTGAAATCACCCGCGCGTTCGTGAATGCTGACTTCGACGGCTTCGCCCGTAAGAAAGTGGTGAAACTGGCTGATTTCGTCATGCTGACCGAATATGCCGCGGATATCAAAGCCGCCTGCGCATATCCGCCAGCGTCGCTGACCAATACTTTCGGCGAATGGATGGCGAAAAACGACAAAACGCAGCTGCGTATCTCTGAAACAGAGAAATACGCACACGTGACCTTCTTCTTTAACGGTGGCGTTGAAGAGCCGTTTGCCGGTGAAGACAGGATTCTGATTAACTCGCCGAAAGTGGCGACTTACGATCTGCAGCCGGAAATGAGCTCCGCTGAGCTGACGGAAAAACTGGTCGGTGCCATCAAGAGTGGCAAATACGACACTATCATTTGTAACTACCCGAACGGCGACATGGTCGGTCATACCGGGGTGTTTGAAGCGGCGGTTCACGCGGTTGAAGCGCTGGATCACTGCATTGACGAAGTGACCCACGCGGTGGAAGCCGTTGGCGGTCAGTTGCTGATCACCGCCGATCACGGTAACGCTGAACAGATGCGTGATCCGTCAACCGGTCAGGCGCACACCGCGCATACCAACCTGCCGGTTCCGCTGATTTACGTCGGGCCAAAAACGGTGAAAGCCGTTGAAGGCGGTAAACTTTCCGACATCGCGCCGACCATGTTGACGCTGATGGGAATGGAAATCCCGCAAGAGATGACTGGTAAGGCGCTGTTCATCGTGGAATAATCCTTTCCCATGAGGGGAAAGGCGACTTATTCAATGACATGGACCGCAGCCGCCGTCCGGTCTGTACTTTACGCCAGCGCACTCAGCGCTGGCGTATTGCTGTGCGCCGCATCCGCCCAGGCAGATGATCGCGATCAACTGAAATCCATTCAGGCCGATATCGCCGCCAAAGAGCGCGCGGTACGCCAGCAACAGCAACAACGCGCCTCATTGCTCGCTCAGCTTAAAACCCAGGAAGAAGCCATTTCCGCCGCCGCGCGCGCCCTGCGTGAAACGCAAAACACCCTCGCCCAGCTCAATAAACAAATTGATGCAATGAATGCCTCCATCGCGAAACTGGAGAAGCAAAAAGCGCAGCAGGAACGCAATCTGGCGGCCCAACTGGACGCCGCGTTTCGTCAGGGTCAGCATACCGGCATTCAGCTCATTCTGAGCGGCGAAGAGAGTCAGCGCGGTCAGCGTTTGCAGGCCTATTTTGGCTATCTCAACCAGGCGCGTCAGGAAACCATCGGTCAACTGAAGCAGACGCGTGAAGAGGTTGCTACACAGAAGGCGGAGCTGGAAGAGAAACAGAGCCAGCAACAGACCCTGCTTTATGAGCAAAAAGCGCAGCAGGCGAAGCTGGAGCAGGCGCGAAACGAACGTAAGAAAACGCTTTCCAGACTGGAATCTTCTATTCAGGAAGGTCAACAGCAGTTAAGCGAACTGCGGGCGAACGAATCCCGTATGCGTAGCCGCATCGCGCAAGCGGAAGCCGCCGCCAGAGCACGGGCGGAACGCGAAGCCCGTGAGGCGCAGGCCGTGCGTGATCGTCAACAGGAGGCCTCCCGCAAAGGCACCACCTATAAACCGACCGAGAGCGAGCGCTCGCTAATGTCGCGCACCGGCGGTCTTGGTTCGCCACGCGGCCAGGCATTCTGGCCGGTTCGTGGTCCCACGCTCCATCGTTATGGCGAACCGCTGCAGGGTGAGCTACGTTGGAAAGGGATGGTTATCGGCGCATCGGAAGGGACGGAAGTCAAAGCCATCGCCGATGGGCGCGTAATTCTTGCCGACTGGCTGCAGGGCTATGGTCTGGTCGTGGTAGTTGAGCACGGTAAAGGCGACATGAGCCTGTACGGCTACAACCAGAGCGCGCTGGTCAGTGTCGGCACGCAGGTGCGCGCGGGTCAGCCGATTGCCCTCGTAGGCAGCAGTGGGGGTCAGGGTCGACCGTCGCTCTATTTCGAAATTCGCCGCCAGGGTCAGGCGGTCAATCCACAGCCGTGGTTGGGAAGATAAGTTTTGCTTCAATTTCGTCGTATTGTTTTCTCCATCGCCGGGTTACTGACGATGGCCGCCCCGGCGTTCGCCGGAAAACTCGCCATCGTCATTGACGATTTTGGCTACCGCCCGCAAACCGAAAATCAGGTGCTGGCACTCCCCGCCGCACTTTCAGTGGCTGTTCTGCCCAACGCGCCTCACGCCCGTGAAATGGCGACCAAAGCCCATAACAGTGGTCATGAAGTGCTGATTCATCTGCCGATGGCGCCGCTCAGCAAACAGCCGCTGGAAAAAGACACGCTGCGCCCGGACATGAACAGCGATGAGATCGATCGCATCATCCGTGAAGCGGTCAACAACGTGCCTTTCGCCGTAGGTCTGAATAACCATATGGGCAGTGCGATGACCTCAAATCTGTTCGGTATGGAAAAGGTGATGCAGTCGCTGAGCCGTTACAATCTTTATTTCCTCGACAGCATGACCATCGGCAACAGCCAGGCGCTGCGCGCTTCCACCGGTACTGGTGTGAAGGTGATTAAGCGTAAAGTGTTCCTGGATGACACACAAAACGAGGCGGACATTCGCTATCAGTTCAACCGTGCGGTTCAGCTGGCGCGGCGTAACGGCTCCGCTATCGCCATCGGTCATCCGCATCCGTCTACCGTGCGGGTTTTGCAGCAGATGATTTACAGTCTGCCGCCAGACATCACGCTGGTGCGCCCGAGCAGTCTGCTCAATGAGCCGCAGGTCGATACCTCCACACCACAGAAAAATAGCCAGCCGCCGCGCAACCCGTTCCGGGGCGTGAAGCTGTGCAAAGCGAAAAAGCCGCCTGAACCAGTTTACGCAACACGCTTCTTTACGGTGATTGGCGAAAGCATCAGCCAGAGCACACTGGTGCAGTACTATCAGCACCAGTGGCAAGGCTGGGGCAAAAAAGATTAAACAGTATGAGAATCCGTGTGCTTATCGGCCACGGATTTTTTATTGTCCTGATACTGATACCAGGCTTTGAAATATTTAAGGAAGCTGTATAACGTAGCATAAAGTCCGGTTACGGCGCCGACTTTTCCTTGCCGCCAGGCGCCACTAAACAGATACCATTTAAAAAATGCACCAATGGCGCTAATGATTCCCCGCGCAATAGAGGGTCGGACTTTCTGATATTTCACCAGTCGCGTGGTATAGCTGTTCAGTTTACTAAAGACTTCATGCAACGAATAAAACGTGTCGTGTCTGACATGACCGGGAATAGTATACGTCTGCCCGGTGCCTTCCACTTTATCGTCAACAGGACGCAGATTAAACCGTGCATGATTCCGGTTAAATAAGCGCACCGGAAAATCAGGGGAAGAGATAGGGTAGATGGTTCGCGTTTGCTCGCCCAGCACGTACCAGTATCGGGAGATGCGCCAGCCGTACTCTGGCGGCGGCGTTTCGCCTGCTTTTAAGGTCTGAATGAATTCAACTGTTGGCTCATCGAAAATTTCATCACTGTCGACGCATAACACCCAGTCATTTGACGAATGTTTTATCGCCACATTCATTTGTTCGCCGTGCATACTATATGGATTATAAATTGGTGTTAATCCATATCCCTCACAAATATTTATTGTTTTATCGGTACTGCCCGAATCAATCACCACAAATTCATCCGCAATTGTGATTAATGGCGGAATGACTTTATGCAGCAAGCGTTCAGAATTATACGTCAGCAAGCAAACGGTCAATTTAAACATGTCTATCCCACGATAATAATCTGACACCTAAAAGCAGTGCCGGTGAATTTTACCTACATGTGTATGACAGAAAAATATGAGATCTCACACTTTCAGCGAGATTGTTT
>NZ_JMTB01000113.1 GCF_000734965.1 Trabulsiella guamensis ATCC 49490
TTTGGTATACCGATGATTCTGCTGCCTGCGCGCTGCCAGCCAGTCTGGGCGAAAGTGCTCAAAGAGCTTGGACGCAGCCTGCTGTTTTTCTCCCGCGGTGCCCGCAAAGCCTTCACCCGCAAAATGGACAGCCTGTGGCGCATTCAGCCGAACGCGAAACGGCTACGACAGTTGCTGCAAGACGACGGTTACGACATTCTCTATATGAACAATCAGCCGGGCTCAAACGAGGAAGGCTATCACGCTGTTGACGGTCTGCCTGTTGCGCTGGTGCAGCACTGCCGCATTGAGCCCACGCTCACGCCGTCGCTGGTGTCATTAGTCAATCAACGCATTGATAAGATCATCGCCGTTTCGCAGGGCGTGGAGCAGGTGTTGCTGAAAAATGGGGTAGAGAAGCCGTATTGTGTGACGGTGAATAACGCCATTGATGTTAACCAGCCGCTGCCGGATCGCCAGCTGATGCGCAAAACCCTGGACATTACGCCTGAGACCTTCGTCTTCGGTAGCATCGGATCGCTACTCGCACGCAAATCCAATCATCATACGCTGGCAGCGCTGGCGCAGTTCCACCAGCAACATCCTGAAGCGAGCTGGAAAATGATACTGGTGGGTCAGGGGCCGGAGCGCAGCGCACTGGAAGCACAAGCCAGAACGCTGGGAATTGCGGAGCATATGATCTTCACCGGCTTCAAAAATAATCCTTTTGATTATCTGGCAGCCTTTGACGCGTTTATTCTCGCATCCAGCAGCGAAGGGCTGCCGCGGGTGGTGCTTGAAGCAATGCTGCTTGGTATTCCGGTCGTGGGATCAGACGTGACGGGAACGCAGGAGCTGGTTCACCATGAGCAAACCGGTCTGCTGTTTCCCTGGAGCGATGTGAAAATGCTGGAAAATCATCTCACCCGTATCTGGCAGGATGCGTCGCTGCGCCAGCGGCTCGCGCAAAACGGCCAGCAGCAGGTGCGCAGCCAGTACGCGATTGAACATTATGTTTCCGGTGTGGAAGACGTTCTGGGGACAATTCAGTCGAGGCGTTCGGGCGTTTAACCGGGAGCGCGAACGCGCCCCCGGCAATCACGGGCTTATTTATCCCAGCTTAAAATCACTTTTCCGGACTGGCCAGAACGCATCGCGTCGAAGCCTTTCTGGAAATCATCAATCCCGAAACGGTGAGTGATGATTGGCGATAAATCCAGACCAGACTGGATCAGCGCCGCCATTTTGTACCAGGTTTCAAACATCTCGCGACCGTAGATCCCTTTGATAAACAGCCCTTTAAAGATCACCTTGGTCCAGTCGATGGACATGTCTGATGGTGGAATACCGAGCATCGCGATGCGACCACTGTGATTCATGGTGTCGAGCATGGTGCGGAATGCGGGCGGCGCACCGGACATTTCCAGACCAACGTCAAATCCTTCGGTCATGCTCAGCTCGGCCATCACATCGGCCAGGTTCTCTTTCGCGACGTTAACCGCGCGGGTGACGCCCATTTTGCGCGCCAGCTCAAGACGATATTCATTCACATCAGTGATGACGACATGACGCGCACCCACGTGCTTCGCCACAGCCGCCGCCATGACGCCGATCGGACCTGCGCCCGAGACCAGCACATCTTCGCCGACCAGGTCAAAAGAGAGCGCCGTATGTACCGCATTGCCAAACGGGTCAAAAATGGAGGCTAAATCATCAGAGATATTGTCCGGGATTTTGAACGCGTTAAATGCCGGGATCACCAGATATTCCGCAAAGCACCCCGGGCGATTGACGCCCACGCCGATGGTATTGCGGCACAGGTGCGTGCGACCGCCACGGCAGTTGCGGCAGTGTCCGCAAGTGATATGGCCTTCACCGGAGACGCGATCACCGATGTTAAAGCCCTTCACTTCCTGACCAATGCCGACCACTTCGCCAACATATTCATGGCCCACGACCATCGGTACCGGAATGGTTTTTTGCGACCACTCATCCCAGTTGTAGATGTGTACATCCGTTCCGCAGATGGCTGTTTTACGGATTTTAATCAGGAGATCGTTATGACCCATGGCCGGTTCCGGCACATCAGTCATCCAGATCCCTTCTTCCGCTTTCAGTTTGGATAACGCTTTCATCTCACATCCTCAGGCAATCACGCCCAGTTGTTTACCGATGCGGGTAAAGGCTTCTACCGCACGTTCAATCTGTTCAGGCGTATGTGCAGCCGACATTTGGGTCCGGATACGCGCCTGACCTTTTGGTACCACCGGGTAGAAGAAGCCGGTGACATAAATACCTTCTTTTTGCAGTTCGCGAGCAAATTCCTGAGCGACCGTCGCTTCACCCAGCATCACCGGGATAATCGCGTGATCGGCACCAGCCAGGGTAAAGCCAGCGGCGGTCATTTTTTCGCGGAACAGGCGCGCGTTAGCCCACAGGCGGTCACGCAATTCAGCGCCGGATGCCAGCATTTCCAGCACTTTAATCGACGCAGAGACAATCGCAGGCGCGAGGGAGTTTGAGAAAAGATACGGACGAGAGCGCTGGCGCAGCCATTCCACGACCTCTTTACGCGCAGCGGTATAGCCACCAGACGCGCCACCGAGCGCTTTACCGAGCGTACCGGTGATAATGTCCACACGGCCCATCACATCGCAGTATTCATGCGTACCGCGACCATTTTCACCGACAAAACCGACCGCGTGGGAATCATCGACCATCACCAGCGCGTCGTATTTGTCTGCCAGATCGCACACGCCTTTCAGGTTGGCGATCACACCATCCATTGAGAATACGCCGTCAGTAGCAATCAGGACGTGGCGAGCGCCCGCTTCACGCGCTTCTTTCAGACGCGCTTCCAGCTCCTGCATGTCGTTGTTGGCGTAACGGAAGCGCTTCGCTTTACACAGACGCACACCATCGATGATCGATGCATGGTTCAGCGCGTCAGAAATAATCGCGTCTTCTGCGCCGAGTAGTGTTTCAAACAGACCGCCGTTGGCATCGAAGCAGGAGGAGTACAGAATGGCATCTTCCATACCGAGGAACTCCGCCAGTTTTTTCTCCAGCACTTTGTGCGTGTCCTGCGTTCCGCAGATGAAGCGGACCGACGCCATCCCGAAGCCATGGCTGTCCATACCCGCTTTTGCTGCAGCGACCAGCGCCGGATGGTTCGCCAGACCGAGGTAGTTGTTGGCGCAGAAATTGATGACGTGGCTGCCGTCGCCGACAGTGATATCCGCCTGCTGGGCAGACGTGATAATGCGCTCTTCTTTAAACAACCCTTCAGCACGAGCGGTATCAAGGTCATTGGCTAACTGTTTGTAAAAATCCCCACGCATTGCAACTCTCCAGATTCGGCTAAATTTGGCACATATTACCCAAAGCTATACTTCTATACGAGATGACAGAGTATGAAGTGCATTTTTTGTAGCATAAATCACGTGTAACCCTGTGAGGTGTCGGGGAATGGCTGAAGGGTTTCTCTTCTGATGATATGATAAGAAGCATTAGCGTCCGGGATAGTCCCGGTCATTCACATTTCAAAGGTTATCGTTATGATCATCGTTACCGGCGGCGCTGGCTTCATCGGCAGCAACATTGTCAAGGCACTGAATGACAAAGGTATTACCGACATTCTGGTGGTAGACAACCTGAAAGATGGTACCAAATTCGCCAACCTGGTAGACCTGAATATCGCTGATTACATGGATAAAGAAGACTTTCTGATCCAGATTATGGCGGGTGAAGAGTTCGGCGACATCGAGGCGATTTTCCATGAAGGTGCCTGCTCCTCCACCACTGAGTGGGATGGTAAGTACATGATGGATAATAACTATCAGTACTCCAAAGAGCTGCTGCACTACTGCCTTGAGCGCGAGATTCCGTTCCTGTATGCCTCATCTGCAGCGACCTACGGCGGCCGTACTTCTGACTTTATCGAATCCCGTGAATATGAAAAGCCGCTGAACGTTTACGGTTACTCAAAATTCCTGTTCGATGAATATGTTCGTCAGATCCTGCCGGAAGCCGGTTCGCAGGTGGTCGGTTTCCGTTACTTCAACGTTTACGGACCGCGTGAAGGTCACAAAGGCAGCATGGCGAGCGTGGCATTCCACCTCAACACCCAGCTCAACAATGGCGAAAGCCCGAAACTGTTCGAAGGTAGCGACAACTTTAAGCGCGACTTTGTGTACGTCGGTGACGTTGCAGCGGTCAACCTGTGGTTCTGGGAAAACGGTGTTTCCGGCATCTTCAATCTCGGTACGGGCCGCGCGGAATCTTTCCAGGCCGTAGCCGATGCGACGCTCGCCTTCCACAAAAAAGGCAGCATTGAATACATTCCGTTCCCGGATAAACTGAAAGGCCGCTACCAGGCATTTACTCAGGCGGATCTCACTAACCTTCGCGCTGCCGGTTACGACAAGCCGTTCAAAACCGTTGCCGAAGGTGTAACGGAATATATGGCCTGGCTGAACCGCGACGCGTAAGGCAAGCAACTGATGAGAATACTGGTGGTTGGCCCGTCCTGGGTGGGCGACATGATGATGTCGCAAAGTCTCTATCGCACGCTCAAGGCGCGTTATCCTCAGGCGATAATTGACGTGATGGCACCCGCGTGGTGCCGTCCGCTTTTATCACGCATGCCGGAAGTGAACGAGGCGATCCCCATGCCGCTGGGTCACGGCGCGCTGGAAATTGGTGAGCGTCGTAAACTCGGCCACAGTCTGCGCGATCGTCGTTATGACCGCGCTTACGTCCTGCCAAACTCATTTAAATCCGCACTCGTGCCTTTCTTCGCTGGCATTCCCCTACGCACCGGCTGGCGTGGCGAAATGCGCTATGGCCTGCTCAACGATGCGCGCGTGCTGGATAAAGCCGCCTGGCCGCTGATGGTGGAACGTTACGTTGCGCTGGCTTACGACAAGGGCGTGATGCGCTCCGCCAGAGATTTACCGCAGCCGCTACTGTGGCCACAATTGCAGGTCTCCGACGGTGAAAAATCGCAGACCTGTAACGCATTTGGTCTCTCGGCAGAACGCCCAATGATCGGCTTTTGTCCGGGCGCCGAATTTGGCCCGGCGAAACGCTGGCCGCATTACCACTACGCCGAACTGGCGAAACAACTGATTGACGAAGGCTATCAGGTAGTCCTGTTTGGCTCGGCGAAGGATCACGACGCGGGCAATGAAATTCTGGCGACGCTCAGCATTGAACAACAGGCCTGGTGCCGCAACCTGGCGGGTGAAACCCAGCTGGAACAGGCGGTGATCCTGATTGCCGCCTGTAAAGCCGTGGTCAGTAACGATTCCGGGCTGATGCATGTCGCCGCCGCGTTGAACCGCCCGCTCATTGCGCTTTATGGCCCGAGCAGCCCCGACTTTACGCCGCCGCTGTCTCACAAAGCGAAGGTAATTCGCCTGATTACGGGCTATCACAAGGTGCGCAAAGGCGATGCCGCAGAAGGTTATCACCAGAGCCTGATCGATATTACGCCGGAAAGCGTACTGGAAGCGCTTAACGCTTTGCTGCTGGACGAGGAAGTCTGACGGATGCGGGTATTGATTGTAAAAACTTCCTCCATGGGCGATGTGCTGCACACCCTGCCGGCACTCAGCGATGCCGCGATTGCGCTTCCAGGGATCCGTTTTGACTGGGTAGTTGAAGAAGGTTTCGCACAAATCCCCACCTGGCATGCCACTGTGGATCGCGTAATACCTGTCGCCATTCGCCGCTGGCGAAAAGCCTGGTTTTCCGCCGCCATCAGGCAGGAGAGACAGACCTTTCGCGAGCAGCTACAGCAGGCGCATTACGATGCCGTCATTGATGCACAGGGCCTGGTAAAAAGCGCCGCACTGGTGACTCGGCTGGCGCATGGCATCAAACACGGGATGGACTGGCAAACGGCACGCGAACCACTGGCGAGTCTGTTCTATAATCGTCGCCATCATATTGCAAAACAGCAGCACGCCGTGGAACGCACCCGCGAACTGTTTGCCAGAAGTCTGGGTTACAGCAAACCGCAGACGCAGGGTGATTACGCGATAGCTCAGCATTTCCTGAAAAATAGCGATGAAATGCAACCGCCATACGTTGTTTTCCTGCATGCCACCACGCGTGACGACAAACACTGGCCGGAATCGCACTGGCGAATGCTTTTAGAACGGATGCAACCAACCGGGTTACATATTAAACTCCCATGGGGTGCAGAACATGAGCGGCAACGGGCGGAACGTATCGCAACCGGTCTCGACTATGTTGAAGTCCTGCCGAAGCTCTCATTAGCCGAGGTGGCTGCCACTCTGGCGGGTGCGCAGGCGGTAGTTTCGGTCGATACAGGGTTGAGTCATCTTACCGCCGCGCTTGACCGCCCCAATATCACGCTGTTTGGCCCAACGGACCCTGGGCTCATTGGCGGATATGGTAAGAACCAACAACAAATGGTAAGTCCGACCCGCAATATGGGAGATATCACGGCCGATGCAATTTTTACCGCTTTACAGGGCAACCTGCGACGCGTTGACATGGAAGACAGCTAAATGAGCTATGTCTTTCTGTTTATCCTTTTTTTCCCGGTAAAGTTACTGGGCAAACTGTTTCGCAAAAACACGGGCAAAAATCTCGTCATTCAGACAGCGAAAATTGGCGATTTTGTGAATGCCACGCCGCTGCTCAGCTATCTCAAGACAAGCGATGTTCTTATCAGCCGGGGCGTAGCGCCACTGGCTGAACGTGACGACACGATTGATACCATCTATCTCATTGGTCTGCACAAGCGCAATCTGTTTGCCAAGCTCCGCTTCGCCTGGCAGATTATGAATCGCTACGACAACGTCTACCTGTTGCAGCCCAATAGTACGAACCTTTTTTTTGCTGCGGTTTGCAATGCCAAAAATAAACAGTTTCTGAGCATTTATACCCGTCGCTGGTATCACGGTATTTTTTACGCCACCGCAGACGGGGTGATTGAACATGGCAAGCGCACGCTGTCAGTCACAAACTATTTGCAGCTGGCAGACAGAAAACTGAGCTGGCAGGATGTTCCCAAACACGCGACCCATCCGCTGTATATGCCCAAAGCCTGGCCGGAAAGCCTGGAGAAAAAAGACGTTATCCGTATCGGGATCAGTATCTCAGCGGGTAATCGCGCCAAGACGGTCCCTCCCGCTACCTGGAAAAGTATTTTTGACGCACTCTCTGACCTGCCCTGCGTGTTTTATGTTTTTGGTACTGATGACGAGCAGCCCTGGCTGGATGATCTTTATCGGCATCTCGACGAGGAGCCGGACAACATCATCAGTCTGCTCGGGCTGCTTCCGCTGGAAGATGCCCCGTTCACCATTTCAAAGATGGATTGCTACATCGCCTCAGACTCCGGCAACGTCTATATCGCTGATGCTGTCGGCGTCCCTGTCGTGCTGCTTTTCGGTCCCTGTTGCCATTATGAGCAACGCCCGCTAGGCAAAACGCTGCTAATTGGCGACGACGAAAATATTTGTTCTTATGTCTTTGAGACGCGGTATTATTTCGATCAACCACGAGAGACGTTATTTAACTTAACCGAAACTGACATTAATAAACTGCATCATTTCGTTGCATCTCAATGCCATAACATGGATGCTACGCTCGTACACTAAGCAGGATAATGATGGGAACGCTGACTAAACAATTTTACCGTTACAGCCATAAACGCAATATGCGACATAACGAAAATTTATGGCCATTTGTTAAGATCCAGCGAAATAGCGAAGGCGAAATCACCACTTTCACCTATAAAAAAGAGCCAATTAATATCGTCAGACTCTCTTCGCTTGCGCAAAAATATACAGGCGAGGTATTACTCACCGCCACAGGCCCTTCTGTAAATACGCTTGATTTTTCAAGACTACCTGAGCATATCAACAGAGCCGGGGTGAATGGGGCCTGGCATCTCAACGGCATTCTTCGTTTTAATTTGTACTTCGTTGTCGATATGACGTTTATAGACCACCATACTTCAGTAATGGAAGGTCTCTGCAAAAATAGTAGCATTATCCTGTTCACAACGGTGATGGGTATCGTTAAGTTAATCGAACAGTTTGGCATATCAAATATTGTATGTCAGATTGCAATTCTGGAAGATATTTGTTACCAAACCTATCAGCCATCAGTAAAAAAAGAAAATATTTACAAAATATTCCATAACAATATTGATATTGCTTTTTCTACAGAGAAAAATCATATCGCTTATGCTAAAGATATCCGTCAGGGTGTTTTCGATGCCGGAACCGTTGTTTACTGGGCATTGCAGGCACTTGGTTATCTCGGCTTTAAAAAAATCTACATCGCCGGGCTTGATATGAATAACTTTAATGATCCCAGATTCTATGAGGACAACATCAACAAACGGCCATCCTTCCTTCAAAATAAAGTTAAAGATACCGTTATTCCGGCGCTACAACTCGCAAGCACTGTTCTTGCAGAAATGAGTGTATCGGTCATTAATCTTTCTTCACAAAGCGCAGTTCCAGAATCAATCTTTCCTAAACAGGATTTTAATAATGTCTTCAGTTAACTGGAAGAAAACTTATATCTGGTTTTTTATTTCTTTTATATTGCTCAGCACAATATTTTGTGGCATTTCTCGTGTTAATATTTTATTCCATGTTGCGCTTTCACTATTCCTGCTGTCGTTCATCTTTTCGCCGCTGGTGCGTAAAAGTGTTTTAGACGACAGACAATATTTGCCAGCGATGCTGCTCGTCGCCCTGTTTGTCATTTACTATTCATTCTCTAATCTGTGGGCTGATCACTCTCATCTGGAGTCATCTCTGACCCATTCTTTTTATTTGCTGGTTCTGATGGCACTTTACCGTCAGGCAGAACTGGCAGGGTATAAGAAAGCCGTCATTACTGCCGCCTGGCTGGGAACTATCATACTGGCGATTTTGACCCTCATTTATGTCGACAAAACAAAAATTTTCACCCAACGACTGAATCATGCTTTTCCGTGGGCGCCAGACAACGTGATTGATCTGGGCGGCTATATGGCATTGGGTATTTTATTGAGTGCCCTTCTGGTCAGGGAAATGAAAACGCTGTGGGTTCTTCTGCCCGTTCCACTACTGCTGCTGTGTCTTATTTTGACTCAGAGCCGTGGTCCTCTGCTCGCCTTAGTGCTTGCAGGCGTTATGGTTTACTTGCTACGACCAAATTTAAATCTGAAATTCCTGCCTGGCATCATTATGTTATTGGTCGTAGTCGCCGCTGCATTGTATTTCAGTGGCTTTCTTGATCGTTTTGTAATGCGCATTGAATCTTCCTATCAACAGAGCTTTATCCGGTTTGGAATATGGCAGCATGCGTTTGAGGTGAGCCTTGAAAAGCCCATTTTTGGCTGGGGGTTTGATAAAGAACTCACGTTCATCAATAGCATCAAGCAACCCGTAACAACAACACATAGCCTCTATGTCTCAGCATTGTTAAAGGGCGGCTTTGTTGGGTTTACGTTATTTATCGGCATGATCGGCTATAGCCTGTGGCAATGTAAAAAGCACCTCGCTGCACACCATACGGCCGAAATTGCTATTTTGCTGTTTGCACTGATCTTCTACTCAACCCAGGGGATGTTCATTATCAGTAACCCGCGTGAATACTGGGTCTTGTTCTGGTTACCACTTATTATCGTGTTGAGTGTTCCCCCGCAACGACAGCAATATTAAAGAAAAACGCCGGTTACCCGGCGTTTTTTTTCATTTCATAATACTCTGCCAGCGTCATTCCCTGCGTTCGTTGCGCGAGCCAGGCAAACAGCTGTTCCAGGTCCTGATACAACCCTTCGATTGCCGCGTCATCCTTAAACGTCGGACTGCCGCCGGGCATAAACTCGGAAGAGTGCAGCATAAACTCAACGTAATCATTGCCCTGTGCCAGGCATTTTTCTGCCACGGCGATCATTTGCGCCACATTACCACCGGCAGGGCGCAACCAGTTTACTGACGGGGAGCGGTATTTTCCTCGCAGCCGATCGTAACCCTGTTTGATGCTGTTCAGCCAGGCGGGATGTTTGTATTGAATACTCATCGGCACTTCCAGCAACGGGCTGTTGCCCGGCTGATGAATCGCATTTTCATCCATAAAATAAGCGTGATCGGGAAAATGCTGGAAATCTGTCCCGCCGTTGCCCTGCGGCGCACCTTTGGCGTTGCGCCAGTTCACGCGCGGGGTGACGGAGCAGTCCACCTGATAGCCCTGCTCAATCAGCAACTTCGCATAACGGCTGTCAAATGCCCAGCGGCCGGCCCGGTGGCTACGCATTTTTGTCTGGAAGGTGTCTTCCAGCAATTGCGTCATAAACTCGACTTTGTCCCGCAACACGGCATCCGGGAATTCAATCAGATAGGGTTGCCAGCGCCAGTCATCACCCGTAAGGTCGAACTCCGGCGGACTGTTCCAGGCATGAAGATGCATCCCGACTTCACCCTGCCCGCGCGCAATGACATCCTTAGCAAACGCAACATAAACAGGATCAACCGCCATCTCATAGTTCGTTAACCAGACCGGTTTGAAACCAAATTTTTCACAAAGTGACTGAAAGCGCGGTAAAAAGCGGGCATTCTCCGTTTTAATCTGTCGATGGTTTTGCCACAGATTATCGCCTTCTGTATCAATAGTGATGATAAATGCGGGTCTGGTCATGTTGTTCTCATTAGTCATACCGATAAATACTATGTTACGCACTCGGGCCGGTGGGAGTAAATACTCGCCAGGAAAAGACCGACATTAAGGAGAAAGGATGCAACTGTGCAGCAGGTCTATTAGAATTGCACGCATATTGCTTCCGATAAGATAATGATGAATAACCAACTTAACACGCCTGAATTACGGATTTTGTTGATAAAATTACGTCATCATGGCGACATGCTTCTGACGACGCCGGTCATCAACTCCCTGCATCAGCACTGGCCTAATGCGCGCATTGACGTCCTGTTGTACGAAGAAACACGGGATATGCTGGCGGCCCATCCGGATATTCATCATATCTATGGCATCGATCGAAAATGGAAACAGCTCGGTACGCGCGGCCATCTGGCGAAAGAGTGGCAGTTGCTGAAAACCTTGCGAAAACAGCATTACGACCTTGTCGTTAATCTCGCCGATCAGTGGCGCAGCGCCATTATCACGCGATTTACCGGTGCGCCGGTGCGCATCGGCTTTGCCTTTAATAAACGCCGCAGCGCCTTCTGGCGTTATTGTCATACGCGGCTGGCACTGGTGACGAATCACACAACGTTGCACACTGTTGAACAAAATTTAACGATTCTCGAGCCGCTTCATATTGAGCCTCAGACCAACGTCTCGATGTGCTATTCCGCTGACGACTGGCAGGGTGTTGAAGCAAAACTGGCGGAGAAAGGTGTTACGGGATCATACATTGTCGTCCAGCCCACATCCCGCTGGTTCTTCAAATGCTGGGACGAAAATAAGATGGCGCAAACCATCACCGCGCTTCAACAGGACGGGCGTACCATTGTCCTCACTTCCGGCCCTGATAAAAAAGAGCTGGCGATGATTGACACTATTCTTTCTGCTTGCCCGACAGAACGTGTTATCTCGCTGGCGGGCCAACTTAGCCTGCGACAGCTTGGCGCGATTATCGATCATGCCGCGCTGTTTATCGGCGTGGATTCCGTGCCAATGCACATGGCGGCCGCGCTGCAAACACCTTGCATCGCGTTGTTCGGGCCATCAAAACTGACATTCTGGCGCCCCTGGCAGGTCAAGGGCGAGGTGATCTGGGCCGGTGATTACGGCCCGCTGCCTGACCCTGATAACGTCGATACCAACACGAAAGAACGCTATCTGGATGCCATTCCGGTCGAGCCTGTCGTGAATGCCGCCAGGAGACTTCTGTCATGAAAAAACATCGCCTGGCGATTGTCAGACAAAAGTATCGCCCTGATGGCGGCGCAGAACGCTTTGTCTCCCGTGCCCTCAGCGCGCTCAGTAACCAGGATCTCGAACTCAATGTGATCACCCGCGAGTGGCAGGGTGACAAGCAGGACGACTGGCATATTCACATTTGTAACCCGCGAAAATGGGGGCGAATCAGTCGTGAGCGCGGCTTTGCTCATGCGGCACGCGCGCTGTGGCAGGCGGAGCAGTTCGATATCGTACAAAGCCACGAACGTATCCCCGGTTGTGATATTTATCGTGCAGGTGATGGCGTGCATCGTCGCTGGCTTCAGCAACGTGCGCGTATTTTACCTGGCTGGCGCAGCCAGCTTCTGATGCAGGATCGCTATCATCGCTATGTGATGGGCGCAGAACGTGAGATGTATCAGGCGCCGGAACTCAAGGCGGTGATCTGCAACGCGGCGATGATCAAACAAGAGATTATTGAGGATTTCGGCGTAGGTGCAGATAAAATTCACGTTATTTATAATAGTATTGATTCAGGCCGCTTCGCTCCGGCACAAAGTGCGCAAAGATTCGCACTGCGACAACAGTATGGCATCCCGCCAGAAGCGGTGGCGCTTTGCTTTGTTGGCTCCGGATTCGAACGAAAAGGGCTGACTGCCGCTATCAGAGCTATCGCGCCAAGTGACCGTTATTTGCTGGTCGTCGGTCAGGATAAAGCCGAAAAGCAGTATCAGGCGCTGGCGCGCACGCTCGGGTGCAGCGATCGTGTTCTTTTTTGCGGTGTGCAGAAAGAGACGCTACCGTTTTATCAGATGGCCGATGGCTTGTTACTGCCGACGCTTTATGACCCTTTTCCGAATGTGATCCTTGAAGCAATGGCGTGCGGTTTACCTGTCATCACCTCGACAACCTGTGGTGGCGCAGAATTTGTTGAACAGAATATCAACGGTTTTGTTTGCGATGCGCTGGATATTCAGCGACTGGCTGAAGCGGTAATGGCCATTCCGGCGCTCGAAAAAGATAACAATATGGGCATGAATGCCCGACATAAAGTCAAGGAAGCAACACCTGAGCGGCTCTCGGGCCAGCTCATTTCGCTTTATCATACTTTATTGGATTAATGATGCGCATCCTCATGATTATCGATGGTTTACCCGGCGGTGGGGCTGAGAAAACCGTATTGACGCTTTCCCGTGGGTTAATGGAAATGGGTCATCAGGTCTCGCTGTTCTCCCTGCGCAAGGTATGTGATTATCCACTTCCTGAGGGGCTTGATTACCAGGTTGTGTTGGATCGCTGTAAAAAGCCGTGGCGGAAGCTGACGGAGTTATATCGTCGTGCCCGTCTGCTTGATGACGCCATCAGCAAAGCGCAAGAAAAAGGCGAATTCGATATCGTCTTTTCACACCTGCACAAAACCGATCGCATTGTGTCGCATACGAAGGTTATCGACCGCAAGAAAATCTGGTATTGCGTCCACGGGATGTTCTCATTTGCCTACCTCGGCCACCGTAAAGGGTTATCGCGTTGGTTTAAGCAGGCAAAAATTCGCCATGTTTATGAAAACAGTCAGGTGGTGGCCGTTTCAAATGCCGTGCTGGAGGATTTAACCCAGGTACTCGGCATACATTTACAGCGTCAGACCGTCATCCACAATCCATTCGATATCGACAGGATCCAGCAGTTAATGCAGGAGCCGTGCGAAATGCAGGGCCAGAATTACATCATTCACGTAGGTCGTTATCATGAACACAAGCGCCATGACCGTCTGCTGCGCGCCTGGGCGCAAAGCGGTATTGATGCATCACTGGTAATGATGGGAAACGGCAATGATCGTCAGCGCGAACGGTTGAAAGCCCTTGCCGCCGAGCTGGGCGTTGAGGATAAAGTCACCTTCAGCGCGTTTGTTCCGAATCCGTACCCGTGGATTAAAAACGCCCGCCAGCTGGTACTCAGTTCAGATTGCGAAGGGTTCGGCAACGTTCTGGTTGAAGCCATAATCTGTCATACTCCGCCGGTCAGCACGCGTTGCCCTGGCGGACCCGCCGAAATACTCACCGGCGATCTGGCACGCGGGCTCTCAGACATGAGCGATGAGGGTCTGGCGAAGACGATTTCGGATATCTACAATCATCCGCCCGTCATTGATGACTCTACGATCTCTGCCTATAGCATTGAGGCCATTTGCCAGCGTTATCTCTCGCTGGCAGAAAAACATTAATCAGGTATTTTATGCAACTCCCGACATCGCCACTGCTGAGTGTGGTTGTGGCCGTTTATAACGGCGAGGCTTTTTTAGATCAGTTTTTCTCCTGCTTAGTTGCGCAGAACATCGACAGCATGGAAGTCATCATCGTTAATGATGGCTCCACCGATGGCTCCATGGGCATTGTCGAAAAATGGCGCGAGCAACTCCCGCAAATGCAGGTGCTTGAGCAGGAGAATCAGGGCGTCTCCGCCGCGCGCAATACGGGTCTCGCGGTCGCTACGGGGCAGTATCTCTCCTTTCCTGATATTGATGATTATTTCAAACCTGGCATGTATCAGCGCCTGCTGGATATGGCGCTGGAAAACACGCTGGACGTCGTCACCTGCAATGGTAACTACGTCTGGGAAAACGACAAAAAACCGTCGCGCCCCATTTTCCCGCTCGATAAGCTGCAATCTACCGGAGTGATGACCGGCCCGGCCTGGCTGAAGCAGGCGCTGGATTCGCGCAAATTTCTGCATGTCACCTGGCTGAATCTGTATCGCCACGACTTTATTCGCCAGCACAATTTCCATTTCGAGCCTGGCTTACGTCATCAGGATATTCCGTGGACCACCGAAGTGCTGCTGACCGCCGAACGCGTTCAGTACACCAGCGAACAGTTTTATGACTACTACATCCATTCCGCCTCGGTTTCCCATAAACCAGACACTGATGACACGCTGATCCGCTCCGCGCGACATTACATGAAAATTCTGCAAATGCTGGATGCCATCAACCAGCGTTACCCGGAAAAAGTCAGCCGTATTCCGGCCTGCCACTGGCAGATCGCCAAAGAAGGGCTGGGGATCATTCATACCTTCGACAACATGAAGGATGAACAGAAAAAGGCGATGATCATTCGGGAATTCTTTGAACGCGGCATCTGGAAACTGATCTGGAAGAGTGCGAAAAGCCCGCGACTGCGCTGGCGGCTTGGTCGTCGGTACTTTCGTTTGAAGCGTTATATTTAGGGAGTAGCTTTACTCCGGCTAAATGCTTAGAATTTGCCCGCTAAAACAGAAAACGGATAACACTCTTGGAATTGCTTTATACCGCCCTGCTCTACCTTATTCAGCCGCTGGTCTGGTTGCGATTGCTGTTACGCAGCCGGAAAGCGCCCGCTTACAGAAAACGCTGGGCCGAAAGGTACGGCTTTTGTACAAACAAGGTGGCGCCAGAGGGTATTCTTCTGCACTCCGTTTCCGTCGGCGAAACGCTGGCGGCGATTCCGTTAGTTCGCGCGCTGCGCCACCGTTATCCGACGCTGCCGATTACCGTGACAACCATGACCCCGACGGGTTCTGAACGCGCCATGTCGGCGTTCGGCAAAGATGTTCATCACGTTTATCTGCCCTACGATCTTCCCTGCGCCATGAACCGTTTTCTCGACACCGTGCGACCAAAGCTGGTGATTGTGATGGAAACTGAGCTGTGGCCCAACATGGTGTCCGCACTCAATAAGCGCAAAATCCCGCTGGTCATCGCCAACGCCCGTCTTTCTGAGCGCTCGGCAAAAGGCTATGGCAAGCTGGGCGGCTTTATGCGTCGGCTGTTGAGTAAAATCACGCTCATCGCCGCACAGAACGAAGAAGACGGAAACCGTTTTCTCGCTCTGGGTCTGAAACGCAACCACCTGGCGATTACCGGCAGCCTGAAGTTTGATATTTCCGTCACGCCTGAACTTGCCGCGCGCGCTATCACGTTGCGCCGCCAGTGGGCACCGCGTCGTCAGGTCTGGATAGCCACCAGCACCCACGATGGCGAAGAACAAATTATTCTGCAGGCGCATAAAGAACTGCTGAAAAGTTTCCCGGAACTCCTGCTGATTCTGGTTCCCCGCCACCCTGAACGTTTCAACGATGCACGTCAGATGGTACAAAAAGCGGGCATGAGTTTTACTCTGCGCAGCACCGGCGAGATCCCATCCAGCAGCACACAGGTAGTGATTGGCGACACCATGGGCGAACTGATGCTGCTGTATGGCATTGCCGATCTCGCTTTTGTCGGCGGCAGCCTGGTGGAGCGAGGCGGTCACAACCCGCTCGAACCCGCCGCGCATGCCATTCCGGTACTGATGGGGCCGCACACCTTCAATTTTAAAGATATATGCGCCCGACTGCAGCAAGCCGACGGCCTGATCACCGTGACCGATGCGGCCTCGCTGGTCAAAGAGGTCGCCAATCTGCTCACCGATGAAGATTATCGCCTGTGGTATGGCCGACACGCGGTCGAAGTGCTACACCAGAATCAGGGCGCGCTGTCGCGTCTGCTGGAGTTACTGCAACCCTACCTGCCTCAGCGGAGCCACTAATGACCATGCGCCTGTCGGTGGTGATGATCGCGAAAAACGCAGCCGACCTGCTGGCGGAGTGCATCGCCTCGGTTCGCTGGGCCGATGAAATCATCCTGCTGGATTCCGGCAGTACCGATAATACCGTGGAACTGGCGCAAAGCCTCGGCGTAAAGGTCTACAGTAACACCGACTGGCAGGGCTACGGGCCTCAGCGTCAGCGCGCACAGTCATACGCGACCGGCGACTATGTTTTGATGATCGACACCGACGAGCGCGTCACACCTGAGCTTGAGCAGTCTCTGCGTCAGGTGCTGGCCTCGCCGCAGCCCGGCGCGGTCTACAGTATGGCGCGGCAGAACTATTTCCTCGGTCGTTTTATGCGCCATAGCGGCTGGTATCCTGATCGGGTCATACGTTTGTACGAACGCGAGCGTTTTCAGTATAACGATAACCTTGTACATGAATCGCTCGACTGTCACGATGCCCTGGTCATCGAACTGAACGGTGATTTACGCCATCTGACCTGTCGCGATTTCGCCAGCTTCCAGCAAAAGCAACTCGCTTATGCCACGGCATGGGCGCAGGAACGCCATCAGAAGGGCAAACGCGTGACGCTGGCGGGTATATTCGGGCATACACTGGGCGCGTTTGTGAAAACGCTGCTGATTCGCGGGGGCGTGCTGGATGGCGCGCAGGGATGGTTACTGGCGGTGGTCAACGCGCAGTATACTTTCAACAAATATACCGGGCTGTGGGCACTGAACCGCGGCTACTCAGCGTCAGAGAAAGCGTAAATATGGCGACAAAAGCGATCTACCCAGGCACCTTCGACCCAATCACCAACGGGCACATTGATATCATCACCCGCGCGTCATATATGTTCGATACGGTGATCCTGGCAATTGCCGCCAGTCCGGGCAAAAAGCCGATGTTCGACCTCGACGAGCGCGTGGTGCTGGCGCAGCAGGCAACGGCACATCTGAGTAACGTTGTGGTGATGGGATTTAGCGATCTGATGGCCAATTTTGCCCGCGCGCAGCAAGCAAATATCCTGATCCGCGGGCTGCGCGCGGTCGCTGACTTTGAATACGAAATGCAATTGGCGCATATGAATCGCCACCTGATGCCGGAACTGGAAAGCGTTTTCCTGATGCCGTCAAAAGAGTGGTCGTTTATTTCGTCATCGCTGGTGAAAGAAGTGGCGCGCCATCAGGGTGACGTCACTCACTTCCTGCCACCCCATGTGCATCAGGCGTTGCTGGAAAAACTCAAATAATTACGTCTGACAGTGGCGGCAATAAAAGGTCGCACGCTGGGCATGTTTGCTGGCGATGATCGGTGTACCGCACACTCGGCAGGGCTCGCCCTTACGGCCATAGACTTGTAATTCCTGCGCAAAATAACCCGGTTTACCATCACTCTGCAGGAAATCCTTCAGCGTGGTTCCACCCTGTTCAATTGACCGCAGCAGCACGGCTTTTATCGCCTGAACCAGTAATTCACACTCTTCCCGCGACAGCGACGAAGCCATGCGATCAGGATGGATCCCGGCAGCGAACAGCGATTCGCTGGCATAGATGTTCCCCACGCCCACGACCAGTTTGTTATCCATCAGCCACGGTTTAATAGCGGTTTTCTTCTTCGCGCATTTCTGGTGCAGATAATCGCCGTTGAACGCATCGCTCAGCGGCTCTGGCCCGAGATGCGCCAGCACGTTGTGCCCTTCGAGCTCTTCGGTCCATAGCCAGGCGCCAAAACGACGGGGATCGGTGTAACGCAACACTTTGCCATTACTGAGCACCAGATCGACATGGTCATGTTTTTCAGCAGGAACCTCTTCAGCGAGAATGCGCAGGCTGCCGGACATACCGAGATGAATGATGATCCAGCCGTCAGGCAGTTCAAGCAGCAAGTATTTGGCGCGACGCTGAACGCTCAGCACCGGCTTATCGCTCAGGCGATGGATTTCTTCTGAAACGGGCCAGCGCAGACGACCATTGCGCACCACGGCATGAAGTATGGTTGCTCCCACCAGATGCGGCTCGATACCGCGACGGCTGGTTTCTACCTCGGGTAATTCCGGCATGGTTTTATTCTCCTGGCCCTGAAAACAGAAAACCCCGCCGGAGCGAGGTTTTCGTACAATCCACTAAAATTATTTGATTTTAGCTTCTTTGTAAAGAACGTGCTGACGGACCACTGGATCGAATTTTTTCAGTTCCAGTTTTTCCGGCTTAGTACGTTTGTTCTTCGTGGTGGTATAGAAGTGACCAGTACCAGCAGAAGAAACCAGCTTGATCTTCTCACGAATACCTTTAGCCATGATTTATTTCCTCTTTAAGTACTTAGTACTTTTCGCCACGGGCACGCAGTTCAGACAGAACTGTATCGATGCCTTTCTTATCGATTACACGCATACCTTTAGCAGATACACGCAGGGTGACAAAACGCTTCTCGCTCTCAACCCAGAAACGGTGAGAGTGCAGGTTCGGCAGGAAACGGCGTTTAGTCGCGTTCAGTGCGTGGGAACGGTTGTTACCGGTCACCGGACGCTTGCCAGTAACTTGGCAGACTCGGGACATGTCTATTCTCCAAAAATCAAATTAGCTCGAGCTTCGTATGGGGTATTGGCGCCTCGTCAGGCTGTAAAGCCCAGTCATGGCGGTTCTTAGTGAACCCCCGATTGCCAGGCCCAAATGCCAAACCCGAGATTCTCAAAGGTGGCGTAGTATACGCTGAGTCGGCGGTGTGCTCAAGTCCCGAACAGACAAAGATCCCGATGGATCGCGCGATCGGCGTTAAATCCAGCCGCGCTCTGCAAAAGAAACCGACTCCCCATGACCAATAACCAGATGGTCGAGAACGCGTATGTCCATGAAATAACAGCATTTCATGATTTCTTTGGTGATTATTCTATCCGCTTTGCTCGGTTCTGCCAAACCAGAAGGATGATTATGGGCAAGGATCAGCGACGACGCGTTCACTTTGATGGCTTCTCGTACAATTTCCCGAGGATAAACCTCGACATGGCTGAGCGTCCCGGCAAAAAGGCGGCTGTGTTTTATCACCCGGTTCTGGTTATCAAGAAAGATCACCAGGAAGATCTCACGCTCTTCATCCGCCAGCTGACTTTGCAGAAATTCCCGCACCATGTCCGTGCTGGAGAGTGAAATTTCTTTCTGTACTCGCGTGTTGTAGTAGCGCTTCGCCAGCTCAGCAATCCCTTTCAGTTGGGCATAGGTGGCGACGCCCATGCCGTATACCTCGGTAATTTCCTTTCTTTCCGCCGACAATAAACCATAGAGCGAGCCAAAATGTTGCAGCAACTCCAGTGACCAGCTCAGTACATCCTTCCCGCGTGTCCCGGTCCGTAAAAAGAGTGCCAGCAACTCAACATCTGATAGCGCTTCAATGCCGCTACGCAGCATTTTTTCCCGCGGCATGGCGTATTCCATTGATTCCATTATTGCTCCTTTATCTCCTTGCGCCACAGCGTGGCACACTCCGCCTCGTTCGCCGAGAGGCTTCTTTCCGTCTTGCGTAGCGCCTCGCAAAGTGGAGCCGCCACAAGCGCACGACCTCGAAAGGATTGTGATAAAATGTCCCACTCTGGTTTACCCCAACAGGAAAGAATCATGATGAGCCTGGCCGGTAAGAAAATCGTTCTTGGCGTGAGCGGCGGTATCGCGGCTTATAAAGCGCCTGAACTGGTGCGTCGTCTTCGCGAACGCGGCGCTGAGGTGCGCGTCGCTATGACTGACGCGGCAAAAGCGTTTATCACGCCGATGAGTCTGCAGGCGGTGTCGGGTTATCCGGTGTCCGACAGCCTGTTGGATCCGGCTGCCGAAGCCGCCATGGGCCACATTGAGCTTGGTAAGTGGGCTGATCTGGTTATCCTCGCGCCAGCCACGGCCGATTTAATTGCCCGCATCGCCGCAGGCATGGCTAACGATCTGGTTTCGACGATTTGTCTGGCGACGCCGTCGCCGGTGGCAATCGTTCCGGCAATGAACCAGCAGATGTATCGCGCTGCCGCCACACAGCACAATCTCAGCGTGCTGGCTTCACGCGGCGTTTTGCTGTGGGGCCCTGACAGCGGTAGTCAGGCGTGTGGTGACGTTGGCCCGGGCCGGATGCTCGACCCGTTGACGATTGTCGACATGGCTGCCGCACATTTCTCGCCTGTCAACGATCTGCAACATCTCAACATCATGATTACCGCGGGTCCAACCCGCGAGCCGCTGGATCCAGTACGTTACATTACCAATCACAGCTCCGGTAAAATGGGGTTTGCGATTGCCGCTGCGGCGGCGAAACGAGGTGCGAATGTGACGCTAATCAGCGGCCCTGTATCGTTGCCTACCCCGCCGTTTGTGCAACGGGTAGATGTCACGACAGCGCTGGAAATGGAAGCCGCCGTGCAGGCGTCGGTGCAAAATCAACAGATTTTTATCGGCTGTGCCGCCGTTGCCGACTATCGTGCCGCTACCATTGCTGATGCGAAAATTAAAAAGCAGGGCGACGAATTAACAATAAAAATGGTGAAAAACCCTGATATTGTGGCAGGTGTGGCCGCACTGACCCACCACCGCCCCTTTGTCGTAGGATTTGCCGCAGAAACGAATAATGTGGAAGAATACGCGCGGCAAAAACGCGTCCGTAAAAACCTCGATTTGATTTGTGCCAATGATGTATCACAAGAAAATCAAGGCTTTAACAGTGACAGCAACGCATTGCATCTTTTCTGGCAAGAAGGAGATAAACGCCTGCCGCTTGAGCGTAAGGAACTCCTGGGCCAACTATTACTGGACGAGATCGTTACCCGTTATGATGAAAAAAATCGACGTTAAGATTCTGGACCCGCGCATTGGCGAACAGTTCCCACTGCCGACCTATGCCACCTCCGGCTCCGCTGGACTTGATCTGCGAGCCTGTCTCGACGACGCCGTAGAGCTGGCGCCAGGTGCCACTACGCTGCTGCCGACCGGTCTGGCTATTCATATCGCCGATCCATCGCTGGCGGCGGTGATTCTGCCGCGCTCAGGCCTTGGTCATAAGCACGGTATCGTACTGGGCAACCTGGTCGGCCTGATCGATTCCGATTATCAAGGGCAACTGATGGTTTCCGTGTGGAACCGCGGCCAGAGCAGCTTCACTATCCAGCCAGGCGAGCGTGTCGCACAAATGGTCTTTGTGCCCGTGGTACAGGCAGAGTTTAATCTGGTGGAAGCGTTCGACGAGAGTGATCGCGGCGAAGGTGGTTTCGGCCATTCCGGGCGCCACTAAACAACCACGCCCCACAGCGTAATAATGCTAAAACAAGCCGCAAACAGTCGTTTGCGGTCGCTGTGTGGATGGCTGCCCGGTAACTGTTTATTTTTCAGGGGTATTTTAGAACATGGCAGAAAAGCAAACTGCGAAAAGGAACCGTCGCGAAGAAATACTTCAATCTCTGGCACTCATGCTGGAATCCAGCGATGGCAGTCAACGTATTACAACGGCAAAACTGGCTGCGTCTGTGGGCGTGTCCGAAGCGGCGTTGTATCGTCATTTTCCCAGCAAAACCCGCATGTTCGATAGCCTCATTGAGTTTATCGAAGACAGTCTGACAACCCGCATCAACCTAATCATGAAGGATGAAAAAGACACCGCCGCGCGCGTGCGACTTATCGTGCTGCTGGTGCTCGGCTTTGGGGAACGTAATCCGGGGCTTACCCGTATTCTCACCGGCCATGCGCTGATGTTTGAACAGGACAGGTTGCAGGGAAGGATCAATCAGCTTTTCGAACGCATTGAATCGCAGTTGCGCCAGGTGCTGAGAGAAAAGCGTATGCGCGAAGGTGAGGGGTATCAGACTGACGAAACGCTGCTGGCGAGCCTGTTGCTGGCATATTGTGAAGGGATGCTCTCTCGTTTTGTACGCAGCGAATTCAAATACCGCCCGACGGACGACTTTGACGCCCGCTGGCCGCTCCTCGCCGCACAACTGCAGTAATCACTGGCCCGGTAAGCACTTGCCACCGGGCAGTTTCTGTTCCGCTTATACGCCAAACGCTTCGCGATACGCACGTACCTTAGCCAGATGCTCCGCCATTTCCGGCTTTTCTTCCAGATAAGCAATCAGATCTTTCAAGGTGATGATGGAAATTACATGACAGCCGTAATCGCGCTCGACCTCCTGAATCGCGGAAATATCTGCACGACCACGTTCCTGACGATCCAGTGAAATCAGTACGCCAGCCAGCGTCGCACCGTGGGCCTGAATAATCTCCATGGACTCGCGAATCGCCGTGCCTGCAGTGATCACATCATCCACCAGCATTACACGGCCTTGTAACGGGCTGCCGACCAGGGTTCCACCTTCACCGTGGTCTTTGGCTTCTTTGCGGTTAAAGCAGTACGGATAGTCACGGTCATGGTGTTCTGCCAGCGCAACAGCCGTTGTGGTGGCGATGGGGATCCCTTTGTAAGCCGGCCCGAACAGCAGATCAAAATCGATACCGGAATCCACTAACGCTTCCGCATAGAAACGGCCTAACAGTGCCAGATCGCGCCCGGTATTAAACAGCCCGGCGTTGAAGAAATAGGGGCTCTTGCGCCCGGATTTCAGCGTAAACTCGCCAAACTTCAGTACCTGCTTGTTAAGCGCAAATTCAATAAACTGGCGCTGATATAGTTTCATGGATTCGCTCCTCATCTCACTTAATGACAGACAAAAAAAAGGGCGACTACGTCGCCCTGAAATCAATTTTCTAACGCCGCTTTCTGCGTCGCTACAATAGATTCGATTCCCCCTCTGGCCAGCGCCAGCAAGGTGAGAAGTTCTTCGTGAGTGAACGGCTCGCCTTCGGCCGTGCCCTGCACCTCAATGATGCGCCCGTCTTCAGTCATCACTACGTTCATGTCGGTTTCTGCGGCGGAATCTTCAACATACTCCAGATCGCAGACGGCAGCGCCATCCACGATGCCGACAGAGACGGCGGCCACCATCCCTTTCATCGGGTTAGTTTTGAGTTTGCCCGCGGCTACCAGCTTATTCAACGCATCCGCCAGCGCCACGCAGGCCCCAGTGATAGACGCAGTGCGGGTGCCGCCATCAGCCTGGATGACATCGCAATCGAGAGTAATGGTGAACTCGCCCAGCGTTTTCAGATCCACCGCCGCACGCAGCGCACGGGCGATTAGTCGCTGGATTTCCATGGTACGACCGCCCTGTTTGCCTTTGGCGGCTTCACGGGCGTTACGGGTGTGGGTCGCACGTGGCAGCATGCCGTATTCGGCAGTGATCCAGCCCTGGCCCTGGCCTTTCAGAAAACGTGGAACACCTTCTTCGATCGAGGCGGTACACAATACTTTGGTGTCGCCAAATTCGACAAGCACGGAGCCTTCAGCGTGTTTTGTATAGTTACGGGTCAGGGTTACGGGGCGCACCTGATGAGCGCTACGACCTGCTGGACGCATGATGTTTTTCTCCGGCGTGAAACCAATGTGGCTGCGCATTATACGGATTAAACGCGCTTATTCCTATCCCGTGCGGCCCCGGAAAGCTATAATCCCCCCATCTCTCCGACAAAAAACGGGAACGTCTATGATCCGCAGTATGACCGCCTATGCCCGGCGTGAAATCAAGGGTGAGTGGGGCACTGCCGCGTGGGAACTGCGCTCGGTAAACCAACGTTATCTGGAAACCTATTTTCGTCTGCCGGAACAGTTCCGCAGCCTTGAGCCGGTGGTGCGTGAGCGCCTCCGCGCCCGCCTGACACGCGGAAAAATCGAATGTAACCTGCGGTTTGAGCCTGATGCCAGCGCGCAAGGGGAGTTAATCCTCAATGAAAAACTGGCTAAACAGTTGGTCAGTGCCGCCAACTGGGTCAAAATGCAGAGCGATGAAGGTGAAATCGATCCGGTCGATATACTACGCTGGCCTGGCGTAATGGCAGCGCAGGAGCAGGATCTGGACGCTATCGCGGCGGAGATCCTCACGGCGCTTGACGGTACGCTGGACGACTTCATTGTCGCCCGCGAAACGGAAGGTCAGGCGCTGAAAGCGCTGATCGAACAGCGCCTGGAAGGCGTAAGTACAGAAGTGGGTAAAGTCCGTGCGCATATGCCTGAAATTCTGCAGTGGCAACGCGACCGTCTGGTGGCGAAGCTGGAAGAGGCGGAAGTACAACTGGAAAACAACCGTCTGGAGCAGGAACTGGTACTGATGGCGCAGCGTATCGACGTTGCCGAAGAGCTGGATCGCCTGGAAGCACACGTGAAGGAAACCTATAACATCCTGAAGAAGAAAGAAGCGGTCGGCCGCCGTCTCGACTTCATGATGCAGGAATTCAACCGCGAATCGAACACGCTGGCCTCGAAATCCATCAATGCGGAAGTGACCAATTCCGCCATCGAACTGAAAGTGCTGATCGAACAAATGCGCGAGCAGATTCAAAATATCGAGTAGGATTCAGGTACGTTCAGAATATAAATCATCATCATCGCTAAGTCCGCATCATCGCGGACTTTTTAACTTCTGCATTAAACCACCCGGCAAAATACATTAGAAATACTTATCCGAAATACCTCGCGTTAGAAAATCTCAATCGTGAGCGCGTGCACAAAACGCTAAGCTGCCGCCATCGTTGACGGGGGCAAGCATGCTGCTACATATTCTCTATTTAATTGGTATCACCGCGGAAGCCATGACCGGGGCGCTGGCCGCAGGTCGTCGCCGTATGGATACCTTTGGTGTCATTATTATTGCTACTGCGACCGCCCTCGGTGGAGGTTCCGTCCGCGACATCCTGCTGGGACACTACCCGCTGGGTTGGGTTAAACATCCTGAATACGTCATTATCGTGGCCACCGCTGCCGTGTTAACTACCATTTTCGCCCCCGTGATGCCGCACCTTCGCCGGCTTTTTCTGCTGCTGGACGCGCTGGGCCTGGTGGTGTTTTCCATCATCGGCGCACAAATCGCGTTGGATATGGGCGAAGGCCCGGTCATCGCAACCATCGCTGCCGTTGTCACTGGTGTGTTTGGCGGTGTACTGCGCGACATGTTCTGCAAACGCATCCCGCTGGTCTTTCAGAAAGAGCTGTATGCGGGGGTTTCGTTTGCTTCTGCGGTGTTGTACATCGCACTGCAGCATTATGTCAGCAGCCACGACGTAGTGGTGATTTCTACCTTGCTGTTCGGTTTTACCGCCCGACTGCTGGCGCTGCGCCTGAAACTGGGCTTGCCCGTGTTTGACTACAAACACAACGCTCACTGAGCCGAAAAACCCGCTATCTTCTGCTCACTGAGCCATGTCGCGAGCTGACCTGTCGCTTCGTTGCGAAGCCACTGGCGAATTTGCGTTGCCCGCTGAGCCCCGGTACCGGGGAGTGTTCGCCAGTCTGACTCGCTTTTCGCCACGAGTTGTACCCAGTTAATATCCGCAATGCTGTTCAGCGTCTCCTGACTGAGCGGGATCCCCATCGCCGCTATCCAGCGCCGGAAAGGCTGACTGCGGGCGAGGTTAAAGCGATGCCACAACTGTGCCCCCCGGACGGCAGTTAACCCTGGCGTGGCCTGCAACTGCTCCTGCGTCAGTGCCAGCCAGGAAAAGAGATGGTTGAAATGATGAGCACGGTGCAATGTCTGCCAGGTGGCCGCGCCGATGCTGTCGATATCCAGCGCATGTGGCGAGCTGCTCCAGACCAGTCGAGACAAAAACTGCGCTTCACACTCAGGTGTTGAGAAGTAGCAGGTTAATGGCGTAAAACGCGCGACAGGCGGTTCGGGTTTGTGGCGTTCAGCGCTTCGCCAGACTACGCTGTCAATCCGTGGAATGCCCTGTCCGGCAAGGCTTACCTGTACCTGATCGCCCGGCGCGAGATCCAGATGCTTCCAGCGATTCACTGAGCCAATATTCACTCGCTGCACACGCTTATCGTCCAGTTGTACCGGCTCAAGCTGCGCAACGACGGCGATTTTTCCGGTGCGACCGACCGTAAAATTGACCGCTTTCACCTCGGCTAACTGCGCCACGGGAGCATATTTCCACGCCACTATCCAGTTTTCCTGCCCCGGTAACCAGTGCTTACCAGAAGGTTCCGACGCCGCTCTGACCACCACGCCATCCGTCACAAACGGTAGCGGTGAGCTAAACCAGTGCTCGCGCTGCGCTGTAACCTGCGCCACTGTGGTAACGGGCAGGGTGTACTGAGAAACCCAGTCAAAACCGGCGTCTCGAAGCAACGTCAGGCGTTGATTCATGTTTTTCGGGCCATCCGGCCAGGCCCAGACGAACAGCGAGAGTGCCTGCAACGAGGCTGGCGTGCTTTTACGCATCATCGCGCCTGCCACTTTCGCCCGGGCGTTCATGCCGCCCATTTGCTTCTGAATGTGCCCGTCGCGCCGCAAAAACAGCTCACCCTGTAATACGCTATTCGCCAGCTCGCCGGTGACTGTCTGCGGTACTGCGGGGATGAGCCTGACGCGCGCAGTCCAGTCTTCCCCTTTTAAGCCGTCACCCCGGCTGATGGCCTGAACCAGCTTGCCCGCGCGATACACCAGCGTCACGGCAACACCGTCGACTTTTGGCTGGATCCATAACGCCGATTTGCCTTTCATCCACCCGGAGAGGGCGGCGGCATCAGGTAGTTTTTTCACGCCGGTATGGGCGACAGGATGAACGACGCCTTTTTCCAGTAGCGGCGGCGCAAGCTCAGCAGAAGCATCTTTACCAAAACAACGCCGCCACTGCGCCAGACGCGCGGATAACTGATCGTAAACCGCGTCGTTTACCCCGCTGGCACCCTGTGACCAGTAAGCGTCGTTCCACTGGGTTATCTGCCCACTCAATCGCGCAATCTCCTCGTCAGCCCTTGCGGTTGACCAGACGGGACACGCCGCGCTCGTTGAACCACAGACCATTAATACCAGCAGCCATCCCCATTTCGCCATTGTTGCGCCTCCGTTCAAAAGTATTCCCGCAGATTTAACGCCTTGATTTCTTTTATGGCGATGCGCGATGTTTAACGTTGCGAAGCGGATTCCAGCGTTTTGCCGTTGTTGCAGCAACTGACAAGGAAATCAGGAAAACGGCGCGTAAAATGCAATTAACCGCAGTAAAAAGTGTGACAAAGGCTACGTCACCCGAGCGCGGCGTGTATAATAGGCTCGTATGTAGACTTCTCTCGATAACCACATACAAAAGACTCTCATGGCTCAAGGCACGCTATATATTGTTTCTGCCCCCAGTGGCGCGGGTAAATCCAGCCTGATTCAGGCGCTGTTAAAAACCCAACCGTTGTATGACACCCAGGTATCTGTTTCGCATACCACGCGCGCGCCGCGTCCGGGTGAAGTGCACGGCGAACATTATTACTTCATCAATCATGATGAATTTCGTCATATGATTGGCAAAGACGCGTTTCTTGAGCACGCAGAGGTTTTTGGTAACTATTACGGCACCTCTCGTGAAACCATCGAGCAGGTATTAGCCTCTGGCGTAGACGTATTCCTGGATATCGACTGGCAAGGCGCACTGCAAATTCGCCAGAAAATGCCAAACGCACGGAGTATTTTTATTCTGCCGCCCTCGAAAGAGGAACTGGATCGCCGGTTGCGTGGACGCGGTCAGGATAGCGAAGAGGTGATTGCAAAACGTATGGCGCAGGCAGTTGCAGAAATGAGCCATTACGCGGAATATGATTACCTTATTGTGAACGATGATTTCGACACCGCGTTGGGCGATCTGAAAACCATCATTCGCGCTGAACGTCTGCGCATGAGCCGCCAAAAGCAGCGACATGACGCTTTAATCAGCAAACTATTGGCAGACTGAACCCACTTTCAGTATCATGCCCAGTCATTTCTTCACCTGTGGAGCATTTTAAGTATGGCACGCGTAACTGTTCAGGACGCTGTAGAGAAAATTGGTAACCGTTTTGACCTGGTACTGGTCGCCGCGCGTCGCGCTCGTCAGATGCAGGTAGGCGGTAAAGATCCGCTGGTACCGGAAGAAAACGATAAAACCACCGTTATCGCGCTGCGCGAAATCGAAGAAGGCCTGATTAACAACCAGATCCTCGACGTACGTGAGCGCCAGGAGCAGCAAGAGCAGGAAGCCGCAGAACTGCAGGCCGTTACCGCCATTGCTGAAGGTCGTCGTTAATTAAACCTGCGGGTCGCCCTTGTATCTGTTTGAAAGCCTGAATCAGCTGATTCAAACTTACCTGCCTGAAGATCAAATCAAGCGTCTTCAGCAGGCGTATCTCGTTGCACGTGATGCTCACGAGGGCCAGACACGTTCAAGCGGTGAACCCTATATCACGCACCCGGTGGCGGTAGCCTGTATCCTGGCCGAGATGAAACTCGACTACGAAACGCTGATGGCTGCCCTGCTGCATGACGTGATTGAAGATACCCCCGCCACCTACCAGGATATGGAACAGCTGTTTGGCAAAAGCGTTGCTGAACTGGTGGAAGGGGTGTCGAAACTGGATAAACTCAAGTTTCGCGACAAGAAAGAGGCGCAAGCCGAAAACTTTCGCAAGATGATTATGGCGATGGTGCAGGATATCCGCGTCATTCTCATCAAGCTCGCTGACCGCACCCATAATATGCGCACGCTGGGCTCCCTCCGCCCGGACAAGCGCCGCCGAATTGCCCGTGAAACCCTCGAAATCTATAGTCCGCTGGCACACCGTTTAGGTATTCATCACATTAAAACTGAGCTCGAAGAGCTGGGTTTTGAAGCGTTGTACCCGAACCGCTATCGCGTGATTAAAGAGGTGGTGAAAGCCGCGCGCGGCAACCGTAAAGAGATGATCCAGAAAATCCTCTCTGAAATCGAAGGGCGTTTGCAGGAGGCCGGCATTCCCTGTCGTGTGAGCGGGCGTGAGAAGCATCTGTACTCCATCTACTGCAAAATGGTGCTGAAAGAGCAGCGTTTTCACTCCATCATGGATATCTACGCGTTCCGCGTAATTGTTCATGATCCGGATACCTGCTACCGCGTACTCGGTCAGATGCACAGCCTGTACAAACCCCGTCCGGGACGAGTCAAAGACTATATCGCCATTCCGAAGGCGAACGGTTATCAGTCTTTGCATACCTCAATGATTGGACCGCACGGCGTGCCGGTTGAGGTCCAGATCCGTACCGAAGACATGGATCAAATGGCGGAAATGGGGGTCGCGGCGCACTGGGCTTATAAAGAACATGGCGGCGAAAGCAGCACCACCGCGCAAATTCGCGCCCAGCGCTGGATGCAGAGTCTGCTTGAACTCCAGCAAAGCGCAGGTAGTTCGTTTGAGTTTATCGAGAGCGTAAAATCTGATCTCTTCCCGGATGAGATTTATGTTTTCACACCGGAAGGCCGCATTGTCGAATTGCCGGCAGGCGCGACGCCGGTCGACTTCGCCTATGCAGTACATACTGATATTGGTCATGCCTGTGTTGGCGCGCGTGTCGATCGCCAGCCTTATCCACTGTCGCAGTCGCTTTCCAGTGGTCAGACCGTAGAAATTATCACCGCCCCTGGCGCGCGTCCGAATGCTGCCTGGCTGAACTTTGTCGTGAGTTCGAAAGCGCGCGCTAAAATTCGCCAGTTGCTGAAAAACCTTAAGCGTGATGATTCTGTCAGCCTGGGGCGTCGTCTGCTTAACCATGCGTTAGGCGGCAGCCGCAAGCTGGCCGAAATCCCGCAAGAGAACATTCAACGCGAGCTTGATCGCATGAAGCTGGCAAGCCTTGACGATCTGCTGGCGGAAATCGGCCTCGGCAACGCGATGAGCGTCGTAGTCGCGAAAAACCTGTTGCAGGGCGAAACTGCAACAGCCGCACCATCGACTGCGCAGGGACACGGACATCTGCCGATTAAAGGCGCGGATGGCGTGCTGATCACCTTCGCCAAGTGCTGTCGCCCGATTCCCGGCGATCCGATCATCGCTCACGTCAGCCCTGGCAAAGGGCTGGTGATCCACCATGAATCCTGCCGTAACATCCGTGGCTACCAGAAAGAACCAGAGAAATTCATGGCGGTAGAGTGGGATAAAGAAACCGAGCAGGAGTTCATCACCGAAATTAAGGTGGATATGTTCAACCACCAGGGTGCGCTGGCAAACCTGACGGCGGCAATCAACACCGCGTCGTCCAATATTCAGAGTCTGAATACGGAAGAAAAAGACGGCCGCGTATACAGCGCGTTTATCCGTCTGACCGCCCGCGATCGCGTCCATCTGGCAAATATCATGCGTAAAATTCGCGTGATGCCAGACGTGATTAAAGTCACCCGTAACCGAAACTAGAAACATGAATCAAAAACGTTATGAGCGCATTTGTGAAATGCTCGCCCGACGCCAGCCTGATCTGACGGTCTGCATGGAGCAGGTGCACAAACCTCATAATGTCTCCGCGATTATCCGCACTGCCGACGCAGTTGGTGTGCATGAAGTACATGCGATCTGGCCTGGCAACCGCATGCGTACCATGGCATCCACGGCGGCGGGCAGCAACAGCTGGGTCAGCGTCAAAACACACCCGACGATTGACGACGCCGTTACACACCTGAAAGCGCGCGGCATGCAGGTGCTGGCAACGCACCTTTCAGGGAAAGCCGTCGATTTTCGCGATATCGATTACACCCGCCCGACCTGCATTCTGATGGGGCAGGAGAAAACCGGGATCAGCCAGCAAGCGCTGACGCTGGCGGACCAGGAGATCATCATTCCGATGATCGGCATGGTGCAGTCGCTCAATGTCTCCGTCGCCTCTGCGTTAATTCTCTACGAAGCGCAGCGCCAGCGTCAGAACGCCGGTATGTACGAACGTGACAACAGCATGCTGCCGGAAGAGGAACAACAGCGTTTGCTGTTTGAAGGTGGTTATCCGGTGCTGGCGCGCGTCGCGAAACGCAAAAAATTGCCCTACCCTCACGTGAATGCGTCCGGCGATATCGAAGCCGATGCGGCGTGGTGGGCCACGATGCAGGCAGCGAGATAAGCCATGGGCGGCCGTCTGCTGGATGCCGTTCCGCTGAGTTCGCTCACCGGCGTTGGCGCGGCGCAGACCAGTAAGCTCGCGAAAATCGGCCTGCATACCGTGCAGGATTTACTCCTGCATCTGCCGCTGCGTTACGAAGACCGCACCCAACTTTATCCCATTAACGACCTGCTCCCCGGCGTCTATGCGACCGTGGAAGGTGAAGTGCTGAACTGCAACATCTCGTTTGGTGGTCGTCGCATGATGACCTGCCAGATCAGCGACGGCACTGGCATTCTCACCATGCGTTTTTTCAACTTCAACGCAGCGATGAAAAACAGCCTTGCGACCGGGCGTCGTGTGCTGGCCTATGGTGAAGCCAAACGCGGCAAATATGGCGCGGAAATGATCCACCCGGAATACCGCGTGCAGGGCGATCTCAGCACACCAGAGCTGCAGGAAACGCTGACGCCGGTTTACCCGACGACAGAAGGCGTCAGGCAGGCAACGCTGCGCAAGCTCACTGACCAGGCCCTGGATTTGCTCGACACCTGCGCTATTGCCGAGCTACTGCCGCCCGATCTGGCGCAAGGAATGATGAGCCTGCCCGAAGCGCTGCGCACGCTGCATCGTCCACCGCCGACCATGCAACTGAGCGACCTTGAAACCGGGCAACACCCGGCGCAACAGCGCCTGATTCTCGAAGAGCTGCTGGCGCATAACCTGAGCATGCTGGCGCTACGCGCGGGCGCTCAGCGCTATCACGCTCAGCCACTCAGCCCGAAAGATGATTTGAAAAACCAGTTGCTGGCCGCGCTGCCGTTTAAACCTACCGGCGCGCAGGAACGTGTGGTCGCGGAAATCGAACGCGATATGGCGTTGGATATACCGATGATGCGTCTGGTGCAGGGCGATGTCGGTTCCGGGAAAACGCTGGTTGCCGCGCTGGCTGCGCTGCGGGCGATTAGTCATGGTAATCAGGTGGCGCTGATGGCGCCGACGGAGCTGCTCGCAGAGCAGCACGCCAACAACTTCCGCAACTGGTTTGCTCCGCTCGGCGTTGAAGTCGGCTGGCTGGCTGGCAAACAAAAAGGCAAAGCGCGTATTGCACAGCAAGAGGCCATCGCCAGCGGGCAGGTGCAGATGGTTGTAGGTACTCACGCTATTTTTCAGGAACAGGTGCAGTTCAACGGACTGGCGCTGGTGATCATCGACGAACAGCACCGTTTCGGCGTGCATCAGCGGCTGGCGTTGTGGGAAAAAGGCCAGCAGCAGGGTTTTCACCCGCATCAGTTGATCATGACCGCGACGCCAATTCCACGCACCCTGGCAATGACCGCCTATGCCGATCTCGACACATCTGTTATCGACGAGCTCCCTCCCGGGCGTACACCGGTGTCAACTGTCGCCATCCCGGATACGCGCCGCCATGAAATTATCGACCGCGTGCGCCATGCCGGTACCGCTGAAGGGCGTCAGGCGTACTGGGTTTGTACGCTTATTGAAGAGTCAGAGTTACTGGAAGCCCAGGCGGCAGAAGCCACCTGGGAAGAACTCAGACTGGCGCTGCCGGAGCTGAAAATCGGACTGGTGCATGGTCGCATGAAGCCTGCCGAGAAGCAGGACGTCATGCAGGCGTTTAAACAGGGCGACCTGCAACTGCTGGTGGCAACGACGGTCATTGAAGTGGGCGTGGACGTCCCTAACGCCAGCCTGATGATCATTGAAAACCCGGAGCGGCTTGGTCTTGCGCAACTCCATCAGTTGCGTGGGCGTGTCGGGCGCGGCGCAGTGGCCTCCCATTGCGTCCTGCTCTACAAATCGCCACTGTCGAAAACCGCGCAAAAGCGTTTGCAGGTGCTGCGCGACAGCAACGATGGCTTTGTGATTGCCCAGAAAGACCTGGAGATCCGCGGTCCCGGCGAATTGCTCGGTACGCGTCAGACCGGCAACGCCGAGTTTAAAGTCGCTGACCTGCTGCGCGATCAGGGCATGATCCCCGACGTTCAGCGCATCGCCCGTCATATTCATGAACGTTATCCGGCACAGGCGCAGGCGCTGATCGAACGCTGGATGCCGGAAACAGAACGCTATTCCAACGCGTAGCCCCTCCGACGGAGCGGGCTTCGCTAATTTTTCCTCTGAAGAGTTTGCTATGAAACGAGAACTTGCCATCGAATTTTCACGCGTCACCGAAGCCGCTGCGCTGGCGGGCTATAAGTGGCTGGGTCGTGGTGATAAAAACACGGCGGACGGTGCGGCGGTCAACGCCATGCGCATCATGCTGAACCAGGTCAATATCGACGGCACCATCGTGATTGGCGAAGGTGAGATCGACGAAGCTCCCATGCTCTATATCGGCGAGAAAGTCGGTACCGGTAAAGGCGACGCAGTCGATATCGCCGTTGATCCGATTGAAGGTACCCGTATGACCGCGATGGGTCAGGCCAACGCGCTGGCGGTGCTGGCGGTTGGGGATAAAGGCACCTTCCTCAACGCGCCTGATATGTATATGGAAAAGTTGATCGTCGGCCCTGGCGCGAAAGGCGTTATCGACCTTAATCTGCCGCTGGCGAATAACCTGCGTAACGTCGCCGCTGCACTCAATAAGCCGCTCAGTGAGCTTACCGTGACCATTCTGGCAAAACCCCGCCATGACGCGGTTATTGCGCATATGCAACAGCTTGGCGTACGCGTTTTTGCTATTCCTGACGGTGATGTTGCCGCCTCTATTCTCACCTGTATGCCGGACAGTGAAGTGGACGTACTGTATGGCATCGGCGGCGCGCCGGAAGGCGTGGTCTCTGCTGCAGTGATCCGCGCACTCGACGGCGATATGCACGGCCGCCTGCTGCCTCGTCATGAGGTAAAAGGCGATAACGACGAAAACCGTCGGATCGGTGAAAACGAGCTGGCGCGTTGTAAAGCGATGGGGATCGCCGCGAATCAGGTATTGCAACTGAGCGATATGGCGCGCAACGACAACGTGATTTTCTCCGCTACCGGCATCACCAAAGGTGATCTTCTGGACGGTATCAGCCGTAAGGGCAATATCGCCACCACTGAAACCCTGCTCATCCGTGGGAAATCACGCACCATACGCCGCATTCAGTCCATTCATTATCTTGACCGTAAAGACCCGGACGTGCAGCGCCATATCCTGTAACCCATTTGTCTGATTGAGCTTTCCGGCCCTGCGGGGCTGGAAATCTGCGCGCTGAGTGACGAAGATAAGGTATCGCATCAGAACAGGAGAAGATTATGGCGGACTGGGTTACTGGCAAAGTGGCGAAGGTGGAGTACTGGACCGATGCACTGTTTAGTCTTACCGTCCATGCGCCTGTTCAGCCATTCACCGCCGGGCAGTTCACCAAACTGGGGCTGGAGATCGACGGCGAACGCGTCCAGCGTGCCTACTCCTATGTTAATGCGCCCGCCAACCCGGATCTTGAGTTTTATCTCGTCACCGTCCCCGATGGCAAACTGAGCCCGCGCCTGGCGGCCCTGAAGCCTGGCGATGACATCCAGTTGGTCAGCGAAGCCGCAGGATTCTTTGTGCTCAACGAAGTACCCGACTGCGAAACGCTGTGGATGCTGGCAACCGGTACCGCCCTTGGCCCGTATCTTTCTATTTTGCAGGACGGCAACGATCTCGATCGCTTTAAAAACCTGGTGCTGGTTCATGCGGTACGTTACGCCGCGGATTTAAGCTATCTGCCGCTAATGCTCGAACTGCAAAAGCGCTATGAAGGGAAGTTGCGGATCCAGACGGTGGTGAGTCGCGAAACGCTGTCCGGATCGCTGACCGGGCGCATTCCGGCACTGATTGAAAGCGGTCAACTGGAAGCGGCGACTGGCCTGCCGATGACAGCCGAGACCAGCCACGTGATGCTGTGCGGGAACCCGCAAATGGTGCGCGATACCCAGCAATTACTGAAAGATACCCGGCAAATGACCAAACATCTGCGTCGCCGACCGGGTCATATGACCGCCGAACACTACTGGTGATCAGCGGTATTTCACATCCTGCGTCTCTTTACCGTATTTATTCTCGCCCTGGGTGCCCACAAACGCGCCCAGGTCAATCAGCATCATCACAATAATCAGCGTCGGAATAAAACGGCCCACGCCCCACTGCCAGACGCCAGGCAGCATGACCCAGTTCCCGGCAAGCAGCATCCACGCAAGGATCATCAGCAACGCCCAGAGCCCGGATTTCCCGCGATCATGCAGCCGTTTGACGGTAACGGCCGCCGTCGGCCATAACAGGCAGACAAGGGCGAACGCCGCGGTTTGCAGGCTCAGCCAGTTGCTACCCGCAAGGGTAAACAGCACTATCATCGCCAGGATCCAGATGCCTATCCAGATCCAAAAATCGCGGCGCCCGATACGCCCCTTAATTGAAAAAAGCCACTGCTGTAGGGTCATTTCCCATTCCTTATTCTCATCGTGGCGCGTAGTTTACCCTGGTAACGTCTCTTTTTGACAAGCCGGGCGCTTCCCGTTTTAATCGTCAGCAAAGGATCCGAGGATGGTAAGATGAAAAAGTGGATATCGCTGTGTTTGTTAACGCTTGCCGTCACACTGGCAAGCTATCGCGTATTGTCGGCCGAAGCGCCGGCAATCACGACGGCACCGTACCTGTTGCCAGGTGCGCCCACGTTCGATCTCTCCATCAGTCAGTTCCGGGAAAAATTTAACACTGACAATCCCACCCTCGCGCTTAACGAATTTCGCGCCATTGGCGGCAGCCGCGACCAGCTCAACCTCACCCGCGCCGCCACGAAAATTAACGAAAACCTGTACGCCTCTACCGCTCTTGAGCGCGGTACGCTGAAAATAAAGTCCATGCAGGTTACCTGGCTGCCCATTCAGGGGCCAGAAAAGAAGGCTGCCAGAGATAAAGCGCTGGAATACATGGCCGCCCTCATCCGCACCTTTACCCCGACGCTGACGAAACCACAAAGTCTGCAAAAGTTGCAAAAACTGCTGACGCTCGGTAAAGGCAAGCACTACTACGCCGCCGCGGAAGGCGCGATTCGCTATGTGGTGGCAGATAACGGTGAAAAAGGGCTGACCTTCGCTGTTGAACCGATTAAGCTGGCGCTATCTGAGACCCTCGAGAACAACAATAAATGATAAAAAGCAAAGCCATCGGGGCCATCAATCTCTATACTGTTTCACAGACCATGCTGCCCTGAGGGGCGGCCATATTCCTTAATTCGCTTTTGTAGCGTGGAGAATTGAAATGCGACATCCTTTAGTGATGGGTAACTGGAAACTGAACGGCAGCCGCCACATGGTTAACGAGCTGATTGCGAACCTGCGTAAAGAGCTGGCAGGCGTGACTGGCTGTGACGTAGCTATCGCTCCGCCGGAAATGTACCTTGATCTGGCGAAACAAGCCGCTGCGGGTAGCCACATCATCCTTGGCGCGCAGAACGTTGACGTTAACCTGTCCGGCGCATTCACCGGTGAAACCTCCGCTGAAATGCTGAAAGATATCGGCGCGAAATACATCATCATCGGCCACTCTGAGCGTCGCACCTACCACAAAGAATCCGACGAGTTCGTCGCCAAAAAATTTGCTGTACTGAAAGAGCAGGGTCTGACCCCGGTATTGTGCATCGGTGAAACCGAAGCAGAAAACGAAGCGGGCAAAACCGAAGAAGTGTGCGCACGCCAGATTGACGCCGTACTGAAAACGCAGGGCGCTTCCGCTTTTGAAGGCGCGGTTATCGCTTACGAACCTGTCTGGGCGATCGGTACCGGCAAATCTGCCACTCCGGCGCAGGCGCAGGCCGTGCATAAATTCATCCGTGACCACATTGCGAAAGCTGACGCGAAAATCGCTCAGCAGGTCATCATCCAGTACGGCGGTTCTGTTAACGCGTCTAACGCGGCAGAACTGTTCACTCAGCCGGACATCGACGGCGCGCTGGTTGGCGGCGCATCCCTGAAAGCAGACGCTTTCGCGGTGATTGTTAAAGCAGCAGAAGCGGCAAAACAGGCGTAATGCTGATGTGGCGGGTGGCGCTTCGCTTACCCGCCCAACAAAACCACTACAACTGACCCAACACCCTGAACCACAGATAATCCAGCGGCAGCAGTATCAGATAGCTCGCTAACGCCAGCGCCACGCACAACAACATTCCCGCCCGCGCAGGTACTTTCCCTAACCCCATCGCCACGACAATCGGCGACGCCTGATAAGGCAGCAGCGGTGTGGAATATCCCAGCACCTGAATCATGATCACGCTTAACAGCGGGAACCCGGTGGCATCGGAAAAGCTCTGCGCAAACGTCGTATACAGCGCTGGTACGCCGTTAGCAGTCATGATGAAGTTCAGCGCCGTGGTGATCCCGGTCAACGCCAGAAAGCTGACGAACGGGCGTTGCGGGTCAAGCGGCATCACCTTCAACAGCGCACCGCCCACCGCATCGCCAATACCGGTTTGTGTAACGATAATGGCAAGGCCGAGGATCCCGGCAACGTAAATGCAGGTGCGAATATTCACGCCAGTCGAGAACTCTTCCCCGCTGATAAATCCGATGCGCGGCAAGAGCGTCACACAGGCGGCGGCAAGCCCGGTCCATGCGGGGCCAATGCCATGCCAGCTCTCGGTGACCCACAGGGTCAGCACCACTGTGAGCATCCAGGCCAGCCGCTTTTCGTCTGCGCTCATCGGTGGCGGTGGCGTCAGCTCGCGCGGTGCATGCGGCTTGCCCGGGAACAGCCAGCAAATCAGGCCTATCAGGATCATGCCTTTCAGCCACCCCAGCACGGGCGTATGCAGCAACAGATAAGGTACGTAGTTGAGATGAATGCCGTAGGAGCCTTCCGCCGCCCCGCTCATCACCAGATTCGGCACGTTTGCCGGCAGAATGGTGGCTGAAAGCTGGAAGGTACCGAAACCGACCGCCAGCGCCAGCCCGTACCAGGCACGGGTGTTTTCATGGATACCGGCGCGGGCCGCCATGGCCGCCACTACCGGCATTAACAACGCAATGCGGCCCATATTCGACGGCATGACAAACGCCAGCGCATAACTGAGCAAGACCACGCTCGCCACCATTTGCAGCCAGGAGTCGGTCAGCCGCGCTGACAGCGCACGCGCCGCACGGTCAGCCAGCCCGGTCTTACGAATGGCAATGCCTAAAACAAATCCGCTGAACACCAGCCAGAAGGCAGAAGAGGCGAAGCCGCCGAAAATCATCTCTGCCGGGGCGATTTTTGCCATCATCGCCACCGTAAAGAACAGCAACGCGGTGATGAATTCAGGCAATAGCGATGTCGCCCACAGCAGGATGGTGACGCCAACTATCAGGGATGGAAGAAACAGAGGGTGTGAAAGCCAGGACATGCCTGTCTCCTGTCGTTTTTTTCAGCAAGGATACGACGACAGGAGAGACAGGTAAATGCCGGTGTTAGCAGGTTATTGCAGAATATCGCATTGATGATCCTGAATTTCTTCCGAAGATGCCAGATTCAGCGCCAGCAAATTGCGCTCGGTGGCAAGCAACACGAAGGTACCGTCGCTCTGCTGCGCCATCGCCAGCGCAAAACGCCCCATATGGTCGCGCGCTTGCGGCACCTCTTCCGCCAGCATCAGGAACGGGCTGCGCTGCGCCAGTTCGGTTTCCGTCACCCGCCGCGCCAGATATTCATGGCCCATCAGTCCGTCCGGCAGCGGCAGCCAGCGCGTGCTGATCGACGCCATATCGCCGTTAAGCTGGTCGCGGACGTCTTTCCGCAGACAGGAAATATGAATATGGAAATGGTTCTGCGTCCGGCCGATACGCGAGTTGATCGCCAGCGAGACGGCTTCGTCCGGCACCGGCGCGCCGTGACGCTTACTCAGCATGCTACGCCCCTGCCACGCCTGCCAGAAAAAGTTCGGCGTGCGTGGATCGAGCAGCAACGGGCTTTCGGTGCCGTTAATGCGGTACGTTGGCATCAACAGATACTGCAACGGGCCGTTGCGATCCTTGAACAGAACATAGCCACCCTGCAGATTCACCTCGTCACAGGGCGCGGTCGGCTGCTGCTGTTGCGCTTTGGGCACACATTCGCCTAACACCTTGTCACGCAGCACATCGGGGTTACCGGAATGCAGCCAGAACCAGCCGCCAGCGATGACAGCCACTACGATAATCAGCAGCACCAGCAATATACGTCGTATTCTTCTCATTGTGCTTTCTCTGGTTGAATGCGAACCGGAAGAGTACAGCATAATGATGACCAAATAAAAACGGCCCCGCAGGGCCGCATAGTTTTTTCGTATTTACCGCTTACTGATCTGGTCGAAAGTCCCGCCGTTGGAGAAGTGCTCTTTCTGCGCCTTCGTCCAGCCGCCAAACTCTTCATCAATGGTGAACAGCTTCAGTTTCGGGAATGCGCTGTCATATTTTTTCGCTATCGCTGGATCGCGTGGACGATAAAAGTTCTTCGCAGCGATCTCCTGGCCTTCCGGTGAGTAGAGATATTTCAGGTAAGCTTCCGCCACCGCCTGAGTGCCTTTTTTCTCCGCGACTTTGTCGACGACAGAAACGGTCGGCTCAGCCAGAATGGATTCGCTCGGGGTGACAATTTCAAACTTGTCTTTACCCAGCTCGTTGGTCGCCAGCAGCGCTTCGTTTTCCCAGGCAATCAGCACATCGCCGATGCCGCGTTCTACGAAGGTGTTGGTGGCGCCACGGGCGCCGGAATCCAGTACTTCCACGTTTTTAAACAGCGCTTTCACGAATTCCTGCGCTTTTGCCTGATCGCCATTGTTATGATGCAGCGCGTAACCCCAGGCCGCCAGATAGTTCCAGCGTGCGCCGCCGGAGCTTTTCGGGTTCGGAGTGATAACCGACACGCCAGGTTTAATCAAATCGTTCCAGTCGTGGATCTGTTTCGGGTTGCCTTTCCGCACGAGGAAAACGATGGTGGAGGTGTATGGCGCGGAGTTATCCGGCAGGCGCTTGATCCAGTTTTTATCGATACGGCCGCGCTCGGCAATGGCGTCAACGTCATAGGCCAGCGCGAGGGTGACCACGTCCGCTTCGAGACCGTTGATGACCGAAGTGGCCTGTTTGCCTGACCCGCCATGCGACTGACGAATCACGACATTATCGCCGGTTTCCTGTTTCCAGTGCGCGCTGAACGCTTTGTTGTACTGCTCGTACAGTTCCCGCGTCGGGTCATACGATACGTTTAATAACTGAATGTCCTTTGCCAGAATGCTGGTAGAGACCAGCAAAAGCGTTAACCCCAAATGCCACTTTTTCATCGCCCGCTCTCTTTATGCTGTGTTGTGATGAAAACAGCCTGCCAGAAAGCGATCCAATGATTAAAGAATAAAAAAAGATTTGCTATAACCTGAGGGCATAAATGAGAGAAATAAAACCCCCGGCAGCATCGCGGGGGTTTTCTGGACTATTCGGAGATGTCGTCTTTGCGGCTGCGCAGACGGAAACCAATCCAGAACACCATCACCACGGATAGCACAGCGGGCAGGAAATTAGAGCCGATGTCGGGATACTCTGCGCGCACGACAGTGCTGTAAAGCAGCACGCCGAGGATGAAAAAAGCCGCGGCCAGACCCGGCAGGCCGACCGGCATAGTCCGGTTCTGGTAGCGTTGATGCAGGCAGTAAGCCGCCAGCAGCAGCGAGATAATCGGGAATATGGAGAAAGGTACAATGGCGCTAAAAACCGCTGAGAATGTACCGTTGATCGATAAGCCGGCAATCAGGGCCAGCAAGAGCGTACCTTTGTCCTGCACTGACTGTTTCATTACTTTTCCTTCACCTGGTCAGAATGATGTGAACTCTTTTCCTGCTCCCGGCGATACCAGTAATACGCGCCTTTGGAGATCATCCTCAGCTGTAAAACCAGTCGCTCTTCTAATTGCCGACGCTGTTCCGCGCCAACATCCAGCGCCTCCGCGCCGGCGCTGAACACAATGGTGACCATCGCTTCAGCCTGTGCTTCGGTAAAGGCGCGCGGCATATGGTTTTCGATTTCCAGATAATCGGCAAGTTCCGCAATAAAATGCTGAATTTCACGCGCGACGGCGGCACGAAACGCGGGGGATGTTCCGGAACGTTCACGCAACAATAAGCGGAAGGCGTTAGGGTTATTGCTAATAAACTCCATAAATGTGGAAACGGACGTGCGGATCACGCTGCCGCCTTTGGCAATGCGTTGACGCGCCTGCCGCATCAACTGGCGCAGCATCAGACCGCTCTCGTCGACCATCGTTAGCCCAAGCTCGTCCACGTCGCGAAAGTGACGATAGAAAGACGTTGGCGCAATCCCTGCCTCGCGCGCCACTTCGCGCAGGCTGAGGCTTGCGAAACTGCGCTCAGCGCTTAACTGACTAAATGCGGCTTCGACCAGCGAACGCCGGGTTTTCTCTTTTTGTTGCGCTCTTACGCCCATCACGATGTCTGAATCCTTCCAAAGGCCCTGCTGGCACTATACCAGAGAATAACGCTACGTGATTTGCACAGCTTTGTGAATGATTGTTTACGCGCTGAATGTGCTTTCGTGCGGCAAAAAAGCACAACGATAATTGGGTTATCGCGCTGATGATGTTATTATTCTGTTGCTTTTATGTATAAGAACAGGTAAGCCTTACCATGCCACACTCCTACGATTATGATGCTATTGTGATAGGTTCCGGCCCCGGCGGCGAAGGTGCTGCAATGGGTCTGGTGAAACAGGGAGCCCGTGTCGCCGTTATTGAGCGTTATCATAACGTCGGCGGCGGTTGTACCCACTGGGGCACTATCCCGTCGAAAGCGCTGCGACACGCGGTCAGCCGCATCATCGAATTTAACCAGAACCCCCTCTACAGCGATCACACCCGACTCCTCCGCTCCTCTTTTGCCGATATCCTCAATCACGCCGACAGCGTCATTAATCAGCAAACGCAGATGCGGCAAGGTTTTTATGAGCGCAACCACTGCGAGATTTTGCAGGGCAACGCCCATTTCATAGACGAACACACCCTGGCACTGGAATGCCACGACGGCTCCGTCGAAACGGTCACCGCCGAGAAATTTGTTATCGCCTGCGGCTCGCGCCCGTACCATCCGAACGATGTCGATTTTTCACATCCGCGCATTTATGACAGCGACTCTATCCTGTCGATGCACCACGAACCGCGCCACGTGATTATCTATGGTGCCGGGGTGATCGGCTGCGAATACGCGTCTATCTTCCGCGGAATGAGTGTTAAGGTGGATCTCATCAACACCCGCGACCGTCTGCTGGCGTTTCTCGATCAGGAGATGTCGGACTCCCTCTCTTACCACTTCTGGAACAGCGGTGTGGTTATTCGCCACAATGAAGAGTACGAGAAAATTGAAGGGACGCATGACGGCGTCATCATGCATCTGAAGTCCGGGAAAAAACTGAAAGCCGACTGCCTGCTGTATGCTAACGGGCGCACCGGTAATACCGACTCGCTGGCGCTGGAAAACATCGGTCTGGAAGCAGACAGCCGCGGTCAGCTGAAGGTCAACAGTATGTACCAGACTGCGCTGCCGCATATCTACGCGGTGGGCGACGTGATTGGCTACCCGAGCCTCGCTTCGGCGGCATATGATCAGGGCCGCATTGCCGCGCAGGCGATGATCAAAGGCGAAGCCACCGCGCACCTGGTGGAAGACATTCCCACCGGCATCTACACCATCCCGGAAATCAGCTCTGTCGGCAAAACCGAACAGCAACTGACGGCGATGAAAGTGCCGTACGAAGTGGGACGCGCGCAGTTTAAGCATCTGGCGCGGGCGCAAATTGTCGGTATGAACGTCGGGACGCTAAAAATACTCTTCCATCGCGAGACGAAAGAGATCCTGGGCATTCACTGCTTTGGCGAGCGCGCTGCCGAGATTATTCACATCGGCCAGGCGATTATGGAGCAGAAAGGTGGTGGCAACACCATTGAGTACTTCGTTAACACCACCTTCAACTACCCGACCATGGCGGAAGCCTATCGGGTAGCGGCGCTGAACGGCTTAAACCGCCTCTTTTAACGGCTTGTCGAAATGGCCATCCATCGCACCACGGATGGCCTCTGCCAGCTGCTCATAGCGGCTGCGCAGCGGTGATCCCGGACGATAGACCAGACCCACCGTACGTTTCGGTTCAGGCTTGATGCACGGCAGATAAATCACACCGTCGCGTTTACGCTCCTGCGGTACAGCCAGTGCAGGCAACAGCGTGATGCCGCTACCGGCAGCCACCATGTTGCGCAGCGTTTCCAGGCTGGTGGCGCGGAAATGCGTGTCTTCATCGGCACCCGCTTCAAAGCAGAACCCCATCGCCTGATCGCGCAGGCAGTGCCCGTCTTCCAGCATCAACAGCTTTTCACCCGCCAGATCAGACATGGCGACACGATCGCGATTCGCCCACGGGTGATCTTCGTAGATCGCCAGCAGCATCGGCTCATCAAACAGCGGGACTTCAATAAACGCTTCACTCTCTTTCACCAGCGCCAGAATGGCGCAGTCGAGTTTACCGCTGTCCAGTTGCGCCAGCAGCTGATGCGTTTGCGCTTCGTGGAGGTACATTTCGAGCTTCGGGAAAGTCTGGTGCAACATCGGGATGATATGCGGCAGCAGATAAGGACCGACGGTAGGTATCAGGCCAATATGTAATGGCCCGGACATGGTTTCTCCCTGCTGGCTCGCCATCTCCTTGAGCACTTTGACCTCACGCAGCACAGTCCGCGCCTGATCCACCAGCAGCAAACCTGCCTGGGTGAACAGCACTTTACGACTGGTGCGTTCCAGCAGCATCACACCAAGCTCATCTTCCAGCTTACGAATTTGCCCGCTCAGGGTGGGCTGGCTGACGTGGCAGGAGTCTGCGGCACGGCGGAAATGACGATGTTCGGCTAACGCTACCAGGTATTCAAGATCACGAATATTCATTATTCATCCTCCATCGCCATGATAGTTCATGGCGATAGGTAGCATAGCAACGAACGATTATCCCTATCAAGCTTTCTGTTCAATAATACACCCAGAAACGAAGCGGTATCTCGTTAACCCTTGAAGCCACCGCTTGTTCAGAGAGTTTCGCACTGTTTCTCTCAAATAACTAAAGCCAACGTGAACTTTTGCGGACCCCGTGGTCCGCATTTTTTTTGCCTGAACGCTACACCAGACGTGCTTTTGCTGCGGCAATGGCCTGCGTTACCTGCGTCGGTGAGACGCCGCCTTTTGCCGCCCGTTTATCAAGACAGGACTGCAGCGACAGGATCGGGTAGACATCGTCGCCAATCACATTGCTGAACTTTTGCAGATCCGCAAGCACCAGCGCTTCCAGGGGCTTGCCCTGACCAATCGCCTCAACCACCGCTTCGCCCACAATGTGGTGTGCTTCGCGGAACGGTACACCTTTCGCCACCAGGTAATCTGCCAGTTCAGTGGCATTCGCATAACCCTGCTGCGCCGCTTCCTGGCAACGTGGACGCTTCACCTGAATGCCGTCCAGCACCAGCGCCGCCATATGCAGGCAATCGAGCCAGGTATCGAGCGCATCGAACAGCCCTTCTTTGTCTTCCTGCATATCTTTGTTGTAGGCCAGCGGCAACCCTTTCAGCGTCATCATCATGCCGGTCAGCGCGCCCTGCACGCGACCGCATTTGCCGCGGATAAGCTCCAGCGCATCCGGGTTTTTCTTCTGCGGCATCAGTGACGAGCCGGAAGTCACGCGGTCGGACAGCTCAACAAACCCGGATTCACCGGAGTTAAAGAAAATCAGATCTTCAGCGAAGCGCGACAGATGCACCATGCCGATGGACGCGTCAGACAGCAGTTCCAGCACGTGGTCGCGATCAGAAACGCTGTCGAGGCTGTTACGGGTTGCCGACGCAAAACCAAGCCAGCCGGCCAGTTGTTCACGGTCGATTTCATACGCGGTTCCCGCCAGCGCGCCGCAGCCCAGCGGACTGACGTCCAGACGCTTCAGTGCATCCTGCAGACGGCTTTCATCACGCGCCAGCATTTCGACATAGGCCAGACACCAGTGCGCAAAAGTCACCGGCTGGGCGCGTTGCAGGTGCGTGTAGCCCGGCATCACCGCGTCCTGATTGTTCTGCGCCGTGTCCACCAGCGCGCTTTGCAACTGGCGGTTCGCCGTGAGCAATTCGGTAACGGTATCTTTGCACCACAGTTTGAGATCAGTGGCGACCTGGTCGTTACGACTGCGGCCGGTGTGCAGTTTTTTACCCAGCTGACCGACTTTGTCGATGAGCTTCCCTTCCACCCAGCTGTGAATATCTTCCGCGTCGCTGTTGAGGATTTGCTGCGGATCCGCCTGGACCTCTTCCAGCAGCACGTTCAGCGCCGCTTCCAGCTGCTGCTGCTCGTCGACCGTCAGCACACCCACCGTTACCAGCGCTTTCGACCAGGCCACAGAGCCAACGATATCCTGCTCCGCCAGGCGATAATCAAAGCGCAAAGAGTCATTGAACTGTTTGAACCGTTGATCTGCTGCCTGAGTAAAACGCCCGCCCCAAAGTGCCATAACATGCTTCCTTAATTTCCAGAATATATAAATGATTAAGCCAGAATACGTGTACCAATCGGCGTGCCGTTAAACAGCGCCGGGAGCTGATCCGCATGCCGCCACGAGGCGATATCCACCGGGCGACCCAGGGCACGGGCTGCATCCAGCGCCGCGTTCACTTTAACAATCATACCGTCAGTAATTATACCCTGGTCAATCAGCTGTTCTGCTTTGGCCGCTGTCATTTCGGCGATGCGCTGCCCTTTGCCGTCCAGAATGCCGCTGACATCCGACAGCAGGATAAGATCCGCGCCCAGCGTCGCCGCCAGCGCCGTCGCCGCCTGATCGGCATTAACGTTCATCAGTTGCCCCTCGTCGGTGACACCAATGGAGCTGACCACCGGCAGGAAACCGCCTTCCAGCAGCGAGGTAATCAGCCTGGGCGACCCTGGTTGCGCCAGTCCGACATGACCGAGCGACTCATCTAGCTGGGTTACGTTGACGCTGTCGCCATCGCCAAGGTACAGGCCAACGGACGGAATATGGTGCTTTTTCGCCCACGCCAGCAATGTTTTGTTTGCCGTGCCCGCCAGCGCGCCGGTAATGATGTCTATCTGATCGGCAGGCGTAACACGAAGGCCATTTTTCTTTTTCACCGGCAGGTTGAGCTGTTTCATCAGTTCGTCGACCACGCAACCACCGCCGTGAACGATAACCAGCGGGCGCTGATGAGATTCACGATAATTAACCAGCGCGGTAAACAGGCGCTCCAGCGCCTCTTCACTATCCAGCAGTACACCACCGAGTTTGATAATTAAAGGATTCATCATCATCACACCTTAAAGAAGAGACTGCGTTTCGGGGTAACCGAAACGAATGTTTGCGCATTGTACCGCCTGAGCCGCGGCACCTTTCAGCAGATTATCTTCCGCTGCCACGATAATCAGATGTTCGCCATCCACCGCAAAGCCGATATCACAGAACGGCAGCCCTTCGACGCCTTTCAACGCCGGGACGCCAGCGTCATACAGGCGCACCAGCGGTTTGCTGGCATACGCCTGCTGATAGAGTTCCGCAATGCGCGCGCGGGTCACGCCGGCATTCAAACGGCAGGTGATGGTTTCGAGGATCCCGCGCTTAAAGTTACCCAGATGCGGCGTAAAAATCACCTCGGCCCCCAAATGCGTAGTAATTTCAGGATGATGGCGATGATTAAAAATACCGTACGGCTGCAGGCTTACTTCGCAGAAGCTGTTTGACATCGCCGCTTTACGCCCCGCGCCGCTGACGCCGCTGGTGGCGTTGATCACCGGCCACTGATTCAGATTGAGCACACCGGCATCAATAAGCGGTTTCAGCGCCAGTTGCGCCGCCGTCGGATAGCAGCCCGGCACCGCGATCAGATTCGCCTCTTTCACTGCATCGCCGTTCCACTCCGCCAGCCCGTAGGCAGCCTGCGCCAGCCATTCCGGGTGCTGATGAGTGAAACCGTAGAATTTTTCATAGAAGGCCGCATCGTTGACGCGAAACGCCCCTGAGAGATCGAACACCACACACCCGGCGGCGAGGAACTGCGGCGCCAGATCGTGGCTGACCTCATGGGCAGTGGCGAGAAACACCACGTCCACGCCGCCGCTGAATTCGCTGATGTCTGACATCGGCTGCAACGGCAGATCAACCACACCTTTCAGCTGCGGATGCAAATCAGATATTAACTTTCCTGCATCATTGCTTTGCGCTGAGACCGTCAAAGCGGTTATGTTCATATGCGGATGACGATTTATGTAACCCACCAGCTCAGCACCTGCATAACCGCTGGCGCCTACAATCAGCGTATTCAACATCGGGTTCCTTTAAGCTCAACGATAATGTATTTTTATTCACTAATTTTGCATGAATATTGATACTATCATGACCTGAGGTGTGTCAACAATGAAAAACGTTTTACCGCCATTTATCGAGATTTATCGCGCATTAATCGCCACTCCTTCGATCAGCGCAACGGAAGAAGCGCTCGATCAGAGTAATGCGGCTTTAATCAATCTGCTGGCCGACTGGTTCGCTTCTATCGGGTTCAACGTCGAGGTACAGCCGGTGCCGGGAACGCGCAATAAATTCAACCTGCTGGCCAGTACCGGCAGTGGCGCTGGCGGACTGTTGCTCGCAGGACACACAGATACCGTCCCCTTTGACGACGGACGCTGGACGCGCGATCCTTTTACCCTGACCGAACATGACAACAAGCTCTACGGCCTCGGCACTGCAGATATGAAAGGCTTCTTCGCCTTTATTCTTGATGCTCTGCGCGACGTTGACGTGACGCAACTGAAAAAACCGCTCTACATTCTGGCGACTGCCGACGAAGAGACCAGCATGGCGGGTGCGCGTTATTTTGCGGAAACCACCGCTTTGCGCCCGGACTGCGCCATCATCGGCGAGCCGACCTCGCTGCAACCGGTTCGCGCCCATAAAGGCCATATCTCCACTGCCGTGCGTGTGCTCGGCCAGTCGGGTCATTCCAGCGATCCAGCGCGCGGGGTGAACGCCATTGAACTGATGCATGACGCCATCGGCCATATTCTGCATCTGCGGGATGACCTGAAATCGCGTTATCACTACGAGGCTTTCACCGTGCCATACCCGACACTCAACCTCGGTGCCATTCACGGTGGTGATGCGTCAAACCGTATTTGCGCCTGCTGCGAGCTGCATATGGATATTCGTCCGTTACCGGGCATGACACTGGAAGATTTAAATGGCCTGCTGAATGAGGCGCTGGCACCGGTCAGCGAACGCTGGCCGGGCAGGCTGACGGTGTCAGAACTGCACCCGCCGATCCCCGGCTACGAATGCCCGCCAGATCATCAACTGGTGCAGGTAGTGGAAAAACTGCTCGGTACGCATACCGACGTGGTGAACTACTGTACCGAAGCACCGTTTATTCAGACCCGCTGCCCAACGCTGGTGCTCGGCCCCGGCTCTATTAATCAGGCGCATCAGCCGGATGAGTATCTCGAAACGCGTTTTATCAAACCCACCCGTGAGCTGATCACCCAAGTGGTGCATCACTTTTGCTGGCATTAATCGCCCGCCCTTTCTCTGCGGGAAAAGGGCGGCGTGATGATTTACAAGCCGAGGTCGCTTAAGCCCGGATGGTCGTCAGGGCGACGACCCTGGGGCCAGCGGAACAGGCGCTCATTTTCGGCGATCGGCAAATCGTTGATGCTGGCGAAGCGTGTGCGCATCAGGCCGTTCTCGTCAAATTCCCAGTTCTCGTTGCCGTAAGAGCGAAACCAGTTGCCGCTGTCGTCGTGCCATTCATAGGCAAAACGGACGGCGATACGGTTGTCGCTATAGGCCCAGATCTCTTTAATCAGGCGATATTCCTGTTCGCGACGCCATTTGCGGGTGAGGAATTCAACAATCTCCTCGCGCCCGGTGACGAAATCGCTGCGGTTGCGCCAGACGCTGTCCGGTGAATAGGCCAGCGATACCTTCTGCGGATCGCGGCTGTTCCAGCCATCTTCGGCAGCACGCACTTTCTGGATAGCGCTCTCCCGCGTAAACGGCGGCAGAGGCGGTCGTTGTTCAGACATGATCTTCTCCCTTCGATGTTAATTTCTCTTTTAGCAGCTGGTTTTCGTGTTCCAGCTCCGCAATGCGCGTTTGTAGCGTCTGGCTGTATTCAGCCACCTGCTGCGTGGTATAGCGCGGCGTGATGTGCTGCGGACAATTCCAGTCAAAGGCCATCAGGTGAAACAGATACACCCGCTCAACACGCGCGCGATAGTCAGGCAGCGTCACCTGTGCCAGCAGTTCCGGCGCCGCTTCCGGCGCGAACACCTCAACGGTGGCATAGATTTTCAGCCTGGCACGACGCGGGTAATCCATCAAAAACAAACAAGCGCGATCGCTGCCACGCAGGTTCCCACTGGTGATGTACTGTCGGTTGCCGCTGAAATCGGCCATCGCCAGCGTTTTGTCGTCAATCATTCGCAGAAACCCTGCCGGCCCGCCACGGTGCTGAAGATACGGCCAGCCACTTTGCGATACTGTTGCCATGTAAAAGCTGTCACGACTGGCAATCATCGCTTCTTCGCTGGCAGTAAACCGGTCGGACGTTCGTCCGGGACGCGGGTGCTGCCACAGCGCATCGCTGCCCATTTCATGCTGAACGTCCATCACATCCGGTGTCATGGCGATGTCGAGAAATCCCAGGGCCATCATTCACCTCTGCACCATGTTGTTGTCTTCTGTCGCGATGATGGACTCTGCCAGAGTAAATGATAATACTGAGAGTTCAGCAAACATCTTTCCGAAAAACGGGAGAATCATGGATCGTCTGGAAGCCATGGCGCTACTGGTGAAGGTTAGCGAACTGGGGAGCATGTCGGCGGCGGCGCGCATGCTGAATACGCCGTTAACCACTGTCAGTCGCAACATTGCCGAGCTGGAAAACCGCCTGGGCGTACGCCTGCTGACGCGCACCACCCGCAAACTTACGCTGACGGATGCCGGTGTGGATTACGTCGCGGCTGCACAGCGCATTCTGGAAGAAGTGGAAAACGCCGAACGGTGCGCCACCGGGGAATATCAGGAGCCGAAAGGGGAACTGGCGATCAGCGCCCCGACAATGTTTGGCCGCCTGTATGTGCTGCCGGTGGTGACGGAATTTCTCGCCCGCTATCCACAAATTACTCTTCGCTTGCTGCTGAGCGACCGCAACGTCGACCTGATTGGCGAGCATATCGATCTTGCCGTGCGTATCGGTCAGTTGCCGGACAGCTCGATGGTGGCGACCCGCGCCGGGGAGATGCGTATCGTCACCTGCGCCAGCCCGGCGTTGCTGGAAAAGTACGGTACTCCCGCCAGACCGGAAGCCCTCGCCGCGCTGCCATACATTCGTATTGAATCACCGATGCCGTTCAGCTACTGGCGCTCGCAAGAACAGCGCCCGGCGCTCTCCGTTACCAATCCGGAAGCCGCCGCCGACGCCGCCCGGCTGGGCGCAGGGGTGGCGAGACTGTTGCATTACCAGGCCATTGAAGGACTGCGGCGCGGCGAATTGTCGCTGATCCTCGACGCTTTCGAACCACCGCCGGTGCCGGTACATTTGCTCTACGCCTCGCGCGATCTCACGCCGCTGAAACTACGCAAATTCATTGATTTCGCGGCACCTGCGCTGCGTCTCGCGCTTCAGCAGATTGCCCGTACGGCTTAGTGTTAGACCGATTAAAGCGCTCTCGACAGGCCATCAATACTGAGTCATTCTTTTTGTAATAATTAATTCCATACACCCTGCCGTAATTTGGAATATAATATTCCTAAGCATGACACAGGTGCATTAAAACGAGGTAAAAATGAGTATTGACCTGAGTAAGTTACTGACCGAACGCCGCAACAGCAACAGCGCTGACATCGATACCCTCTCCACAGAAGCGATGCTGGCGGTGATCAACCACGAAGACCAGCAGGTACCACACGCCATAACCCCTTATCTGCCGCAGATCGCGCAGGTGGTAGATCGCGTTGCCGCGGCGATTCAGGCAGGCGGGCGTCTGATTTACATCGGCGCAGGCACGTCCGGGCGACTGGGGATCCTTGACGCCAGCGAATGCCCGCCAACGTTTGGCACGCGCCCGGAACAGGTGGTGGGGCTGATTGCTGGCGGGCATAAAGCCATTCTCAGCGCAGTAGAAAACGTTGAAGACAACAAAGCGCAGGGTGCTGCCGATCTGCAGGCCATCCGGTTCAGCGAGCGCGATGTACTGGTAGGGCTGGCCGCCAGCGGGCGCACGCCGTACGTCATCGGCGCGATGGAATACGCGAAAGCCTGCAACGCCTTCGTGGCAATTGTCAGTTGCAACCCGCACGGCGAAATGGCGCAACTGGCGGATGTCGCCATCACCCCAGTGGTCGGTCCGGAAGTGGTTACCGGCTCCACACGCCTGAAAGCAGGCACCGCACAGAAACTGGTGCTGAATATGATCTCTACAGGCGCCATGATCCGCGTCGGCAAGGTCTACAGCAACCTGATGGTGGATGTGGAAGCGACCAACGCGAAACTGATTGAGCGCCAGGTCTCCATTGTGATGGAAGCCACCGAATGCTCGCGCGATACGGCGCAACAGGCGTTGGCCGCCTGCGATCGTCACTGCAAAACCGCCATCGTGATGGTGCTGGCGAATCTCAGTGCCGACGAGGCACGTACTCTGCTGGCCGACAATCACGGCTATATCCGTCAGGCGCTGAATCACGCCTGAACTCCACACAGGACATCATGAATGGCGAAAATAACACAAGAGATGATAGCCCGGATCCTGTCCCACGTGGGCGGTGCCGGAAACGTGGCGCAGGCCGGGAACTGTATGACGCGTCTGCGTCTGACGCTGCGCAATGACAGCCAGGCCGACGTAGCCGCCATCCGCCAGATCGATGGCGTGCTGGGGGTGATTGTCAGTGATGAGCAATTCCAGGTGGTACTTGGCCCAGGCAAAGCCCATACCGCGGCAGAGATGATGAATCAGTTGCTCGACGCCGCGCCTGCGACCGACAACCCGTCACTGCAAGAGATGGCAGCCGCCAAAAAGCAGGAGCTGAAAGGCAAGCAAACCAGCAGCGTGCAGAAATTTCTGGCGAAGTTCGCCACCATCTTCACACCGTTAATTCCCGGGTTTATCGCCGTCGGTCTGCTGCTTGGCTTTGCGACGCTGGCTGAACAGATGTTCGTGCTGGAGAACGCGCATCCCAACGCCACGCTGGTGGCGCTGATCGGTTATATGAAAGTATTCAGCAAGGGTATGTTTACATTCCTGAGCATTCTGATTGGCTATAACGCACAGAAAGCCTTTGGCGGTTCCGGCGTCAACGGAGCGATTATCGCGTCGCTGTTTGTCCTTGGCTACAACCCGGACGCCACCAGCGGCTTCTACTCAGGCATTTCAACCTTCTTCGGTCACGGTATCGATCCGCGCGGCAATATCATCGGCGTGCTGATTGCCTCCATGCTGGGCGCGTGGGTGGAAAAACGGGTGCGCAGCGTTATACCTGCCAACCTCGATATGATCCTCACCTCCGCCATCACGCTACTGATCATGGGCGCCATCACTTTTATCGTCATCATGCCGCTCGGCGGTTATCTGTTTACCGGCATGTCGTGGCTGTTCCTGCATCTTAACGGCAACCCGTTCGGGTCGGCGGTACTGGCGGGGCTGTTCCTGCTGGCCGTGATGTTTGGCGTGCATCAGGGGTTTGTCCCTGTCTATTTTGCGCTCATGGACGCCCAGGGCTTCAACTCACTGTTCACCATTCTGGCAATGGCCGGCGCAGGGCAGGTCGGGGCAGCACTGGCGCTCTTTTTCCGGGCGAAAGCGGGCGCGCTACTGCGTACACAAATTAAAGGGGCGATCATCCCCGGTTTCCTTGGCATTGGCGAACCGCTGATTTACGGCGTGACGCTGCCGCGCATGAAACCCTTCGTCACCGCTTGTCTCGGTGGCGCCTGCGGCGGATTCTTCATCGGGATGGTGGCGTGGATGGGCCTGCCGGTGGGACTGAACACCGTCTTTGGCCCGTCGGGTCTGGTGGCGCTGCCGCTGATGACCTCTGGTCACGGCATTTTCGCCGGAATGGCGGTATACGCAGCGGGGCTATGTGTGGCCTATCTCTGCGGTTTTGTCCTGACCTGGCTGTTTGGCAGCAAGGATGTGGATTTAAGCTGATTCTGCTAACTTCTTTCTGCGCAATATCTTCAAAGTGCACTGCTTTGGTGCGCTTATAGATGTTTCAGCACTTCCATAACCTTTCAAAAACACTGGTTAAAAACACAGATAAAATGTTTTTAACTGGGTCAAATGAGTGATAGAGTATCACCAATAAGACCCATTGGAGGTGCTATGTTCGAATTTGAATTGCTTGCTCAAGATCTTCTCGAAAAAGCTGAAGAGGAAGAAAAACAGCAACAAGATAAAGACAGAAAATTGATTGAAAAAGTTCTGGAAATTTATGACCAGAAATATGTTGCTGAATTACTTAGAAAAATTGGCAAAAATGAATGGAGTAGAGAAACGCTCAACCGGTGGGTTAATGGTAAATGTGAGCCTAAATCATTAACTACTGCTGAAGAGACCCTCCTCAAGAAAATGCTTCCAGCTCCGCCTGAACATCACCCAAATTACGCATTTCGTTTTATTGATCTCTTTGCGGGTATCGGTGGTATTCGTAAAGGTTTTGAAGCAATTGGTGGTCAGTGTGTCTTTACCAGCGAATGGAACAAAGAGGCTGTACGCACTTATAAAGCAAACTGGTTCAATGATGAGCAAGCTCATCAATTTAACCTTGATATCCGTGAAGTCACACTAAGTGATAATGCCAATATTTCTGAAATAGAAGCTTATGAAAATATTGATAATGTTATTCCAGATCATGATGTCCTATTGGCGGGTTTCCCATGCCAGCCTTTTAGTCTGGCGGGTGTAAGCAAGAAGAATTCATTGGGCCGGGCCCATGGTTTCGAATGTGAAGCTCAAGGGACACTTTTCTTTGATGTCGCACGAATTATCCGCTCAAAAAAACCAGCTATTTTTGTACTGGAAAATGTTAAAAATTTGAAGAGCCATGATAAAGGGAAAACCTTCAAAGTCATCATGGAGACGCTTGATGAGTTAGGTTACGAAGTTGCTGATGCGGCAGCTTCGGGTTCAGATGACCCCAAAATTATCGATGGTAAACATTTCCTTCCACAACATCGTGAGCGAATTGTATTGGTCGGATTTCGTCGAGATCTTGCTATCCATGAAGGGTTTTCTCTCCGCGATATTAATCATTTTTATCCGAAAAAACGCCCTACTCTTGGTGAATTACTTGAGTCCACAGTTGACAGTAAATATATTCTTACGCCAAAGCTCTGGGAGTATCTCTATAACTATGCTAAGAAGCATGCAGCTAAAGGTAATGGTTTTGGGTTTGGTTTGGTTGATCCTAAAAATGCAGATAGTATCGCACGGACTCTTTCTGCCAGATACCACAAAGATGGCTCCGAAATTTTGATAGATCGAGGATGGGATAAAGAGCTTGGTGAGGTTGATTTTGGAAATGAACACAATCAGTCCCATCGGCCGAGACGGTTAACGCCTCGTGAATGCGCACGCCTAATGGGGTTTGAAAAACCAGATGGGAAACCATTCAGAATCCCTGTCTCCGACACCCAGTCATATCGACAATTTGGAAATTCTGTCGTTGTTCCCGTTTTCGAAGCTGTCGCCAGATTACTCGAGCCATATATCTTAAAAGCTGTGACAGTAAAAACCGCTAAGAATTAAAGACGTTCCCGGCACTTCTTTGCCGGGGACTTATTATGACCTATCGGTATACAATTCAATCAACTCTGCAATAAAAGCGCCTAAACTCATCAACTCACCTCTAATAGCTTCTGGGTATTTCTTATGCAGACTAGCAGGAACAACCAATCTCACACCTGCTTCCTGCATTTCTCTGAACTGAGCTATTGAAACACCCTCCTGAAGGGTGAAAAGATGGATTGTTTTGATTCTATCCGCTTCATTGAGTATTTGCCGCCAGCGATCTTTACAGGTTGTTTTAACAGCCAGCATTCGCAATCTATCATCAGAGAACGCCACATCTTTATAGGCCTCAACTGACGGGAAAAGAAAATCTGGTTTTTTGTTACCCTCTGTAGTCGCCTGAGTTGCGAAAATGCTCAACCCGTGTTCCAGAAATAGTTGTTCAAGATGCAATTCAAGCGATTTTCCAGCGCGAGATTTACGGCGATTACTAACCGAGTTGGCCAATGCGATAAACTCATCAACCGATCCAAATCCTTTTTGAATAATATCGAGAACGTGCGCTTCCTCTACCAAAAGGAAAATATCATATTCAACACGACGGCGATCGATTAATTGCTCATCCGGGTCGGCGGAATCTTTAGCAAAATAAGACGCTGCATATTGAATAATTTCACTTCCGGAAGGGAAAGTATGGCTCCACTCTTCGGGGAGTTCATATCGCTTATTATTCACCTTAGGCTGGGGAGCTAACCCTCCCAAAATCTCTCTAGCAGGACCGAAGAGCAATGTTCCAGGTACTATTTCTCCAAGAGTTGATTCCACAACATCTTCTTCATCCGGATTGATACAAACCCAAGTATCTACACCTTCGCTATCGTTTCCAGGCTCATGCTTGAAGGCCAGAACAGCCAACGCTCCCGTATTTTCCGGATTCTGAAGAGGGCTATCTCCCCCCCAACGAGTGATTCTTTTCTCGTTTCGCGTCATGCCAAAGAATTTATTATTGTAATAAATAGCCCTGACTTCACTATCGGCACAAATATGTGACGAACTTTTTGCATGTAGTAATACCGAAGGATTTAATTCACGAGTATGATTGATTGAAGGGAAAAGCTCAGCAACAATGCCTGATGGGATATATAAACCTACCTGATGACCGCCTGTTGCTCCTGTATCATTGGCAGATAACCTTTTGATAAATACATAATTTTTCCCATTTGCTTTATCGAGCAACCAATTTTGAAAGTCTGACATTATGCTTCCTTACTTATTTTTCGAACTCTGGAAAAGATTGTTTCACATATTTCCTGAAGCGGCTAGTATGTAGCCAAACAGCAAATCCTTTTTCAGTATTCACCGAACATCAGTATGTTAATTTCACTTCTTAAATAAAATGCCAAATTCTCCCTGTGCTATGATGTCCTCCGAAGTAAAAAGTGAGAGAAAACAGCGAAGAGGACATCATGGGCTCCAGCAGAAAAGGGATGATGAACGTGCTGATCGCCGCCATTTTATGGGGTAGTTCAGGCGTTTGCGCACAGTACATCATGGAACAGAGCCAGATGTCGTCGGGGTTTCTGACCATGACGCGCCTGCTGTTTGCCGGTACTATCCTGTTAACGTTGTCTTTTGTTCACGGCGACAAAATTTTCGCCATCTTCCGTCACCGTAAAGATGCCCTGAACCTGCTGATTTTCACGCTGGCAGGGGCGTTGACAGTGCAACTGACTTTCCTGCTGACCATCGAAAAATCTAACGCCGCGACCGCCACCGTGCTGCAGTTTCTCTCACCGACGATCATTGTCGCGTGGTTTGCACTGGCGAAACGCGTTCGTCCGGGCCTGCTGGTAATAATCGCGATTCTGACGTCGCTTATCGGCACGTTTTTGCTGGTTACTCACGGCGACCCGACGTCGCTTTCTGTCTCTGCGGCAGCGCTGTTCTGGGGGATTGCTTCTGCATTTGCGGCGGCGTTTTATACCACCTTTCCATCAACGCTTATCGCCCGCTACGGCACGTTGCCTATCGTTGGCTGGAGTATGCTGCTCGGCGGTATCGTGTTGCTGCCGTTTTACGCCGCGCAGGGTTCGCAGGTTGCCATCACCGGTAATCTGGTTCTGGCCTTTTTCTACTTCGTGGTGATCGGAACCGCTTTGACCTTCAGCCTGTACCTGAAAGGCGCACAACTGATTGGCGGGTCAAAAGCCAGCATTCTGAGCTGTACGGAGCCACTGAGCAGCGCGCTACTGTCGCTGCTGTTGTTGGGCGTGACGTTTACGCTGCTCGACTGGCTCGGTACGCTGCTGATCCTCTCCTCTGTGATCCTGATTTCGCTGGATTCGCGCAGAAGAGTGAAACCGGGGCTGTAAGCGCTTACTTAATCTTCACCTTCGTCGCCACCAGCAGCGCTGTCAGTAGCATCAGCGTACCAGACAGCGCCAGTGGCGACAGCAATCCAAAATGGTCGAGCGCAAAGCCGCCGACGGCGGCACCGCAGGTGTTCGCTAATTGGATCACCGCGACCTGAATGGAACCGGCTTTTTCCGCCTGATCGGAGAGCGAGCGGGTGATCCACGTTGACCAGCCGACCGGCACCAGTGCAAACGCGAAGCCCCAGATAATCGCCACTGCCGACGCGACAACTTTATCGTTGCCCCAGAGCATCAGCGTCACTGCGCTTAATGCCAGTACCAGCGGCGCACAGGCCAGCGCGGCTTTCACCGAACGCTTGAGAATGACTGACGACAGCGAGGTGCCAATAAAACTGGCGATACCAAAACTCAATAACACCAGCGTCAGTCCATCGACGTCGAAGCCCGCCAGGGTCATATACACCGGGCGAATATAGGTGAAGAACGAGAACTGACCGGCAAAGGCCATGAAAATCGCGATCATCCCGGCTAACACGCCGGGGCGCTTCAGCAGGCCAAACATGTTCTGTTGCTGCGCCGTTTCGCCGGGCAGCGACGGCAGGGCTTTCACCACCCAGAGAATGCACAGCAACCCCATCAACGCCGCGCCGTTAAACACGTTGCGCCAGCCGATAATGCCGCCAAGGAAACTGCCCAACGGCGCGGCGATCACCAGCGCAATCGACACGGCACCAAAAATCACCGACAGCGCTTTCGGCACCATGCGCGGCGGCACAAGACGCATTGTCAGCGACGCTGACATCGCCCAGAAGCCGCCAAGCGCGAGACCCAGGCAGGCGCGCCCCAGCAACAGCAGAGCAAAACTGTTAGAAAACGAAACCAGCAGGCAGGAGAGCGTCAGCAACACGGCAAACAGGATAACCACATAGCGGCGATCGGTTTTACCAATGAGATGGGTGATAAACAGGCTGGCAAACATCGCCACAAACGCGGTGGTGGTGACTGACTGCCCGGCCACGCCTTCGGTGATGCCGAGATCCTGCGCCATCGGCGTCAACAGGCTGACCGGCAGAAACTCAACGGTAATCAGGCACGCCACACAAAACGCGACCGCAAAGACGGCTGACCAGTTAGCGCGGGATATCACGTCAACGGATTTTTTACTTTCTGTGCATTCACTCATCGGTTATCGGGTGTCCAGAAAAGGGTGGCGGGTCGCGCAGTGTAGCATTTTAACTGTGACGTATTTAACGTTTTGCCAACTTTTCCGACGGTTCAGTGCAGCCAGTGAACACCCTCTTCCGGCATATACAGGGCGTTGTAGCGGGTCTGGAAGGCATTGAGTTCCCAACTGTCCGGCTCCAGCTCACGCAGAAACCCCTGCGCCAGACGAAGCTGGGCATCGGTGATCGGTGCGTCGAGTCGCGCTTTTTGCATCAGGCGATGCCAGTAGCGCATGTTCTGTTCACTGCCATCGACAATAAACACCTGCCAGATCAGCAGCACCTGCGCTGCGTTTTGCAGATGCGCCTCGTTCGGCCTTTCCAGATAGCGGAGAAATTCGTTGCCCGCGGACTTCCCCATCTGATCGATCATTGATTCCACCGGCTCCGGCGTAATCGCCAGGCGCTCGCTCAGGCGACGGATAGCGCGGCGGGAATCGGAGGTCAGCACCCTGAATCCCACAATAAAGACAACCACCAGCGTGGCCAACATCAACCAGATCATGCAACCTCTCACGTTATCTCTGCGTTCACATCATAAAGGGAATTCCTTTCAAGTCGACAGAGAGATAAAAAAACGCGCTTACCATGACGATAAGCGCGTGAAAACGAACAATCTCAGGAAGACGGGGGTCACATCACCCCGGTGGTGACGTGGAATGTGCGGGTTTGCTGTGGCGCCAGTTCAATCAGACTACCGTTGCGCTGTGCTGCCAGGAACCCTTCCGGGCGACAGGTGGCTGGTAACGCGAACGCCGCCACCTGCTGATCGCCGTTGTAGAGGATCCAGCGCGTCACATAATTCAGATCTTTACTGGAGAATCGTGTAACGAACGTGGTGCCATCAGGCGCGATCATCTTAAATTCGGGAGTTTGGGTGTAACGATCGAGCTTATCGCCGAAGAACACGATTTCCGGGTCGCAGAACTCTGGCGCATTAAGCGTTTTCAGCGACACCTCACCCTGCAGAATGCGCTGGTTGAACGCCTGCCACTGTGGCGTCGGCTTCACATGCGCCGGAACAGATTCCCGTAACGTCAGCGCCTCATCAGGGAAATTCTGCTCAAAGGTCGCCTGCGGCACATAGGCGTAATTCATGTGGCACATGTACTGCAGCGGCATCGCCACTGACGCGAGGTTGGTTACCGACATGGTGATGTCAAACAGCGCGCTTTCTTTATGCAGTGCTACTGTCGGGCTTGCGTGATAATGATGACCGAAACCCATCACATATTCACAGCCGCCGCCGATGCGCAGTGTGTCGCCATCAAGCTCCAGCCAGGCATCATCCATCGTCGCGCAGGCCATTTCGCCATGCAGCGGGTGCGTGTCTTCCGGCGACGGGCAACCGTTAGCCAGCAGCCCGGAGTGAAACGCGAAGCAGCCATAGGTTTCGACGACCTCTTTCGCCGGTTTCGGCTGGCGGAACATGTTGCGCATCGTCAGGTCGTGGCCGTCGAACTGCGCATCCCAGATCATCTGTCCCATCCACGGCAGGATAACCAGATGACCACGACTGTTTTGCAGGCGTAAACCTTCTACACCGCTGTCATAGCGAAACGCAGTGACCGAGAAATCGCTGTTTTCCAGCAGGACGCGGGGTTGTTCGGTAAACAGACTGCGCCATAACGGAATTCGGGTTGTCATGGAAGTTCTCCTCAGGACGCTGTGGCTTCTTCACCCAGCGTGCGACGTACTTTCAGCTCACGCCAGAAGTAAATACCGACGTAGACGAAGCACAGCATCGACACCAGGAAGGAAACCTGTAACGAATGGAACATATCAGCGACGTAGCCCTGAATAGCCGGAACCACCGCTGCACCGACAATCGCCATCACGATAACCGCTCCTGCCATTTCGGTATGTTCGTTATCGACGGTATCCAGCGTCCCGGCGTAAATCGTTGCCCAACAGGGTCCAAACAGCACGCTCACCAGCACCGCGACATACACCGCGCTGAAGCTCGGTACCAGGGCGACATAGGCGAGGAACAGCGCGCCGACAACGGAGTACATGATCAGCACTTTTTCGGGGTTGAAGCGCGTCATCAGAATGTTGGCGATAAACTTCCCGATGAAGAAGCAGGCGAAGCTGTAGACCATAAAGTTTGAGGCATCGCGTTCGTTAATATCCCCCAGTTCCAGCGCCAGTCGAATGGTGAATGACCAGACGGCCACCTGCATACCGACATACAGGAACTGCGCGAGAATACCGCGACGGAAGCGGGCGTTGGTCGCCAGATAACGCAGCGTGTCCATGGCTGACGGGCGCTTATGTGTGGCGGTCTGCTCGACTTTACATTTCGGGAAGCGGGTGAAGAGGAACAGCACCAGCACAACCACCAGTACCATAATCATGTACTTATAGGGTTCGAGGGTGTTCTCCAGCATCAGCACTTTGAAGTTGTGTACCTGCTCTGCCGTCATGCCCGCCATCTGTTTTTCCAGGCTTTCGCCTTCGGAGAACACCAGATATTTCCCCAACAGAATGCCGGAGGCCGCGCCAATCGGGTAGAAAGTCTGACTGATGTTCAGGCGCAACGTTGCCCACTGTTTCGGCCCAATCATTGAGCTGTAGGTGTTTGCCGCAGTTTCAAGGAAGCTCAAACCGATGGCAATAGCAAAAATGGCCGCCAGGAACATGGTGTAGGTCGCCATGTGCGAGGCAGGGAAAAACAGTGTACACCCGACGATATAAAGCGTTAATCCAATTAATATCGCGACTTTATAAGTGCTATTTTTAATCACCAGCGAAGCCGGAATCGCAATTAAAAAATAGCCGCCATAAAACGCACTCTGCACTAACGCGGAGGCAAAGTTACTCAGCGAAAATACGCTTTTAAACTGGGTAATGAGAATATCATTTAACGCCGCAGCGCATCCCCACAATGGAAATAAACAGGATAACAAAATAAACTGGAACAGAGGGGTTTTATTCAGATACCCGTCAGGCATCTGAACGATGTTTTTATCGTTCATAGTGCTACCTTTAACTGTACAGAGTTTTATTTTTCGTTTAACGCCAGATACTCATTGAATTGTTCAATGCTGGGATAAGACGACTGAGTGCCTTTCCCTGTAACGCTAAACGCAGCAAAGAGAGCGGCTTTTTTCATCGCGAATTCCACGTCACCACTCTGAACATAGTAATGCGCAAAGCAGCCAATGAAGGCATCGCCTGCGCCGCTGGTATCGACTGCATTGACTTTAAAAGCAGGTACGTGGACTTCCTGCTCACGGGTCATCCATAACGCGCCTTTTTCACCCATGGTGACGATAATATTATTTAGCCCCATTTCTAACAGCGAGCGGGCAGCGGTTCGAATATTATCGTAGGTGTTAACTGGCATACCGGTGAGGATTTCCAGTTCGGTTTCATTAGGAATAAAGAAATCACATTTACAGGCATAAGACATATCCAGCTCACGTAACGCTGGTGCTGGATTCAATAACACCTTAATGCCATGTTTTTTGCCAAACTCAATGGCGTGATAAACCGTTTCGAGCTGGACTTCGAGTTGCAGAACAATTAATTGACACTTCTTCAGATCTTCTGCCGCGCGATCAATATCTTCCGGCGACAAAAATTTATTCGCACCTTTAATAATCAGAATACTGTTGCTGGAGTTGGCGTTAACAAATATCGGCGCCACGCCACTGCTGGTGCAGGGCACTTTTTCAACGTAGGTGGTATTGATGCCCCAGGATTCTAAATTGCGGATGGTGTTGTCAGCAAAAATGTCATCGCCGACTTTGGTCAGCATCATGACTTTGGAATTGAGCTTTGCGGCAGCCACCGCCTGGTTTGCGCCTTTACCGCCACAGCCAATCTTGAATGCGGGTGCTTCCAGGGTTTCCCCCTCTTTTGGCATCTGGTTGGTGTAGGTGATGAGATCAACCATGTTGGAGCCGATAACCGCGATATCCATGTTTACTTCCTCTCTGAAACAATCACACTGCAATGATATTATCGAAACATTATCATGTTACTTTTGTATCATTTGTGATTCTGATCGCGATTAAAAAATCATATGGCTGTTTATTTCTTGATCACCCGTTTTTGTGATGGGGATAACATCGTGCAAACTCAGCGAAATAAAAATCAATTAACTTGCTGATATATATCATTTTAATATTAGTTAAGCGCAACGTAACGGGCTTTCTTTTCAGCAGGCAGCGCAGTATAGTAAAGCGCAGACGGGATGTTGCGTACGCATCAGATAATGTTACTTTGAAAACATTAAGAGCTAACTGGGACAGGTTCTTACAGCGGAGAGAGTGAATGGAAACCAAGCAAAAAGAACGCATTCGTCGTTTGGTGGAGCTGTTAAAGAAAACAGATCGTATTCACCTTAAAGATGCCGCACGCATGCTTGAAGTCTCCGTGATGACCATTCGCCGTGACTTAAGCCCGGACAACAACGGTGACGTCGCGCTGCCGCTGACGCTGCTCGGCGGCTACATAGTGATGGTGAACAAACCGACGTCAGTCACCGCGCCGAGCGGCAAAGGAAAAACCCATCACCCGGATGACTTACCGGTCGCGATCCTCGCCGCCGGAATGGTAGCGGAAAACGATCTGGTCTTTTTTGATAATGGCCCGGAAATGCCGCTGGTGATCAGTATGATCCCGGACGACATCACCTTTACGGGGATCTGCTACTCGCACCGCGTATTTATGGCGCTGAATGACAAACCCAACGCCACCGCCATCCTCTGCGGCGGGACTTATCGCGCTAAGAGCGATGCCTTTTATGACAACAGTAACCCCTCGATTCTGGATTCGCTGAACCCGCGCAAAGTGTTTATTTCGGCCAGCGGCGTTCATGAACACTATGGCGTGACCTGGTTCAATCTTGATGACCTCGCCACCAAGCGAAAAGCCCTGCAGCACGGCCTGCGGAAAATCCTGCTGGCGCGTTACGCCCTGTTTGACGATGTGGCACCCGCCAGCATTGGTCCACTTTCGGCATTTGATGTGCTGATAAGCGACCGTCCGCTGCCGGCAGAGTATGCCACCCACTGCCGGAACGGATTCGTGAAAGTCATTACGCCGGACTCAGACGGCGAATAACTTATTCGAAGAACAGCCCGAGCTTGTTAAAGACGCCCGGATCGCTCTGGTGGCGGACGATATGGACTACGTCCTCGAGTTTGTCTATCTGACTTATCATTTGCTCCAGCCGCTGATCGTTATTGACCAGTAGCCAGATACGGCTTTTGTCGCTGTTCTGAATCGGCAGACAGAGAATGCCCTCGACGTTAAACGCACGACGGGCAAACAGCCCGCAGACATGAGTCATTACGCCCGGGTGGTTGCGCACGGTGAGTTCCAGAATCACGTTGTCATGTGTCGGTTGTTGCATGGCTTATTCCCCCACCATTTCAGTATTTGCCGCACCCGGCGGAACCATCGGATAGACTTTCTCTTCAGCGTCAATGCGTACGTGGATAAGCGCAGGCCCTGGACGCGCGATAATCTCCTGCAGCGCCGCCTGCGGATCGTCCGCTGTGGTTAAGTCGCAGGTCTGCAATCCAAAACCAGCCGCTATCTGCATGAAGTTGATCATGCCCGGATAGGTCGCCGCAAAAACCCCCTGCTTGTAGAACAGGCTCTGCTGCTGATGCACCAGCCCCAGCGCTTCGTTGTTCATCAGGATAATTTTGACGTCGAGATTATTTTCGGCAGCCGTCGCCATCTCCTGAATGTTCATCATCAGACTGCCGTCGCCGGAGAAGCACAGCACTTTACGGTGCGGATTCGCCAGCGCCGCGCCGATGGCGGCAGGCAGACCGAAGCCCATGGTGCCCAGACCGCCGGACGTCAGCCACTGGCGTGGGCGGTTCAACGGATAAGCCTGCGCCACCCACATCTGATGCTGCCCGACATCGGTGGTAATGATAGCGTCATCATCAACGCAGGCGGCGACCGCATTAATCAGTCCGTAATGGGTCAGCGGATCACCGCCGGCCGGGATGGCGGACGGGAATTCCTGCTGCAGCGCCGCAACCAGCTGTCGCCACTCTTCACGCGGCGTGGCGTCGATCAGCGGCAACAGCTGCTCCAGCACCTCGCCCACATCGGCCTGAATCGCCACATGCGGCTGTTTGATTTTACCCAGCTCCGCGCGGTCGATGTCGACGTGAATGATCTTCGCGTTGGGGCAGAACTGCTCCGTTTTGCCGATCGCCCGGTCATCAAAACGCGCACCTAACACCACCAGCAGATCTGACTCCTGCAGTATGAAGTTAGTGCTCCGTGCGCCGTGCATACCCAGCATACCCAGTGACAGCGGATGCGCTTTCGGCAGAATGCCCAACGCCATTAAGGTCATGGTGGTCGGCAGACTGGCTTTCTCCGCCAGCTTGCGTACCTGCTCTGCCGAGGCAATCACGCCGCCGCCCAGGTAGAGCACCGGGCGACGGGCGGCATTAATCATTGCCGCCGCTTCACGAATATCCTCCAGGCGGAACACCGGCGCAGGCGCGCGCGCGCCAGGAATCGGCAGGTCGGCGATATCGATTTCAGCCGTCTGCACATCTTTGGGAATGTCGATCCACACCGGCCCCGGACGACCTGACTGCGCAATGCGAAACGCATCGCTGATCACCTGCGGTAACTCGTTTATGTTGCGGACTAAATAGTTGTGTTTGGTGATGGGAATAGAAATGCCATAGGTGTCCACTTCCTGAAAGGCGTCCGTACCGATAAGCGAGGATGAGACCTGCCCGGTAATGCAGACCAGCGGGATGGAATCCAGCCGTGCATCCGCAATCGCCGTGACCAGGTTGGTCGCGCCCGGCCCGCTACAGGCCATACAAACTGCCGGTTTCCCCTGCGTACGCGCCATGCCTTGTGCAATGAACCCTGCGCCCTGCTCGTGGCGCGCCAGTACATGGCGGATCTGCGTGCTTTGACTTAACGCATCATACAACGGCAGCACTGTCCCTCCCGGGATACCTGCCACGGTAGTGATGCCCTGTCGCTCCAGTAAATGAACGATTAACTGCGCACCGGTGTAACGCGTGCTTTGTGAGGTTTTGCCCGAACTTGCCATGCTCCAGTCCTTTTCTTCTGGGCCGACTTACCTGGCGAGTTCCTTAAACGAAAAACCCCGCCCGGTTTGCGCCGGCGGGGTTTTGGAATCGTGTGTTCCGGACCCTACGGCGCATTGCCGACGACCACCACCACACGCACGACGACCACCGCGGCGAGTTGCGCGGTGTTTAGTAGGTTCGTCGTATGCATGGAAGCGTTCATTTGGGACCAGCCTGTGATTCATCAATTGAATTTATACAAGCACAGGTTTGGCTGGCAGACAATGGAATTATTTTCATCAGGAGAAAAACTGCGCCGTCGATCACGTTTCGTTTTGCAGCGGCAGAAAACAAAAAACCCCGCCAGAGCGAGGTTTTTATCGACAGGGTTTGCGGGTGGTAGCCGCAGAACACACTGTGTTACGTCAACAGCCAGAGTATACGCGATCGCAAGCGAACGCGCAATTTTCAGGCACGGATTTTGACGTGTTGAGTATGGTACAGCCCGGCGAATTTGTCCAAAAAATACTGTTCATACATACAGTGTTTATCTATAATGAGCTTGTTCACTTTGTGAGATTCGGGGGCCGCATGTTATACGGGCGCAATGAAGTCCTGGCTGAAACGGGTGGTGCCGTCAGTGCCTTACCCCTGAGAGAGCACACTGTGTTACGTCAACAACGCGGTTGGTTACAGGCGGCGGAAAGGTACGCCAACCCGGAGTGCTCCTTAACCTGAGGAGACGCGTATGGGCGTGATGGATATGATCATTCTTATCCTCAAACTCATTGTTGCTGTACTGCAACTGCTTGATGCTGTCCTGAAATACTTTCGGTAATTCAGGTTCAGGTCGCACCTAAGAGGGGCGGGCAACCGCCCCTCTTTCATCACGAGGGAGTGTTATGATGCGTTTACTCATTGAGCCGATTACCCCCGCAGAGCCCGGTTATATCGCGCTTAAGACGGAAAGCCTGACGCACCATTTCAACATGCTGCGCCGGCTCGAAGAGAGCTGGTTGCGTGGCGAAAATCAGTTCAATGCGCCGGGTGAAAAGCTGTTGGGCGCGTTCCTGAACGGCAGACTAGTAGGCATTTGCGGCCTTAACCGCGATCCTTTCAGCCAGCTTCCGCGCGCCGGTCGTATTCGTCATCTCTATATCAGTAAAGCCTGGCGCAGAGCGGGCATTGGCAAACAACTGCTGACCACCGTCATGGCCGATGCCAGCATCTGGTTTGATTTCCTGAATACCCACGCCCCACAAGCAGCGCATGGCTTCTATCAGAAAATGGGCTTTTTGCCCGTCACTGGCGAATCTCGGGTCACTCACCGCCTGTTCTGCTCGGTGTGACTGGTACGTCACAGGCAGGGCTGAACTGGCAACAAAACTTGCCGAAATTGTTTACAAATCCTGCCTGCCCTTGCGTCATCATTCACATTCACAATGATTAAGTTGTCATCTTGCTGTGGTAGATTCCTCCAGCATTTACAGGTATTCCTGGCGATTTATTCTTCACTTTCTCTTTTTTTAAGACATAACATTCGACATGAAAAGGCATAAGAACTTCAATTTGTTGTTGATGTTGGTACTGTTGGTGGCCGTCGGTCAGATGGCGCAAACCATCTACATCCCGGCTATTGCGGATATGGCGCGGGAATTACAGGTCCGGGAAGGTGCGGTACAGAGCGTGATGGCGGCCTATTTACTGACCTATGGCGTCTCGCAACTGTTTTATGGACCGATCTCGGATCGCGTCGGCCGACGTCCGGTAATCCTGATCGGGATGACGATTTTTATGCTGGCGACGCTTATCGCCATTACCACGCACAGCCTTCTGGTCTTGATCGCAGCCAGCGCGCTGCAAGGGATGGGCACGGGCGTAGGTGGGGTAATGGCGCGAACGCTGCCGCGTGATCTGTATGAAGGTACGCAGCTTCGTCATGCCAACAGTTTGTTAAATATGGGGATCCTGGTCAGTCCGCTGTTGGCGCCACTGATTGGCGGTCTGCTGGATACCACCTGGGGCTGGCGTGCCTGCTACGTTTTCCTGCTGGCGCTGTGCGTCATCGTGACCTTCAGCATGGCCCGCTGGATGCCGGAAACGCGCCCGAAAGAAGCACCGCGAGCCCGTCTTATCACCAGTTATAAAACACTGTTTGGCAGCACTGCGTTCAACTGTTATTTACTGATGCTGATCGGCGGACTCGCAGGTATTGCGGTCTTTGAAGCCTGCTCCGGAGTACTGCTGGGCGGTGTACTCGGCCTCAACAGCATGGTGGTTAGTATTCTGTTTATTCTGCCGATCCCCGCCGCTTTCTTTGGTGCCTGGTTTGCCGGTCGTCAGAATAAGCGTTTTTCATCGCTGATGTGGCAGTCGGTAATTAGCTGCCTGCTGGCGGGTCTGATGATGTGGATCCCCGGTTTACTCGGCGTAATGACCGTCTGGACGCTGCTTATCCCTGCGGCGCTGTTTTTCTTCGGCGCGGGCATGCTGTTTCCGCTGGCCACCAGCGGCGCGATGGAGCCGTTCCCGTTCCTCGCCGGAACGGCTGGCGCGCTGGTGGGCGGCCTGCAGAATATCGGTTCCGGCGTGCTGGCCTGGCTGTCGGCAATGATGCCGCAGACGGGGCAAGGCAGTCTCGGCCTGTTGATGCTGTTGATGGGTTTGCTGATCCTGCTGTGCTGGCTACCACTAGCGTCGCGGTTTAATCAGCATCAGCAGACCATTTAGTTACGGTTGCAGCATCACCATCAGCTCGACCGGTGAGCGGTGCTGCTTAATCAGATCCCGCATCACTTTCATATAGGGCGCGGTATAGGTGAAAAAGCGCTGATACCCTTCGCATAAGGCGCTCACACCGTCAGCGGTGCGATGTTTCGGGCAATCGCCATTGCACAGCTGACGCATATGGCACTCCTGGCATACCTGCGACAGCGAGGATTTTTTATTCTCGCCAAAGGCGATCGCCGCCGGGCTGCGGTTTATTTCTGCAAGCGTCGTGTGATGAATATTGCCCAGCCAGTGCTGCGGATAGACAAAGTGATCGCACTGGTAGACATCACCGTTCGCCTCCAGCGCAAACGCGTGACCGCAGGTTTCGCTTTGTGCGCACATCTGCGAGGGGTAGCCGCTCCAGGCGCCGAGCGTTGAGTCAAAAAGCTGCACGTAAGTACGTCCCACATCTTCCCGAACCCAGACGTCGAACACTGTGGTGAGGAATTCGCCCCAGGCATCCGCTGTGACCGATTCCGCGCTCGGTTCTCCATTTTTATCCAGCTCCATCAGAGGAATAAACTGGATAAACGGCGTACCCTGACGACGCAAATAGCGGTACACCCGTTCAGCATGCTGACTGTTTTGCCGGTTTACCACTGTCAGCAAATTGAAATCGACACGATGGGCGACCAGCCTGGCAATTGCCTCCATGACTTTGAAATGCGTTGGTTTGCCGCTGCGGTTGACCCGCCATGTGTCGTGGAGATCTGCGGGGCCATCGAGCGAAATCCCCACCAGCCAGTCGTTGTCATGAAAAAAACGACACCACTCGTCGGTGATCATTATCCCATTGGTTTGAAAGGCATTATGAATACGTTTCCCGTCAGCGTACCGCTTTTGCAGTGTGACGACGCGACGAAAGAAATCAATGCCGCACAGCGTGGGCTCACCGCCCTGCCAGGCAAACTGTACATCCTTTCCCGGCTGCGCGTCGATCTGCTGGCGGATAAATGCCTCCAGAGTGACATCATCCATTTCTTCATTTTTAGGCTTATCAAGGTAGTAGCAATAACGGCATTTGAGATTACAGCGCGAGCTGGCTGGCTTAGCCATCACGTGACATCCTGTCATACAGCATCCTTTAAAAATATGGCAATTTGTCTTAAGTGCGTTACAGCAAACAATAATGCGAGGGAAAGGACAGCGAGGGAGATCAAAAATTTGTCACGCACTGCTCGCAATTGGGCGAAATCGCTCTTATTGACGTCCATAACGTTACGATTACGGGTGTATCGCCATAAAATAACGCTGACCACTGCCAGCAGGCAGAGGGAGATCCAGAACGGCATGCCTGATTGATGCCAGTTATGTTTCACCGCCAGCGCCATCAGCGCGCCATATCCCAGCAGCGTACGAAACCAGGCCAGTGACGTACGCTCGGGTTGCAGACCGGGGTCCTTCTGACGACGCGCTTTACGGCTATCCGGCATACATCACCAGCCCCATCACGATTACTGCCACCGCCATCAAAATGATGCTGATGATGAGCAGCGTATGCGTGTAGGGTAAATCTTCTTTCAGCCGCATCGCTTTTTCATTTTTCAGCCAGCGCAGATAGCCATAAATCGCCAGCATGCCGGCAAACAGGCACAGCAACAGCGCCAGCGCTTCACGAATAAGCGGCGTGGCGAAGTCGGGCGCCAGTTGATCTAACCCGACACCTGCCGCCAGAAACCCCAGCGCGGTGCGGATCCAGGCGAGATAGGTTCGCTCGTTAGCCAGCGAGAAGCGGTAATCCGGCGCTTCGCCAAGGCGCGAAATTTTCATTGGATCTCCTGTTTAAAACTTCTGTTTCTTCTCTTCCACCTTAACACCCTGCGTTGGCATGCCGGTATCGTAATCACGCACTACTGGCGAGTAGCCATCCTCCGGGCGCGGGCGAAACGCCCCCATCCAGCGCGGCTGTGCCTGAACCCGCCACGGTCGCATGCTCCATTGATAGGTGCGAAAAGGATCGCGGATTTTATCCATATAGTTCAGCAATTCATCGTGCAGCCGATCGCGAATCTGTGAAAAATCAGCGTCATTAATGAGATTTCGCATCTCGTTGGGATCGTTTTGTCTGTCGTACAGCTCATCACTGGTAAACAGGTTAAGCACCAGTTTGTAACGATCAGTCACCCAACAGCGCACCGGAATAAAACCGCCGAAGCTATCATGCTCAATCTCATAACGGTTAAATTCCACCATCACTCCGCGTTCTGATGGCATCGCAAAGATATTTTCTCCTGGCAGAATTTCCGGCTGATGAATGCCCGCCAGCGCCATTAAGGTTGGCAGGAGATCGATGTGACTGACCGGGGTATCAACCTGTTTCTTGATGCCAGACGGCGACCGGATGATCAGCGGAATACGGGTGATGTCATCGTACATCGCCGCGCCTTTACTAATCAGGCGATGCGCCCCCATCATTTCACCGTGATCGGAGGTGTAAATCACCCAGGTATTTTGCTGTTGTTCGGGTGTTAACGCGTTAATCACCCGGCCAATCTGGTCGTCGACGAAATCATTGCAGGCAAAATACATCGGGTGATGGTACTGCGCATCGTCACCAACAGGAGACGGCATCGCCTGCGCCCATAAACGATGATGAACGGGTTTATTGGCCAGATCGTCATGCGCTTTTTCGCCGAGGTCATAATAGAAATCCTGATACTTCTCCAGATACTCCACCGGGCAGGTGAACGGGTGGTGTGGTTCATCGTAGGAAACCACCATCAGGAAGGGTTCGTCGCTGCGTGCGGGTTGCGCCAGAAAATCGATCGCCCGATTACTGATGCGGTACGCCCAGGTAAAGGTTTCATCGATGTGGTGCGCCTGCAAATCCTCAACGCTGTTGAGGCCGTTTCGCCAGAGCCCGATCTGCTCGTCGGTCAGTTCAGAGAGGTAGTTAGCGCCATCATACCAGTAGTCGGCATCCCATTCCGGCGGGCAAATCCCGGTGCCGAAATAGTCATGTCCGTCGAGGTGCCACTTACCGATGTAACAGGTGTGGTATCCCGCATCCTGAAAATAACGCCCCATCGTCGAGATGTTTTTCCCCGGCGCGACATTGTTAGTCCATGGTCCGGACTGGTTGGCATAAATGCCGGTAAACAACCCGGCACGCGCTGGCGTGCATACCGGGGAGCAGGTAAAGGCGGAATTAAAACGGATCCCTTCGTCAGCCAGTTTATCGATATGCTGGGTATTCAGCGGCTTACCGCTGTAACAACCCACCATATTGGTCGCCTGGGTGTCAGTCATGATGAACAGAAAATTAGGGCGATTCATGATTTGTCCTTAACGTCAGAAGCAAGTTCAGCAGGTGCGGTGTGGCGCTCGTGCCAGTGGCTGTAAATCAGGTAAACCACGACGGCGGCAACAATGAGATAGCAGATGACGGTCAGCCACTGAGACGCGTAGCCGCCGAATTGCGCCAGGCCAGAGTAGACCCCCATCATTGCGAACAGGACGCCAACCGAGGCGATTTTCACATGCCGCCACGGTGCCATATCGACCGCAAACGCGTCGTGGAATTTAAACGGCGTGGCACGCGGTTTGATTGCGCCGATGACCAGCATCAGCACTACGTTGATGCAGAACGTACAGGCCAGCACATAAAGAAAATGGAAGTCAAACTTCACCAGGTAATTAACGACGATGTAGCTGCAAATACCCAAGAACATGGCGGCTTTAGCGGCGATCGCCGGAATTCTGGGAAAGAAAAAGCCCATAATGACAATAGTCACCAGCGGCACGTTATAGATGCCGTTAAGCTGTTTCATCCACGTATAAAGCCCTTGCGGTGCGTTCGCTATCCACGGTGCGACCAGCACAGAGACAATCGCGACGATAAAACCGAAGCGACGTCCGACAGACACTAACTGATCCGGCGTCGCCTGCTCGTTAATAATGCGGCGGTAAATCCCCATGCTGAACAGCGTCGAGGCACTGTTCAAAAAGCCGCAGAACGCGCTGATAATGGCACCGAAAAGCACCGCGCTGAAAAAACCCACCAGCGGCAACGGCATGACTTTATTGACCAACGCCGGATAAGCCATGTCCGCTTTCGGCAAGTCCTGAAACAGATGGAAAGCGATAACGCCCGGCAGTACCAGAATCAGCGGGTCGAGCATTTTCAGCACCGCCGTCAACAGCGCGCCTTTTTGCCCTTCAGACAGGCTTTTTGACGCCAGCGTGCGCTGGACGATGCCCTGGTTGGTACACCAGTAAAATGTGTTCACCAGAATCAGCCCGGTCAGCGCCGCGCCAATCGGCACAGGATCGTGGCTCCCACCAATCGAGTTCAGCATCTGGCTGTGATCCTGTGTCAGACGGTCAATGCCCTGCGACAGGCTCCCGTTGCCCATTGCCAGCAGGCCAAAAAACGGCACCATCAACCCGCCAATCACCAGGCCAATGCCGTTAATCACATCGGCAATCGCGATGGCGCGCATCCCGCCGACGACAGCATACAAAATGCCGCAAATCCCAAGTACGGTGACCATCGCCCAGATGGCTGCGTTCTGTGAAATACCAAAGGCTTCAGTGACATGAAACATGCTGTTGAAGGCCAGCGCGCCGGAGTAAAGAATGATCGGCAGGAAGCAGATGCCAGTCGCAATGAGAAAACAGCAGTCGATAATAATGCGCGTGGTTTTGTCATAGCGCTCTTCGATGAAATCGGGAATGGTGGCAATGCCACGTTGTAAATAACGTGGCAGGAAAATCAACGCCAGGAAGATCAGCGGGATAGCGGAAATCACTTCCCAGGCCATTACCGACATTCCGCTGCGGTAAGCCTGCCCGGTCAGACCGACCAGTTGTTCTGTCGACAGATTGGTTAGCATCAGGGAAGCCGCGATTACCGGCGCTTTCAGCGACCGACCGGCAAGAAAATACCCCTGCTGCGAACCGGTATCCGCTTTACGCAACTTCCACCAGGTGATGAAAGCCACCAGCAGCGTAAAAGCGATAAAGCTCACAATTTGCTGAATACTCATCATGTGCCCTTATTTATGATTATGTCCGCCCGTCAAACGACAGAGGAATAAATGACGAGCCGGAGCCAGGCGGTTTGTTTTCTTAAACGACAAGCAACACATCCCTGAAAGAAAAAAGTATGCTACGTTTCAATTTCAGGTTGCAGGCATAATTCGCCGACGGGAAATTAAAATGAATGGAAAAACTCAAATTTCGCATGTAAAAAACGAAACCACGTACAATATCCCATTAGTTCTTGATGAAAATGTGATCTCAAGCGGAATTTCCCTCATCTCGTTGTGGCATACCCTGGCTGATGAAACGTACCGTGTGACCTGGCCTCGTGATAAGAAAAAGCCGTTGATTGCTAACTCATGGGTGGCGGTTTATACCCTGCAGGGCTGCGGGCGGATATACCTCAAAGATAATTCCGAAATAACACTTAATGGAAATTGTGTTATATTTCTGAAACCTATAGATATTAAATCCTATCATTGCGACGGGCTTGTCTGGGAACAATACTGGATGGAGTTTATCCCAACCAGCATAATGGAAATACCGATATTACAAACGGGGATAATATATAACGGGGAGATCTTTAATAAAGAGCTCAATGAGGTTGCAGAGCTGATAATTAGCAGGGAGTCGCTTAAAAATAACCTCGCGGTGGCATACCTCACCAAAATTATCTATCAGTGGATTTGCCTTATTACGGAAAACGTACAGAAAGATCGCCAGTTAATCAAACTGGAGAAACTGATCACTGCCTTACACAGTGATCCGCAAAAACGCTGGAGCGTGACAGATATGGCGCAGTGGATGCAGTGCAGCGAGCCCTGGTTGCGCCGTCTGTTTTTACGATATACCGGCAAAACGCCGAAAGAGTATTATCTCGACGCGCAACTGGACCTGGCACAATCGTTACTTAAGCAGGAAGGAAATTCGGTCAGTGACGTGGCGAACATGCTGAACTTTTTCGATTCGTTCCATTTCAGCAAAGCGTTTAAACACAAGTTTGGCTATGCGCCTTCAGCCGTTCTGAAAGCGCATAAGAAGCGGAAAGAGGAGACTAACTGAGTCCCCAGAAAAGCACCGCCAACAGCTGTGGCGTGATGATACGCAGGAACATCACCAGCGGATAAACCGTCGCGTAAGAGAGCGCTGCCGCACCGCTGGTGGCGTGCAGGTTGTTGGCGAAGGCTAACGCCGGGGGATCGGTCATCGAGCCTGCCAGCATGCCGCAAATCGTCAAATAGTTCATCTTCGCGAACATTCTCGCCAGGATCCCCACCGTTAACAGCGGAATAGCGGTGATAAAGATGCCGTAACCGACCCAGCTCAGACCGTCGCCTTTGGTCAGCGTCTCGATGAAATCACCGCCGGATTTCAGCCCGACCACCGCCAGAAACAGCACGATCCCCAGTTCACGTAACGCCAGGTTGGCGCTCGGCGGCATGAACCAGTAAAGCTTACCGATACTGCCAATACGCCCGAGGATCAGCGCCATAATCAGCGGACCACCCGCCAGCCCCAGCTTCAGTGCCACCGGGAAACCCGGCACGAACAGCGGCACAGAACCAAGCAGTACCCCCAGCCCGATACCGATAAATACCGGCAACATCTGCACCTGTTGCAGTTTCTGTTGCGCGTTGCCAAGCTCAGCCGCCACTGCGTCAATGGCGGACGGACGCCCCACCAGATTGAGGATATCGCCAAACTGCAGGCTGGCGCTGCTACTGGCCACCAGTTCGACACCGGCACGGTTAAGGCGCGAAATGACGACGTCATAGCGCTGTTTGAAGTGCAGATCGCGAATTTTCTTGCCAAGCACTTTTTCGTTAGTAACGACCACACGCTCAACGCGCAGCTCAGTCCCACGGGTCGAGAGCGAGGTCTCCACCTCTTTGCCGATCACCAGTTGCGCGCTGTGCAAATCTTCATTTCGCCCGACCAGGTGGAGTAAATCGCCAGCCTGAATAATCGTCGTCGGCGAGGGCACCATCAGCATGTCGCCACGTTTGAGACGCGAACAGATGATTTTGTCGCTGTTCAGTACCGGCACATCCTGAATCGCCAGACTGTTGAGGTTAGGGTTTTCCACACGGATGTTGATGGTGTTCAGATGCGTATTACCATTGCCGACGCTGTCATCAAACTGCTGTGCTTCTTTCTCGACGTTAACGCGAAAGAACAGACGCACCAGCCACATGGTCATCAGGATGCCGCAAATTCCGAACGGATAAGCCATGGCGTAACTCATCCCCATCTGGTCGATGATATCCGTTGGTACACCTAAATCGTGGAGGATTTGCTGCCCGGCACCCAGCGCAGGCGTATTGGTCACCGCCCCGGAGAAAATTCCCAGCACCACCGGCAGTGGAATGTCGAAAATTTTATGCAGCAGCGCTGTCACCAGACCGCCCATAATGACGATCAGAATCGCGAAGAGATTAAGCCGCAACCCCGACACGCGAAGCGAAGCGAAGAAACCCGGCCCCACCTGAATGCCGATGGTATAGACGAACAGGATCAGACCAAATTCCTGCACGAAGTGCAGCATCGGGCTGCTGAGGGTAAGCCCGGCCTGATCGACAAAATGGCCAACGATAATGCCGCCGAATAACACACCGCCGATGCCAAATCCCACACCGCGTATTTTTACATTGCCTATCCATAGGCCAACCACGGCGACCAGTGCCAGAATGCTGACGGTCAATGCTATGTCACTCATGACAGATTCCCTGTGAAGATACACGCCATCTTTCAGGCTGCCTCGTGACAGCATGATAGATTATGTGAATAACATTATTGATAAGATGGATTCTGGCAGAGAGATCGCAGGATGTATGCGCGATAGCGCACATTTACCCTTCAGATACGTCATCCCCCTGTTTTGCAGATTTTTTCGCTTTTTTCCGCGTGGAATTTGGCAGTTGCTGAATGCTTTTACCTGAAAAGAAGCAATATGGCGCGTGCTTCTTCGTTTACATAGAAAAAAGCCCCGCCAGGGCGGGGCTATAACACCATGAATGGATTAACTATTCAGTGCCGGGCGATCGCTGATGGCGATGCGTTGCGGAGCGAGGGCTTCCGGAACATGGCGGGTTAAATCAATGTTCAGCAGACCATTGGTAAAGGTCGCGCCAGAAACTTCCATATTTTCCGCAAGGGTGAAGCTCAGGCTGAAGGCCTGCGTCACCAGCCCCTGGTGCAGCCATTTTGTCTCTTTTTCCGGCTGCTGCGGCGCGCCTTTGATGGTCAGCCGCGTGCCTTCCAGTTGAATGTCCAAATCTTCCTGACGGAACCCCGCCAGCGCAAGCGTGATGCGGTAATGGTTATCGTCGCTTTTTTCGATGTTGTACGGCGGGAAGCTCTGGCTTTCACCGGCGGTTTGCAGGGCGTTGGCCAGTTTGTCAAAACCGATCCATTGACGCAGCAGTGGGGATAAGTCGTAGTTACGCATAGTATTTTCTCCTTCTGAGAAGCGAGTAAATTCCTGCAAATCATGCAATTCGCAGTCTGCCCCCTGACGGCGGGCAAGTTGGTAGAGGGCCGCCATGCGGCCCAACGGAATTAATTAATTTCGATACGGCGCGGTTTATTCGCTTCCGGGATCACGCGTTCGAGATCGATATACAGCAGGCCATTCACCAGATTGGCACCACGGACGTGGATGTTTTCCGCCAGCTGGAATTTGCGCTCAAAGTTGCGCTCAGCGATGCCCTGATAGAGATAGGTCCGCTCTTTTTGCTCTGCGGCATGCGACCCTTTGACAATCAGCAGATTGTCCTGCGCGGTGATTTCCAGCTCGCTCTCAGCGAAACCGGCCACAGCGATGGCAATGCGATAGTTGTTTTCGTCAACGAGTTCAACGTTGTACGGAGGGTATCCACCGTTAGTCTGGCTCTGGTTGTTTTCCAGCAGATTGAACAGGCGGTCAAAACCAATGGCAGAACGGTACAGTGGAGAAAGATCAAAGTTACGCATAATAAAAAGCTCCTGAAATCAGCGAGAGTGTAATGACCTTCCATCATGGACAGGTCGTTTACCCGGAATACCCCGCAGGCGTATCCCACATCGGGTCGTACTTTAAAAATGGGTACAACGGAACGCATTTCAAGGGGCGTTGTCTGACTTTTTTTGCACTTTCAGGCTGAGTGTTTAGACTGAACTACAGCACTAAAGGTTAAAGTGAGACTGCCGCCACAGAGCGGCGCTTTCAGACTTTCTATTTGATCTGCGGGTCGATATAACCCAACGACACAGGCATCACAACAACACTATTATTATGATAAAAATGACTCTGCTAAAGCTGACTCTGTTCAGTGGAATGATGATTCTCAGCGGCTGTTCGAGCGTGATGTCACATACCGGTGGTAAGGAAGGCACTTATCCCGGCACGCGCGCCAGCGCCGCTATGCTTGGCGATGATGACACAAACTGGGGAACAAAATCGCTGGTCGCCCTGGATATGCCCTTTACTGCCGTTATGGACACCCTCCTGCTGCCGTGGGATCTGTTCCGCACCGACAGCTCGGTGAAATCTCGGGTGGAGAAAAGCGAGCAAAAAACGCAGGCCACCAACGCCATCATCCCGCCTGCGCCCATGCCAGCGAAATAACTTACCTGCGGGTTTCCGTGACCCACAATTGACGGAAACCGTCCACCGCTTCCATCCAGGCGATGTACTGACCATCCGGTGAAAACACCACCGCATCGGCTGAAGGTGGGTTGCCATGCCCTTCGGTTAAGTACGTCACAGTGCCTGTTATTCCATCGCACAGGGCAATCCGGTTCTCCACCACACAGCCGAGTGAATGCCCTGACGGATGCCAGTTAAACGCCGACTGAATACCGTTCGCCGTCCGCGTAAGCTGTCGCGGCTCACCGCCCTGTGGAGATATCAACCACAGCTGTACTACACCATTATCGTCGCGCATCAGAAAGGCGATATCACTCCCCTGCGGATTTGCCCGTACCCAATGGCGCGGAACGTTAACCAGACCGGGATACGCGCGCTGGTGTGTGAAGGTGAGACGTTTTTGCTGAACGCTGGCAGGCGGAGCAGGCATTGTGCTGCTCGTCCCTTCCAGCGGTTCTCGCCCCGCCTGTTTCCAGCCGGCTTCGTTTTCCGGTAACGTCACAATAAACAGTTCCGGCACTTTTTCGCCCTGCAACGAACGCGTATCGCCGATAAACGCCAGCGCATGATTGCCCACCCACCCCTCTTCATAGGCGCGGTTGATCTCATCGCTGCCCGGCGCAGGCGCTGGCGTGGTACGACTGACCAGCACGCACCAGTGACTTCCCGCATATTCCCGTGGATGCTGACCACGCGGCGTTACCGGGCCATACGGTACTGCGACGCCGACGTTACGCAGATCCAGCGCCACATCGCGCTCATGCAGAACGTGATCGTTATAGGTAAAGCTGACGGCCTGGCCGTCCGGACGATAAACATGAACATGACTGCCGCCGCGCAGTGCGCCGGGGGTATAGGGAGAAGTAATATCCATGGCATCGAGATTACGGGTTTCGCCATTGTGCGTAACCACGCCGCGACGGTGGTGAAAATCGTACTGCCAGTGCGCATCAGGATGTTCCGGTCCGTGGATGAAAACATACCGTTCTTCCTGCGGGTGAACCGTCACCACGCCCACATGCGCGCCCTTGGTCGCACGGTAAATCACCTCGACCTCGCCGCTATGGATATTGACACGCTCAATGGTTTCACCGGTAAACGAGGCGCCTGACGGGCGAACATCAAACACCAGCCACTGGCTGTCCGGCGTCCAGGTTTGCGTATTGGTGAGTTGATGGTGGCGGGAGGCAAAGGTGACTTGTTTCATTAGGATACCCTGATGCATAACTGTCGCATCAGGGTATCTCAGGTGCAGCCTTTAGCCTACCCGTTTCACATCGCCGACCAGCAGGATGTAGGAGAGCGCACCAATCAAGGCCACTACAGCGATATAGGTCAACGCCGGGGCAAAACCGTAGTCCTGCGCCAGATATCCCACCACCAGCGGCACGGTGATGCCACCCAGACCGCCAACGAAGTTGAACACGCCGCCAGTCAGACCGATCAGACGCATCGGCGCCAGTGAAGAGACCAGTGACCAGGTGATAGACGCGAAACCGTTGCCGAAGAAGGCGAGGGCCATCAGCGTCATAATCCACACCGGATCGTTGGTATAGTTGGCACCCATGATGCAGGTGGAAATCAACAGCCCGCAAATGATTGGCGTTTTACGCGCCGCACCCAGCGAGAAGCCTTTGCGCACCATTTTATCCGCCAGCCAGCCGGAAAGCAGAACACCGAAGAAGGCCGCCAGGAACGGCACGGTGGTCATAAACCCGGCTTTCAGCGCGGTAATGCCTTTCTCCTGGGTAAGGTAGTTCGGGAACCAGGTCAGGAAAAACCACAGCGTTGAGGTCACCGCAAACTGGCCCAGATACACGCCAAGCAATTTACGATGAAAAATCAGCTTCCAGTCTGCCATCGTAAGCGGCTGACGCGCCTCTTTCTTCACCGGCGCATCGCCATCAACCAGACCGCCACCTTCGCGGATGTAGTCCAGTTCAGCCGCAGAAATGCTCTTCGTCAGACGCGGCGGCTGATAGACCTTGATCCAGATAAACGACCAGATAATGCCAATCCCACCGGTGACAATGAACACCCAGTGCCAGCTCAGCAACTCCTGGATCCAGATCAGCAGCGGCGTCAGGAACGCCAGGCCGACGAACTGCCCGGAGGTGTAGAAGCCGACCGCAGACGCGCGCTCGTGTTCCGGGAACCAACTGGTCACCATGCGGTTGTTGGTGGGAAACGCCGGGGCTTCAAAGATACCGGTGATCGCGCGCAGGCCAATCAATGACATCAGTCCCGTTGCGAACCCCTGGAACAGGGTTGCCACCGACCAGCCCAGAATCGCAATGAAATAGGTTAAGCGCGAGCCTACGCGGTCAAGGAACCAGCCGCCCGGGATCTGGCACAGGGTATATAACCAGGCAAACGCCGAAAAGACATATCCCATTTCTGCTTTCGTGATACCAAATTCTTCCTGAATATGCGCCGATGCCACGGCAAGGTTTGCCCTATCGACATAACAAATCACAACCGTAATAAAGATCATAATCAGGGTCAGGTAACGCCGACGCCCGACTTTTGCAGCAGTCACTGATATTTCCATCGCAATCTGTCTCCAGATTCTGGGCATAGCGAAGCCGCTCACCATGCCCTGTAATTTACAGAGGGTGTAAGAAAAAAATTTTTTTAATTATTTACTTCTGCCGATTACCACTCGGCGACGGAACCATCCTCATGACGCCACAACGGGTTGCGCCAGTCGGTGACATTCCGGCTCATTTCGATGACTTTTGCTTCATCAACATCCACACCGAGTCCGGGTTTCGTTAATGGTTTAAAGAATCCGCCATCCATGCTGAAGTCATCTTTATTTTTTACAAAGTCGAGCAGTTCCGCGCCCTTATTGTAATGAATCCCCATACTCTGTTCCTGGAATACGGCATTGCGCGACACGAAGTCGATATGCAGACACGCGGCCAGCGCAATCGGTCCAAGCGGACAGTGCGGCGCCAGCGCCACATCATACGCTTCCGCCATCCCGGCGATTTTGTAGCATTCGGTGATCCCGCCGGCATGCGACAAATCAGGTTGCAGAATGGCAATACCGCCCGCCTCCAGCACCCGTTTAAATTCGAAGCGTGAGAACATACGCTCACCTGCGGCAATCGGAATATGCGTTTGCGCCGCCAGCTTCGGATAATATTCCGCCTGTTCCGCCAGCACTGGTTCTTCAATAAACAGCGGGCGATACGGCTCCAGTTCTTTGATCAGCACTTTCGCCATCGGCGCGCTGACGCGACCGTGGAAATCCAGACCAAATTCAATGTCACTGCCGAACGCTTCGCGGATTTGCGCCACAGTATTCACCGCCGCATCCACTTTGCGCGAATCATCAATCACGCCCAGTTCTTCACAGCCGTTTAGTTTGAAGGTGTCAAAGCCGATGTTACGCAGGGTTTTGATGCCATCAATTACCTCTGCCGGACGGTCACCGCCCACCCAGCTGTAGGCTTTGATTTTATCGCGCACCAGCCCGCCCATCAGTTGCCAGACTGGCGCGTTCAGCACTTTGCCTTTGATATCCCACAACGCCTGATCAATACCGGCGATTGCGCTCATCAGGATCGGGCCGCCGCGATAGAAACCAGCGCGGTACATTACCTGCCAGAGATCGTTAATCCGCGCCGGGTCCTGACCAATAAGGTAATCGCCCATTTCATGCACGGCAGCTTCCACGGTGCGCGCGCGTCCTTCAATCACCGGTTCGCCCCAGCCAACAACGCCTTCGTCAGTTTCGATTTTCAGAAAAAGCCAGCGTGGCGGTAAACGGTATGTCGTGAGTTTGGTTATTTTCATTGCACTGCCTCTCGATACGCTTGAACAAATGCGGCGGCCTGCTGCGCGGTTCGCTCAACGGACTGCCCGGCACGATAGAGATCGCTGCCAAGTCCGGCGCCCACGCACCCTGCCTGAATCCATTCCCTGAGGTTTTCCGGCGTGACACCACCCACTGCAAACACAGGCACGTCCTGCGGCAACACGGCTTTCAGCGCTTTGATATACGCCGGGCCAAACGCGGAGGAGGGGAATATTTTTAGTGACTGCGCGCCTGCGTCCAGCGCGTCAAAGGCTTCCGTCGCCGTTGCGCAGCCAGGGCAAACTGTCATACCGAGCGCTACGGCGCGTCGGATCACCTCCGGCTGGATGTTCGGTGTCACAATCAGTTTGCATCCCATCTCTGCCAGCACGTCCACCTGCTCTGGTTTCAGCACTGTCCCGGCGCCCACCAGCGCCTTATCGCCAAACGCGGCGACGATAGCCGGAATGCTTTTCTCCCATTGCGGTGAGTTCAGCGGGATCTCGACAGCGTCGAACCCCGCGTCAATGACCGCACCGACATGCGCGAGCGCCTCATCCGGCGTAATGCCCCGCAAAATCGCGATCAGCGGGAGTTTAGTTTGCCACTGCATGGGCGATGCTCCTTATACCAGCCTGAAATGCGGTATCGCCGTCCACCAGCACAGTGTTGCGTCCGGCAGCCTGTAGTGCCTGCTGATAACGCACCGCCAGTGAATGCCCGGCGACAATAGCGATCTGCCCGTCGGCAAAGCGGTTGTCCATACTGGCCACTTCCGCGCCGATAAGCAGACCGGATAAAAACTCGCTCACCTGTTCGTGCGGCAGCGCACCCAGAACGTGGGCGGCACGCACTTCAAACAGCTGCGGCAAAATGGAAGGAGAGGCGAGACCACGCGCCAGACCGGCACTGAAGGCCTCGGGTGACGCGGTTTGCTCCGGCAGACCCGCGCCAATCAGCGACTGGCGCAGCAGCAGATGATGCAGCTCACCGGTCATGACAGTATGGAAATCAAGAATTTGCTGGTGGTCGGTCTGTACCCATTTGCAATGAGTGCCGGGCATGACGTACAACGACGAGGGGGCAATTTCACGCGCACCAAGCAGTTGTGTTTCCTCACCACGCATCACGTTGTGGTTATCATCACGCGCTACGCTCAGGCCGGGGATGATCCAGATATTGTCGCCAACAGGCGTTAACTGCTCACCAATGGCAGAGAAATGAGCCGGAACGGGTAAATAGGGGGCAACTTTCCAGCCGACATTGCTGCCGACCATGCCCGCCATTACCACCGGTGTGGTGCCGTTGCGCCAACCCTGTGTCACTTCCGCTAACACCGCCTCAGGGGATTTTCCGTTAAGACGAGTGACCCCTGCTTCTGAATGCCGGTGTTCCAGACATTCATCGCCCTGATACAGCCAGGCGCGCAAATTGGTCGAACCCCAGTCAATGGCGATGTAGCGTGATGTCATGTGAATTCCTTCAACCGTCGTGTCGAGCTGGCAATCATGGTGAGCGCTGCCTGCTCTGCTGCTTCGCCGTCCTGATGCCGTATCGCATCGAACAGCGCCTTATGTTCCTGGAGCGTTTTCGGCATGTTGGCTTCATCGCCCATCCAGGTACGTTCAAATACCGCCCGCTGGAGCGAACTGATCGCTACGCTCAGCTGCTGTAACACTGGGTTATGCACCGATGCCAGCACCGCCTCGTGATAGCGAATATCCGCTTCGTTAAACGCATCGCGATTCTGGTTGTTGGCGATCATGTCGTTGAGCGCCGATTCAATTTGCGCCAGATCGCTGGAGGTGGCGCGCTCCGCTGCCCAACGAGCGATGGCCGGTTCCACCAGATTTCGCACTTCGCTCATCGCGGTAATGAGCCGCGGGTCATAGTCGTTTTCCAGTACCCACTGCAACACGTCCGTGTCGAGGTAATTCCATTGGTTGCGTGGCGCGACAAACGCCCCGCGATAACGTTTCATTTCAATCAGCCGTTTGGCCATCAGCGAACGAAACACCTCGCGAATGATGTTGCGTGAGGTTTCAAATTCTTCACACAAATCGGCCTCTGCAGGCAGCGCCGAACCGGGCACATATTTCCCGCCAACGATCTGACGGCCCAGCGTGATGACAATGCGGTCGGTTTTGTTGAGATTCATGGAGAGTCCTTATGCTCTGTGCGTCCATGTGTACTTTACCCTGACCGCTGCATTTCACCTCAGTTTTGCAGTACAAATTTGTGGTATTCATCCGTTTGCGTGCCTTCAATGTAGTACAATACAATTGTGTTGTACTACAATTTAGATCACAAAAAGAACAATCCAGGGATAAAAAAAAGCGCAGCTAACCGAAGATCGCTGCGCTGGGGTGTTCTGTAGCGGGTTTATGACCCGAGGACGTACTTCTCAATAGCGTAAGCGACGCCGTCTTCCAGGTTCGATTTGGTGATGAAATTCGCCACTTCTTTGACGGACGGGATCGCGTTATCCATCGCCACGCCGACGCCAGCGTATTCAATCATCGCAATGTCGTTTTCCTGATCACCTATCGCCATGATCTCATCCGGCTGAATGCCCAGCACATCCGCCAGCGATTTCACGCCTGTGCCTTTGTTGACGCGTTTGTCGAGGATTTCAAGGAAATACGGCGCGCTTTTCAGCACGGTGTATTTCTCTTTCACTTCAGCCGGAATACGGGCGATGGCTTTGTCGAGCACCACCGGTTCGTCAATCATCATCACTTTCAGGAACTGAGTGGCCGGGTCCATTTTCTCCGCTTCACAGAACACCAGCGGAATGGTGGCGACGTAGGATTCATGCACGGTGTAATAGCTGATATCGCGGTTAGCGGTGTAGAGCGTGTTGCGATCCAGCGCGTGGAAGTGTGACCCCACTTCGCGGGACAGTTTTTCCAGGAACCGATAGTCGTCGTAGCTCAGCGCGGTTTGCGCAACGGTACTGCCGTCGCTGGCTTTCTGTACCAGCGCACCGTTGTAGGTGATGCAATAATCTCCCGGCTGTTCCATATGTAACTCTTTGAGGTAGTGATGTACCCCGGCATACGGACGTCCCGTCGTCAGAACGACGTTGACCCCGCGCATACGTGCAGCAGCAATGGCGTTTTTAACAGCAGGAGAGATGGTATGGTCCGGTAGCAATAAAGTGCCGTCCATATCGATCGCGATGAGTTTAATAGCCATGTTTTCCCCGGATTAAATGAGTCTCCGCTCATGCTAACGCGATTTAGCTCAAAAAACAGCAAAAGAGAGGCGGGAAAAGGGGGATCAGATGGCGAGGCGGGATTCCTCTTTTGCAACCCCGGCAACATAGCGCCACCGGGGAAACAAACGGTTTAGATATCGATATTCGCCGCTTTCAGGGCGTTCTCTTCGATAAAGGCACGACGTGGTTCAACCGCATCACCCATCAGCGTGGTGAACAGCTGGTCGGCAGCAATGGCGTCCTTAACGGTCACGCGCAGCATACGACGGCTTTCCGGATCCATGGTGGTTTCCCACAACTGTTCCGGGTTCATCTCGCCCAGACCTTTATAGCGCTGGATGGAGAGGCCCCGGCGGGACTCTTTTACCAGCCAGTCGAGGGCGGCTTCGAAGCTGGATACCGGCTGGCGGCGTTCGCCACGTTCGATGAACGCGTCTTCTTCGATAAACCCGCGCAGTTTCTCACCGAGGGTGCAGATACGACGGTATTCCGGGCCGGTCACAAATTCGTGATCGAGCGGATAGTCGGTATCCACGCCGTGCGTACGCACACGGATGATCGGCTCAAACAGTTGCTGTTCCTTGTTTTCACGGATGTCGTATTTCCACTGGCTACCGTGCTGCTCTTTTTCGTTCAGCTCAGTCACCAGCGCGTTAACCCAGCGGGTGACCTTCTGTTCGTCAGAGAGATCGGCTTCCACCAGCGTCGGCTGATAGATCAGCTCTTTCAGCAGCGAACGCGGGTAGCGACGCTCCATACGGCCAATCATTTTCTGGGTGGCGTTGAACTCAGACACCAGACGCTCCAGCGGCTCGCCAGCCAGCGCCGGGGCGCTTGAGTTAGCGTGCAGGGTTGCGCCGTCAAGAGCGATGGCGATTTGGTATTGATCCATCGCTTCATCGTCTTTGATGTACTGCTCCTGTTTGCCTTTTTTCACCTTGTACAACGGCGGTTGCGCAATATACACATGACCACGTTCGACAATTTCCGGCATCTGACGGTAGAAGAAGGTCAACAGCAGCGTACGAATGTGCGAACCATCGACGTCCGCATCGGTCATGATGATGATGCTGTGATAACGCAGCTTATCCGGGTTGTACTCGTCGCGACCAATGCCGCAACCGAGTGCAGTGATAAGCGTCGCCACTTCCTGAGAAGAGAGCATCTTGTCGAAGCGAGCTTTCTCCACGTTAAGGATTTTACCTTTCAGCGGCAGAATCGCCTGATTCTTGCGGTTACGGCCCTGCTTCGCAGAACCGCCCGCAGAGTCCCCTTCCACGAGGTACAGTTCGGACAGCGCCGGGTCACGTTCCTGGCAGTCCGCCAGTTTGCCCGGCAAACCGGCGAGGTCCAGCGCGCCTTTACGGCGGGTCATTTCTCGGGCTTTACGCGCTGCTTCACGGGCACGCGCCGCATCAATGATTTTACCAACCACAATTTTCGCGTCAGACGGGTTTTCCAGCAGATATTCGCTCAGCAGTTCGTTCATCTGCTGCTCTACCGCTGATTTCACCTCAGACGAGACCAGCTTGTCTTTAGTCTGTGAGGAGAATTTCGGATCCGGCACTTTGACGGAGACGACCGCAATCAGACCTTCACGAGCATCGTCGCCGGTAGCGCTGACTTTCGCTTTCTTGCTGTAGCCTTCTTTGTCCATGTAGGCGTTCAGGGTACGGGTCATCGCTGCACGGAAACCTGCAAGGTGTGTACCGCCATCGCGCTGTGGAATGTTGTTGGTAAAGCAGTAGATGTTTTCCTGGAAGCCATCGTTCCACTGCAACGCCACTTCCACGCCAATACCGTCTTTTTCGGTAGAGAAGTAGAAAATCGTCGGGTGGATCGGCGTTTTGTTTTTGTTGAGATACTCAACAAACGCCTTGATGCCACCTTCGTAGTGGAAATGGTCTTCTTTGCCGTCACGCTTGTCTTTCAGGCGGATAGAGACGCCAGAGTTCAGGAACGACAGCTCACGCAGACGTTTCGCCAGAATTTCATATTCGAATTCGGTGACGTTGGTGAAGGTTTCCAGGCTCGGCCAGAAACGCACCATGGTACCGGTCTTTTCGGTATCACCCGTAACCGCCAGCGGTGCCTGCGGTACGCCGTGTTCGTAAATCTGACGATGGATCTTGCCTTCGCGGTGAATTATCAGTTCCAGCTTCTGCGACAGCGCGTTAACCACGGAGACGCCGACGCCATGCAGACCGCCAGACACTTTATAGGAGTTGTCATCGAATTTACCGCCCGCATGCAGGACGGTCATGATCACTTCCGCGGCGGATACGCCCTCTTCCGGGTGAATACCGGTCGGGATACCACGCCCATCATCGGTAACAGAGACAGAGTTATCTGCATGGATCGTGACCACGATGTCTTTACAGTGACCCGCGAGCGCTTCGTCGATAGCGTTATCTACCACCTCGAATACCATGTGGTGCAGACCGGTGCCGTCATCCGTGTCGCCGATATACATACCCGGGCGCTTACGCACCGCATCCAGCCCTTTCAGGACTTTGATACTGGAGGAGTCATAAGAATTCGACATCAACGTTTCTCGCTCATTTAATCTTGGGTTAATCCGTTATTTTACCCTTTTCCACGGTGAACATCTTCGAATTTTTGTCCGACATGTCCATAACGTGTTCAGCGCTGATCGCGCTGACAAAAACCTGTGATTGCGTCGCTTTTAAACGGCTGGCCAGCAGCCCACGGCGCGCATCATCCAGTTCAGAGGCAAAATCATCTATGAGGTACAGGCAGCGTCGCCCGCTTTCACGGGTGAGAAACTCCCCTTGCGCCAGACGCAGCGCACACATCAGGAGTTTAAGTTGCCCGCGCGACAGCGTGTCTTCCACCGGCGCACCGTCGGCGCGAATGCGGAAATCCGCTTTATGCGGACCGTGCGCGGTGTACGTTAACAGGCGATCGCGTTCAAAGTTTTTCTCCAGCGTTTCGGCATAATCCGTCTCTTTCTCCCAGCCGCGCTGGAAGGAGAAGGTCAGAGAAAACTCGGGTAAAAACTGCTTACAGGTGTCCGCCATGTCTTCCGCAATGGCCGCACTGTATTCGGCGCGCCAGCGGCTTATCTGCTCCGCCAGCGGGATAAGCTCGGTATCCCACGGGCGCAACTGTGCATAACGGTTCACCTGACGCAGCGCCGCGTTACGCTGCCTGAGCAGGCGCTTCAGATTGCTCCATGCCGTAAAGAAACCGGCTTCATTATGGAAGCATCCCCAGTCAAGGAATGCTCTTCTGTATTTGGGGCCGCCATTGAGTAAAGTAAACCCCTCCGGCGTAATCAGTTGCATCGGCATCAGCAGCGCCAGCTCTGCCACCTTGTGGCCATCGGTGCCGTCAATGCGTACTTTGCTGTCGCCGAGTTTGTCTTTGGTCAGGCCGATAGCGATTTCGCGCTCTTCGCCCTGCAAACGACCGTGTAATACAAAGGACTCCTGTTCATGGCGGATCACGCGGCCAGGCTGCAAACTGCGAAACGCCCGGCCATGGCCGAGCGTATAAATGGCTTCCAGAACGCTGGTTTTTCCGCTGCCGTTGGCGCCAACCAGAAAATTAAAGCCGGGGGATAAGGCGAGATCCGCGCTTTCAATGTTGCGAAAGTCGCGGATCAACAGGCGGGAAAGCGACATTACAATCTCATTGGCATAACAACATAAGCCGCCGACTGTGATGCGGCATCTTCAATCTGTACGCTCGAAACGGAGTCGGTCAGCAGAATACGGACGTTTTCGCACTTCAGCGCATTCAGAACGTCCAGTACATAGCTGACGTTGAAGCCGATTTCCATTTCTGTGCCGCCGTAGGTAACGTCCAGCATCTCTTCCGCCTCTTCCTGCTCCGGATTGTTAGCGGTGATTTTCAGCTGGTTTTCGCTGACGTACAGACGTACGCCGCGGAATTTCTCATTCGACAGGATTGCCGCACGGGCAAAGGCCTGTTTGAGAATATCACAACCAGCTTCCAGATGTTTGTCCGGGTTTTTCGGCAATACGCGGCGATAATCCGGGAAACGGCCATCAACCAGTTTGGAAGTGAAGATAAAATCGCCGACGTGAGCGCGAATATTGTTGCTGCCGATCTGTACGCGCAGAGGATTGTCGCCGCCGTCGAGCATACGCATCAACTCAATCACCCCTTTACGCGGCACGATCACCGAATGGTTCGGCAGCGGCTCACCGACAGGCATTGCGCACACTGCCAGACGGTGGCCGTCTGTCGCCACGGTACGCAGTTCTTCGCCTTCGGTCTCAAACAGCATACCGTTCAGGTAATAACGAACATCCTGATGCGCCATCGAGAACTGGGTCGCTTCAATCAGACGTTTCATCGTCGCCTGCGGCAGGGTGAATTCCACCTCGCTCTGCCAGTCGTCGAGATTCGGGAAATCGGTAGCAGGCAGCGTGGAGAGCGAGAAACGGCTGCGGCCAGAGCGCACCAGCATCCGATCGCCTTCAAGCTGTACCGCGATTTCCGCCCCTTCCGGCAAGCCACGGCAGATATCAAAGAATTTACGTGCCGGAACGGTCGTTGCCCCGGGTTCGTGCGGCTGATTCAGCGCGACGCGAGCCACCATCTCCATTTCGAGGTCAGTACCGGTCAGCGACAGCGCGCCGTCTGCGACCTGAAGCAGCAGGTTACCGAGAATCGGCAGCGTTGGGCGGCCACCTAACGGACCACTCACCTGTTGCAACGGTTTTAATAAATGTTCACGTTCTACGGTAAATTTCATAGCGTCACGAAGATAATGTTCTGATTAAGTTTGAGAAATCTTCTTTGATGTCGTGGCTTTCTTCACGCAACTGTTCGATTTTACGACACGCGTGCAGCACGGTGGTATGGTCGCGGCCACCAAACGCATCGCCAATTTCCGGCAGACTGTGGTTGGTTAACTCCTTTGCCAACGCCATCGCCATCTGGCGAGGACGTGCGACCGAGCGGGAGCGGCGCTTGGAAAGCAGATCCGCCACCTTTATCTTGTAATACTCTGCCACCGTCTTCTGGATGTTGTCGATGGTGACCAGTTTTTCCTGCAGCGCCAGTAAATCACGCAGCGCTTCACGCACGAAATCGATAGTGATCGCCCGGCCGGTAAAATTGGCGTTGGCGATGACGCGGTTCAGCGCCCCTTCCAGCTCACGCACGTTGGAACGCAGGCGTTTGGCAATAAAGAACGCGACCTCTCCCGGCAGACGAATGTCGTTTTCATCAGCTTTTTTCATCAGGATCGCCACGCGGGTTTCCAGTTCTGGCGGCTCGATCGCCACCGTCAGCCCCCAGCCAAAGCGGGATTTCAGACGATCCTCAACGCCGTTGATCTCTTTCGGATAACGATCCGACGTTAAAATGATCTGTTGATTGCCTTCGAGCAGGGCGTTAAAGGTGTGAAAAAACTCTTCCTGGGATCGTTCTTTATTGGCAAAAAACTGAATGTCATCGATAAGCAACGCATCAACGGAACGGTAGTAACGCTTAAACTCTTCAATGGCGTTATTTTGCAGTGCTTTGACCATGTCCTGAACAAAGCGCTCAGAGTGCATGTACACCACTTTGGCATTCGGCTTACGGGCCACAATCCCATTACCCACCGCATGCAACAGGTGCGTTTTACCGAGACCGGTGCCGCCATAGAGGAACAGCGGGTTATAGGCGCCGCCGGGGTTATCAGCCACCTGACGGGCAGCTGCGCGGGCCAGCTGGTTTGATTTACCTTCAACGAAGTTATCAAAGGTGTGCTTAACATTGACGTTAGAACGGTAGGTCGGTTCTGCCGGCGCCGGGACGTTATCCCAACCCGGACGCGGAGCGGGCGCGGTACGCGGCATCTGGATCTGCGCCACCTGGGCAGGCGCCGCCGCATGAACCGGCTCTTTCACCGTTTGCGCGACGGGTTTTGTGCCAACTTCAAAGCGTAACAGAGGGGCATCGGTACCGCAGAAATCGTTCAGCAGTCCATTGATATTATTCAGGTATTTGTCCCTTACCCAATCAAGAACAAAACGATTTGGCGCGTACAAAGCCAGCGTGTTATCGCTCAGTTCCGCCTGCAACGGGCGGATCCACATACTGAATTCTGTGGCTGGTAACTCATCCTGCAATCGGGCAAGACACTGCTGCCAAAGCGAAAGTGACACGGCGGACTCCACTCGAACAAAAAGAAAAAATGAAAACGATCGTGATTGTTGGCACACGTCGACTGTACGTATCAACCCCGTTAAAGGTTGATTTGTTTTTGGACCCTGCGCAAAAGGGTGACGTGCGAACCGCTGTGCGCGGTTTTATTACCCGGCCAGGATCTAAAGATCGCGATCAGGACCGCGGATCATAGCGTAATCTGAACCAGAGATCTTCTGTTTCTCACAGATTCTTCCCCTTTTATCCACAGGAAGGATCGAAACCGGATAAGTGTAATCGATCCTGGCACGAGTGAAGCAGGATTTAGGCCGCATATTGGAAAAATTAATGAGTACGGACGAATTTTTGCTTAAACGATCTAATAAAGATCCTGCACGATCCTTGCGCTTTACCCGGGAGGCCGTATAATCCCCCACCCGGCGCGTAGAGCCCGAGTTCTTGTGTCGACGGCTGCTCACTTTTTGCACGTAAAAGTGCGGAATTACGCGGGAAAGAAGGTAAAGAGAATTGACTCTGGAGTGTACAATTATTACAATCCGGCCTCTTTAATCACCCAAGCTGAAGCGTTAGTCGTTCGAATGTTGTTCGGGTATACGCAAAAGTCAGTGAATTTATTCAAGTTTAGGTAGAAATCGCCATGAAACGCACTTTTCAACCGTCTGTACTGAAGCGCAACCGTTCTCACGGCTTCCGTGCTCGTATGGCTACTAAAAATGGTCGTCAGGTTCTGGCACGTCGTCGTGCTAAAGGCCGCGCTCGTCTGACCGTTTCCAAGTAATAAAAGCTAACCCCTGAGTGGTTAAGCTCGCATTTCCCAGGGAGTTACGTTTGTTAACTCCCAATCATTTCACTTTCGTCTTCCAGCAGCCACAACGGGCTGGCACGCCGCAAATTACTATCCTCGGCCGCCTGAATTCGCTGGGGCATCCCCGCATCGGTCTTACCGTCGCCAAGAAAAACGTCAAGCGCGCACATGAACGCAACCGGATTAAACGTCTGACGCGTGAGAGCTTCCGTTTACGCCAGCATGAACTTCCGTCCATGGATTTCGTGGTGGTGGCGAAAAAAGGGGTTGCTGACCTCGATAACCGTGCTCTCACGGAAGCGTTGGAAAAATTATGGCGCCGTCACTGTCGCCTGGCTCACGGCTCCTGATAGCCCTTATTCGGGTCTATCAGCGCCTGATTAGTCCGCTACTCGGGCCACATTGCCGTTTCACACCAACCTGTTCTCAATACGGAATTGAGGCATTGCGCAGGTTTGGAGTGATAAAAGGCAGTTGGTTGACGGTGAAACGCGTATTAAAATGCCACCCTTTACACCCGGGTGGAGACGACCCCGTCCCACCAGGACCCTTTGATACCAGAGAACACTAACGATGGATTCCCAACGCAATCTTCTTATCATCGCTTTGTTGTTCGTGTCTTTCATGATCTGGCAGGCGTGGGAGCAGGATAAAAATCCTCAACCACAGCCGCAACAGACCACGCAGACAACGACCACCGCAGCAGGTAGTGCAGCAGACCAGGGCGTACCGGCCAGTGGCCAGGGGAAACTGATTACGGTTAAAACCGATGTGCTTGAACTGACCATCAACACCAGCGGTGGTGATGTTGAACAGGCGCTGTTGTTGGCATACCCGAAAGATCTGGGTTCCAATGAACCGTTCCAGTTGCTGGAAACTACGCCACAGTTTATCTACCAGGCGCAGAGCGGCCTGACTGGACGTGATGGCCCGGATAACCCGGCTAATGGTCCTCGTCCGCTGTATAACGTTGATAAAGATGCGTTTGTACTGGCGGATGGCCAGAGCGAACTGGCTATCCCGCTGACGTATACTGACAAAGCCGGTAACACCTTCACCAAAACTTTCACCCTGAAACGCGGCGAATATTCAGTGAATGTCGGCTACGACGTGAAAAACGCCGGTGAGAAACCGCTGGAGCTGGCGACGTTCGGTCAGTTGAAGCAATCCATCAACCTGCCGTCTCACCGCGATACCGGCAGCAGCAACTTTGCGCTGCATACCTTCCGCGGCGCGGCGTACTCAACGCCGGACGAGAAGTACGAAAAATACAAATTCGATACCATCGCCGACAACGAAAACCTGAATGTGAATGCCAATAATGGCTGGGTAGCGATGCTGCAACAGTATTTTGCTACCGCATGGGTGCCGCGTAACGATGGCACCAACAATTTCTACACCGCCAACCTGGGCAACGGTGTTGCCGCGATCGGTTACAAATCACAGCCAACGCTGGTGCAGCCGGGTCAGAACGCGACGCTGAACAGCACCCTGTGGGTAGGTCCGGAAATTCAGGACAAAATGGCTGCCGTTGCGCCGCATCTGGATCTGACCGTGGACTATGGCTGGTTGTGGTTCATCTCTCAGCCGCTGTTTAAACTGCTGAAATGGATCCACAGTTTCCTCGGCAACTGGGGCTTCTCCATCATCGTCATCACCTTTATCGTTCGTGGCATCATGTACCCGCTGACCAAAGCGCAGTACACCTCCATGGCGAAGATGCGTATGCTGCAGCCGAAGATTCAGGCAATGCGCGAGCGTCTGGGCGATGACAAACAGCGCCAGAGCCAGGAAATGATGGCCCTGTACAAAGCTGAGAAGGTCAACCCGCTGGGCGGCTGCTTCCCGCTGCTCATCCAGATGCCTATCTTTCTTGCGTTGTATTACATGCTGATGGGCTCTGTGGAACTGCGCCATGCGCCGTTTGCGCTGTGGATCCACGACTTATCCGCACAGGACCCGTACTACATCCTGCCGATCCTGATGGGCGTGACGATGTTCTTCATTCAGAAGATGTCGCCGACCACAGTGACCGACCCGATGCAGCAGAAGATCATGACCTTTATGCCAGTCATCTTTACGGTGTTCTTCCTGTGGTTCCCGTCAGGTCTGGTGCTGTACTATATCGTCAGCAACCTGGTGACCATTATTCAGCAGCAGCTGATTTACCGTGGTCTGGAAAAACGTGGGCTGCACAGCCGCGAGAAGAAGAAGTCCTGATAACCTTCATTCTTTCAGCCAGAAGGCGGTCTCAGGACCGCCTTTTTTAATACGAGTGATTTTATGAGCCATAACGACACAATCATCGCCCAGGCAACCCCACCGGGACGCGGTGGTGTGGGTATTCTGCGCATCTCCGGCCTGAAAGCGCGGGACGTTGCTCAGGCTGTGCTGGGTAAACTGCCAAAGCCGCGCTATGCCGATTATCTGCCGTTCAGAGACGCAGACGGCACCGCGCTGGATCAGGGCATCGCGCTGTGGTTTCCTGGCCCGAACTCCTTTACCGGTGAAGACGTGCTGGAACTGCAGGGTCACGGTGGACCGGTGATCCTCGACCTGCTGCTTAAACGTATTCTGACGCTGCCGGGTGTGCGTATCGCAAAGCCGGGCGAGTTTTCCGAACGCGCCTTCCTCAATGATAAGCTCGATTTAGCCCAGGCAGAGGCGATTGCCGACCTGATTGACGCCAGTTCAGAACAGGCGGCACGCTCCGCGCTGAACTCACTGCAGGGGGCGTTTTCAGCTCGCGTGAATCATTTAGTGGAAGCACTCACTCACCTGCGAATCTACGTGGAAGCCGCCATCGACTTTCCGGATGAGGAGATCGACTTTCTCTCAGACGGCAAAATCGAAGCCCAACTCAACGCGGTTATCGCCGATCTCGATGCGGTGCGTGCAGAAGCGCGCCAGGGCAGCCTGTTGCGCGAAGGGATGAAAGTCGTGATTGCCGGGCGACCTAACGCCGGGAAATCCAGTTTGCTTAATGCGCTGGCCGGTCGCGAAGCGGCGATCGTGACGGATATTGCGGGCACAACCCGCGACGTGCTGCGCGAGCATATCCACATTGACGGCATGCCGCTGCACATCATAGATACTGCCGGCTTGCGTGATGCCAGCGACGAAGTGGAACGCATCGGCATCGAACGCGCCTGGCAGGAAATAGAACAGGCGGATCGTGTGTTGTTTATGGTGGATGGTACTACCACCGATGCTGTCGACCCTGCCGATATCTGGCCCGATTTTATCGCCCGTTTACCGGCAAAACTGCCGATTACCGTCGTGCGTAATAAGGCCGATATTACCGGAGAAACGCTGGGTATCAGTGAAGTAAATGGTCACTCACTGGTTCGCCTCTCCGCGCGTACCGGCGAAGGTGTGGAAACGCTGCGTAATCATCTTAAACAGAGCATGGGCTTTGAAACCAACATGGAAGGGGGTTTTCTGGCTCGTCGTCGTCATTTACAGGCGCTGGAAGAAGCAGCGAATCATCTGCAACAGGGTAAAGCGCAGCTGCTTGGCGCCTGGGCAGGCGAACTGCTGGCCGAAGAGCTGCGTCTGGCACAACATAACTTAAGTGAAATTACCGGCGAATTTACGTCAGACGATCTGCTGGGACGTATTTTCTCCAGCTTCTGTATTGGCAAATAATTCGTGAGCGATTCGGCGAATGTGACTAAGGATATGTAAAAGTCATGCCAGGAGCCTTTTCAGACAAGTTTTTCCGCATTAAAACCTGTCCATTATCGGTAATAATACATTACAGACCGTTAACCATTGTCCATTAATCAGGGAGCGAAAAATGGCCACTCACTTTGCACGAGGCATCCTAAGCGACGAGCAACTCGCGTCGGTACGACTTCCGTCAACCGTGCACCATGCGGCACGACGGCTACCGGAGCATCGCCGTGCGCGTTTCATGGGATCGCGCGCGCTGCTGGCTGAACTGATGTTCATGCTGTATGGCATCAGTGAATTACCGGAAATCATCACGGAACCTAACGGAAAACCCGTTTTTGCCGATGCGGAATTGCCTGCTTTTTCGGTTGCTTATACCGGCAATATTGTCGGCGTGGCGCTGGCGACAGAGGGAAACTGTGGCCTCGATATGGAACTGCAACACGCCAGCATCCCGGAAGCGTACCCCTTCACCCGTAACGAGAATCTGTGGATCGACAATCAAAACGATCCTCATGAGGCGCGAACCCAGATGGTCGTCCTGCGCCAGAGCGTATTAAAGATGACCGGTCACGCTACACAGGATTCCCCCCGGCAGTTACAACTGCTTCCTGGCTCGGGCCGTTTGCGCTCTGCTGAGGTTATGCAGATTGAGGCGATTTGCGATGCCGAGGACATTCTGGTGTGGTCAGTTGCCACCAGCCCCGCTATTGAAAAGCTCAATCTGTGGGAATTTCACAGCAAAAAAGGCTGGGACAGTCTGACCGATGCACAAACCCGCGCAAATGAACCCGCCACACGCCTGATGCGATTTACCAGCCTGCCTGCCGAAAAAGCCCTTATAATCAACTGACCTGACATATCATGATGCAAAGGAGTAATCATGTCTGACACGTTGAACGTTGTGACGTTACTGGGAAGCCTGCGTAAAGGCTCATTTAACGGTATGGTGGCGCGCACGCTGCCTAAAATCGCGCCTGCGGGAATGGACATCTCTGCGCTGCCGTCTATCGGCGACATTCCGCTTTATGATGCGGATGTCCAGCAGGAAGAGGGGTTTCCGCAAAGTGTTGAAGCCCTGGCCGCGCAAATCCGCCAGGCCGACGGTGTGGTTATTGTTACGCCGGAATATAACTATTCGGTGCCGGGTGGGCTGAAAAATGCCATCGACTGGCTGTCACGTTTGCCTGACCAGCCACTGGCGGGTAAGCCGGTACTGATTCAGACCAGCTCAATGGGCGCTATTGGCGGCGCGCGCTGCCAGTATCACTTGCGTCAAATCCTGGTGTTTCTCGACGCCATGGTGATGAACAAGCCGGAATTCATGGGCGGTGTGATTCAGAATAAAGTCGACCCGCAGACGGGTGAAGTGATTGACCAGAGCACGCTGGATCATCTGACCGGTCAGTTGACTGCGTTTGGTGATTATATTCAGCGCGTGAAGGCGTAAACAAAAGCCCGGCGGCGCGATGCCTGCCGGGCCTGCACTACGTAAATCCTTTAGTGCGCGTCGATAAACACAATCTTCAGCACAAACAGCAGCGCGACGACAATGACGCACGGGCTGAGATCGCGGAAACGACCGGTACCGATTTTCATCACACAGTAGGAAATAAAGCCCAGCGCAATCCCTTCGGTGATGGAGAAGCTGAACGGCATCATCACTGCGGTAATAAACGCCGGTACCGCCTCTGTAAGGTCATCCCACTTCACGCGTGACAGACTAGAAGTCATCAGCACGCCGACGTAAATCAGCGCCCCTGCAGCAGCGTATGGTGGCACCATGCCCGCCAGTGGAGAGAGGAAAATCACCAGCAGGAACAGCAAACCAACAATCACTGCCGTCAAACCGGTACGACCGCCTACGGAGACGCCGGAAGAGGATTCGATATACGCGGTGACAGATGAGGTGCCGATGAACGACCCGGCGACGGATGAGATACTGTCAACGTACAACGCCTGCTTCATGCGCGGGAACTTACCGTTTTCATCGGTGAGACCGGCTTTATCAGTCACGCCAATCAGCGTGCCGGAGGAGTCAAAGAGGTTAACCAGCATGAAGGAGAAGATCACCCCGGCCAGGCCAATATTCAGCGAACCCGCGAGATCCACATGACCCAGGACGGTTGTGACGCTCGGTGGTGCGGAGACAATGCCGTTGTAATGCACATCCCCCAGCAGCCAGCCCAGCAGCGTGGTGACCACTATAGATACCAGCACCGCCGCATGGATGTTACGGGATGCCAGAATCGCGATGATGAAGAAACCCAGCACGCCAAGCAGGACGTTATGCGACGTCAGGTTGCCAATGGTGACCAGCGTTTCGCTGTTCGCGACAATCACCCCGGCGTTTTTCAGTCCCATCATACCGATGAACAGGCCGATACCGCTGGTGATGCCGACGCGCAGGCTGACAGGGATATTGGCGATCATCCAGTAGCGGATGCGGAAAATGGTCAGCAGCAGCAGACCCACCGCACCCCAGAAAATCGCGCCCATCCCGACCTGCCACGGCAGGCCCATCGCGCCAACGACGACAAACGCAAAGAAGGCGTTAAGCCCCATCGCAGGTGCCAGCGCTACCGGCAGATTAGCAAACAGGCCCATCAGGATGCTGCCGAACGCAGCGATAAGACAAGTAGTCACAAACACGGCGCTGGTGTCCATTCCCGCGGCGCCAAGAATTTGCGGGTTAACAAAAACGATGTAAACCATCGTCAGGAAAGTCGTAAAGCCGGCGATGACTTCGGTGCGTGCCGATGTCCCGTGTTCGCGCAGTTTGAACACGCGCTCAAGCAGTCCCTGACCAGAGGCCTGGGTAGTGTGTTGTTGACTCATCTTCTGGTTCCGAGCAAAGGAGGGAAAATTCGTCGCTATCCTACCCCAAAATGCGACAATAGGGTGGATTAACTCGCACTTTTTTTATTGGTTTTTCTTATACGGCAACGATTGCGTTGCGCAATTTTCATCAGGTAAACGATAAACTTGTTATAACAGGAAACGGCATGACCAACATTGAAGCGGTATTTTTCGACTGTGATGGTACGCTGGTCGACAGTGAAGTGATTTGTTCCCGCGCCTATGTCTATATGTTTCAACAGATGGGCATCACCCTTGATCTCGAAGAAGTTTTTAAACGCTTCAAGGGTGTAAAACTCTATGAAATTATTGATACGATCAACGCCGAACAGGGGGTGAATCTGCAAAAAGCAGATTTAGAACCGCTCTATCGCGCCGAGGTCGCACGCCTGTTCGACAGCGAACTGGAGGTTATTGCGGGGGCAAATACGTTGCTGGATGCGGTTACCGTTCCGATGTGCGTCGTGTCTAATGGCCCGGTCAGTAAAATGCAGCATTCGCTGGGAAAAACCGGCATGTTGCACCACTTCCCGGAAAAACTGTTCAGTGGCTACGATATTCAGCGCTGGAAACCCGATCCGGCGCTGATGTTCCATGCGGCAAAAGCGATGAACGTGAACCCGGAAAACTGCATTCTGGTGGATGATTCCAGCGCGGGCGCGCAATCCGGCATCGCGGCAGGGATGGAAGTGTTTTACTTCTGCGCCGACCCGCACAACCCGCCGATTGACCACCCGAAGGTGACGACGTTCAGCGCGCTGTCGGAACTGCCCGCGCTGTGGAAAGCGCGCAGCTGGCATGTGACGCGATAATAAAAAAGCCCGGTGGCACAACACCACCGGGTTTTTTACGGTGTATCACTCTTTCGGATCTTTACCCGCCAGTAGTTTGTCCAGCTCATCGCCGCCCACATGTCGGAAATCCTGCCCTTTGACGAAATAGAAAATGTATTCGCAAATGTTCTGACAACGGTCGCCGATACGTTCGATGGAGCGCGCACAAAACAACGCAGTCAGGACGCTTGGGATAGTGCGGGAATCTTCCATCATGTAAGTCATCAACTGACGCACAATGCCTTCATATTCCTGATCCACTTTCTTGTCTTCGCGATAGATACGGACAGCTTCGTCGATATCCATACGTGCAAAGGCATCCAGCACATCATGCAGCATTTGTACGGTGTGGCGACCCAGCGATTCCAGGCTCACCAGCAGCGGCTGGTGCTGTTGCGAGAATTTCTCCAGTGCCGTACGACAGATTTTATCCGCCACGTCGCCAATGCGCTCCAGCTCAGCGATAGTTTTGATGATCGCCATCACCAGGCGTAGGTCGCTGGCGGTTGGCTGGCGCTTAGCAATGATACGTACGCAGGCTTCATCGATGGCCACTTCCATCATATTGACCTGTTTGTCGCCGTCGATAACACGCTTCGCCAGTTCCTGATCCTGATTATGCATCGCGGTAATCGCGTCAGAGAGCTGCTGTTCCACCAGCCCACCCATAGTCATCACCTGGGTGCGGATATGCTCCAGTTCTGCATTGAACTGGCCGGAAATATGTTTGTTGAGATTAAGGTTGTCCATCGCTAACTCCAAATCAACCGTAGCGGCCAGTAATGTAATCTTCTGTCTGTTTTTTCGCGGGCTTGGTGAACAAGTCATCCGTATTACTGAATTCGATCAGCTCGCCAAGATACATAAATGCAGTGTGGTCAGAGCAACGTGCCGCCTGTTGCATGTTGTGTGTCACGATCACAACGGTGTAATCCTGTTTCAGCTCGGTGATAAGCTCCTCGATACGTCCGGTGGAGATAGGATCCAGCGCTGAGCACGGCTCATCCAGCAGCAGCACTTCCGGGCGAATCGCAATACCGCGCGCGATGCACAGACGCTGTTGCTGACCACCAGAGAGAGAGTATCCGCTCTGGTGTAACTTATCTTTGGTTTCGTTCCATAATGCGGCTTTGGTCAACGCCCACTGCACACGCTCATCCATATCCGCGCGGGACATTTTTTCAAACAGACGCACGCCAAAGGCGATGTTGTCGTAGATAGACATCGGGAACGGCGTTGGTTTCTGGAATACCATACCGACTTTGGCACGCAGCAGCGCAATATCCTGGGTGTTGGTGAGAATATTGTCGCCATCCAGCAAAATTTCGCCTTCTGCACGCTGCTCAGGGTAGAGCTCATACATTTTGTTGAAGGTACGCAGCAATGTAGATTTACCGCAGCCAGATGGCCCGATAAATGCCGTCACCTGATTCTTTGCGATGTCCAGATTGATGTTCTTAAGGGCATGGAATTTGCCGTAGTAGAAGTTCAAATCACGAACCGAAATCTTACCCGGGGCAGTATTAGCCATACTCATCTCACTCTCTTCCTTATCCGGCGCCGTCCGTGACCGCGCCGTAAAATTAACCGTGTTTACTCTTGGCAAAAATGATGCGCGCCAGAATGTTCAGCAACAGGACGCAAAGGGTAATGATCAACACCCCGGCCCAGGCCAGTTGTTGCCATTCAGCAAACGGGCTCATCGCAAATTTGAAAATGGTGACCGGCAGGTTGGCGATTGGCTGCATCATGTCGGTACTCCAGAACTGGTTGGAGAGCGCAGTGAACAGTAACGGCGCCGTTTCCCCGGCGATACGCGCCACCGCCAGCAGCACGCCGGTCAGGATGCCGGAAACCGAGGCTTTCACCGTGATGGCGGAAATCATCTTCCATTTCGGCGTTCCCAGTGCATACGCAGCTTCACGCAGACTGTCCGGAACCAGTTTAAGCATGTTCTCGGTGGTTCGAATGACAATCGGCACCTGCAGCAACGCCAGCGCAATCACCCCGGCCCAACCGGAGAAGTGCTCCATTTTGGCCACCACGATGGTGTAGACAAACAGGCCAACCACGATGGATGGCGCGGAGAGCAGGATATCGTTAATGAAACGAATAAACTCCGCCAGCAGGGATTTACGGCCATATTCCGCCAGGTAAATGCCGGCCAGAATGCCCAGCGGCGTACCAAAGACGGTGGCCCACAGGATCAACAACCCGCTGCCAGCGAGAGCGTTCGCCAGTCCACCGCCTGCCGTATTTGGCGGTGGCGTCATTTCAGTGAACAGTGCCAGCGACATGCCGTCAAAACCGCGGGACACAGTAGAAACCAGGATCCAGATAAGCCAGAACAGACCGAACACCATGGTCGCCATTGACAGCGTCAGGGCGATACGGTTTTTCATGCGGCGGCGAGCCTGCATTTTGCGGCGGGATTCCGCCAGTTCAGCGGTTGTTTGCATTTCAAGAGTCGCCATTAACGCGCCCCCTCGTTTTTCGCCAGTCGCAGGATCATGAATTTCGAGGCAGCCAGAACGATGAAGGTGATAACAAACAGAATCAGACCCAGTTCCATCAACGCGGCAACGTGCAGGCCGGATTCCGCTTCTGCGAATTCGTTCGCCAGCGCCGAGGTAATGCTGTTACCCGGCATATACAACGAGGCGCTATCGAGCTGGTAGGTATTACCGATGATAAAGGTCACCGCCATGGTTTCACCCAGTGCACGGCCCAGGCCGAGCATGATGCCACCGATAACCCCGTTCTTAGTGAACGGCAGGACGATGCGCCAGATCACTTCCCAGGTCGTACAGCCGATGCCGTACGCGGACTCTTTCATCATGACTGGCGTCTGTTCAAACACATCGCGCATTACCGCTGCAATGTAAGGGATGATCATGATAGCGAGGATGACGCCAGCGGCCAGAATACCAATGCCGAATGCCGGACCGGAGAACAAAGCGCCCACAAACGGAATGCTGGACAGCACATTGCCGACTGGCTCCTGGAAGTACGTAGCGAACAGTGGTGCGAAAATAAACAGCCCCCACATGCCGTAAACGATACTTGGAATCGCCGCCAGCAGCTCAATAGCAATCCCCAGCGGGCGTTTCAGCCAGGCCGGGGCAAGTTCTGTCAGAAACAGTGCGATACCGAAGCTCACCGGAACGGCGATCAGTAGCGCGATAAAGGAGGTGACCAGCGTACCGTAGATGGGTACCAGCGCACCGAAGATATCATTTGGCGCATCCCACTCTTTGGTCCACAGAAACGAGAAACCAAATTTCTGAATGCTTGGCCAGGAGGAGATGATCAGGGAAACGATGATGCCACCCAGCATCAATAGCACAATCAGCGCAGCCAGTTTTACCAGCGCACTGAATATCATGTCACCCTGTTTACCCGGTGGGTTAAAAGCAGGCTTGGTTGCAGCCATAAGTTACTCTTCAGTTATTTACGTCTTACGAAAAGGCGATGAGCATTCATGCTCACCGCCATCTTCGTCAAAAAGATCCTGTTAGTACAGCGCTTTACCGCTGCTATCTTTCACGTTGGTCTTCCATGCAGCACGAACCTGCTCAACCACGCTGTCCGGCAGGGTTGCATAATCCAGTGCATTGGCTTCTTTTCCACCGTTCTTGTACGCCCAGTCGAAGAATTTCAGCACTTCAGCGCCCTGCTCAGCATTTTTCTGCTCTTTATGCACCAGGATGAACGTCGTGGAAGTGATTGGCCACACGTCGGCCCCTTTCTGGTTGGTCAGGTCCTGAGCGAAAGATTTGCTCCAGTCGATGCCTTTAGCGGCATTAGAGAAGCTCTCTTCGGTTGGACTAACATCTGCGCCATCAGCAGATTTCAGTTTGGTATAGGTCAGGTTGTTCTGCTTAGCGTAAGCATATTCAACATAACCGATAGAGCCTGGCAGACGCTGTACGAAGGCGGCGATGCCATCGTTACCTTTTCCGCCCAGACCTGTCGGCCAGTTAACCGTTGAGCCCGCACCGACTTTGGATTTCCACTCTTCGTTCACTTTTGCCAGGTAGCTGGTGAAAACGAAAGAGGTACCGGAACCATCAGCACGACGAACCACCGCGATATTCTGAGAAGGCAGTTTTTTGCCTGGGTTCAGCTTAGCGATTGCTTCGTCATCCCATTTTTTGATTTTGCCGAGGTAGATATCCCCCAGGGTTTTACCATCCAGCACCAGCTCGCCAGATTTGAAGCCAGGCAGGTTTACCGCCAGCACCACGCCGCCAATCACGGTCGGGAACTGGAACAGCCCTTCCTGCTGTAATTTGTCATCCTTCAGCGGAGCGTCAGACGCGCCGAAGTCAACGGTGTTTGCTGTGATTTGCTTAACGCCACCGGAGGAGCCGATACCCTGATAGTTGACTTTATTACCCGTTTCTTTCTGGTAGGTATCAGCCCACTTGGCATACACCGGCGCAGGGAATGTTGCACCAGCGCCAGTCAGGCTTGCTGCTGCTCCAGCCGCGAAAGCGCTCATCGATAAGGTCGCGGCGACAACAGTTGCGACAGTGGTACGCATAACTTTCATAATGTCTCCTGCAAGATTTGTATAAATCGTTGTTTAAGTGGCTACGATGAGCAAAATAGGACAAAGAGGTGACAGTTATATGTACGGTTTATTACAGTTTGATGACAGTAGAAAATTTTGTTTAATGTGCGTTTGAAAGTGTCTATTTTTCATATCGATAGCAACGATTATGACCATAATATGTCAGAAAAATTTTATTTCTGTGACACTGAAAAAGGTAGCTGAAGATGACAGATTGTCATAAAGGAAAGGCGGAAAAACGCCCCATTTATTGATATGGGGCGTTTTTTTATTACTCAACCGTGACTGATTTTGCCAGGTTGCGCGGTTGGTCAACATCGGTGCCTTTAATCAGCGCGACGTGGTAAGCCAACAACTGCAGCGGTACGGTGTAGAAGATCGGCGCAATGACCTCTTCCACATGCGGCATCTCAATGATGTGCATGTTGTCGCTACTGGTGAAACCAGCATCGCGATCGGCAAAGACATACAGATGACCGCCACGCGCACGCACTTCTTCGATGTTGGATTTCAGTTTTTCCAGCAATTCGTTGTTAGGTGCCACGACAATAACCGGCATATCGGCGTCGATCAGCGCCAGCGGACCGTGCTTGAGTTCGCCTGCGGCATACGCTTCCGCGTGGATATAAGAGATCTCTTTCAGTTTCAGCGCGCCCTCCAGCGCAATCGGATACTGATCGCCACGGCCGAGGAACAGCGCGTGGTGTTTGTCAGAGAAATCTTCCGCCAGCGCTTCAATACGCTTGTCCTGCGACAGCATCTGTTCAATGCGGCTCGGCAGCGCCTGCAGACCATGAACGATGTCATGCTCAATAGCGGCATCCAGGCCTTTCAGACGCGCCAGTTTCGCCACCAGCATCAACAGAACCGTTAGCTGAGTAGTAAATGCTTTGGTGGAGGCCACGCCAATTTCGGTCCCGGCTTTGGTCATCAGCGCCAGATCAGATTCACGCACCAGCGAGGAGCCCGGCACGTTACAAATAGCCAGCGAGCCAAGATACCCCAGCTCTTTCGACAGACGCAGCGCCGCCAGCGTATCCGCTGTTTCGCCAGACTGCGACAGGGTGATCATCAGGCTGTTGCGGCGCACCGCGGATTTGCGATAGCGGAATTCAGAGGCGATTTCCACGTCGCACGGCACGCCAGCCAGCGCTTCGAACCAGTAACGGGAGACCATTCCGGAGTTGTACGACGTGCCGCAGGCAACAATCTGGATATGTTCGACCTGAGCCAGCATCTCGTTGGCATTCGCGCCCAGCTCGCTTAAATCAACTTCACCGTGACTGATACGGCCGGTCAGGGTGTTTTTGATGGCGTTCGGCTGTTCGTAGATCTCTTTCTGCATGTAGTGACGGTAGATGCCTTTATCACCGGCGTCATACTGCAGATTAGATTCGATGTCCGGGCGTTTAACTTGTGCGCCAGACCTGTCGAAGATGGTGATAGAACGACGTGTAACCTCAGCGATATCGCCCTCTTCAAGGAAGATAAACCGACGGGTCACCGGCAGCAGCGCCAGCTGGTCAGACGCAATGAAGTTTTCACCCATGCCCAGACCAATGACCAGTGGGCTTCCTGAACGAGCGGCCAGCAGCGTGCCCGGATCGCGGGTATCCATGATCACCGTGCCATAAGCGCCACGCAACTGCGGGATAGCGCGCAGCACAGCTTCACGCAACGTACCGCCCTGCTCAAGCTCCCAGTGAACGAGGTGAGCAATCACTTCGGTGTCAGTCTCTGAAGCAAAGACGTAACCACGGGACTGCAGCAATTCGCGCAGTGGTTCGTGGTTTTCGATGATACCGTTATGCACCACAACGATGTGTTCAGAAACATGCGGATGCGCGTTTCCTTCCGACGGTTCGCCGTGTGTCGCCCAGCGGGTGTGAGCAATACCTGTACCGCCATGCAACGGATGTTCTTCCGCCGCCTGGCTCAGCATCTGGACTTTTCCGAGGCGGCGAAGACGGGTCATATTCCCTTCTGCGTCAACGACTGCCAGACCGGCAGAGTCATAACCACGGTATTCCAGACGACGTAATCCTTCGAGAAGGATTTCAGCAATATCACGCTGCGCAACTGCGCCAACAATTCCACACATAATGTTTTATTCCGAATTTAGGCATTACGCCTGCGTTGTCGCTGACCTGCTTTTGCCCGTTTCCCGGGCGCCCCGAGCCTTGTAGAGAGTGGGGTTATATTTATAGGTACTGCCATTGGGGTGGGAAATTATATTATTTCCTCACCCCTGTCTGCCGGATAGCGCTGACGCTTATCCGGCCTACAAAACTGTATTATTTCTTCTTCACCGGGCGTTTCCAGCCCTGCTTATGAACCTGCGGTACGCGGCTTAATACCAACTCATTATCAGCCACATCGCGCGTAACCGTGGTTCCCGCCGCAATGGTCACGCCTTTTCCAATGGTTACAGGTGCCACCAGTTGCGTATCGGAGCCGACAAACACATCATCACCAATGATGGTTTTGAATTTGTTCGCACCATCGTAGTTACAGGTGATGGTGCCCGCACCGATATTCACATTGTCGCCAATTTCCGCATCGCCGAGATAGCTCAGGTGACCGGCTTTTGAGCCTTTACCCAGCCGCGCTTTTTTCATCTCGACAAAGTTGCCCACATGCGCGCCTTCCAGTAGCTCTGCACCAGGACGCAAACGTGCGAACGGCCCAATGGTGCAGGCGGCTTCAAGGTACGAATTTTCAACCACGCTGTAGGGGCTGATTTCACAGTCGTCGCCAATGATGCTGTTTTTGATAACGCAGCCGGTGCCGATTTTTACGCGGTGGCCCAGCGTGACCTGGCCTTCCAGGATAACGTTAGTATCAATTTCCACATCGCGCCCGTGAATCAGCTCGCCGCGTAAATCGAAACGCGCCGGATCACGCAGCATGACACCCGCCAGCAGCAGTTTTTCGGCCTGCTCTGACTGATAAATACGCTCAAGGCGGGAAAGCTGGAGGCGATTGTTCACGCCGTCCGTTTCGCTGATGCGCGCCGGATGAACGGCGGCAATTTCACGCCCTTCGTGGTACGCCATCGCAATGATGTCGGTGATGTAGTACTCACCCTGCGCGTTGTTATTGTTGAGCTTCGACAGCCAGCGCTTCAGATCCGCACCACTGGCAATCAGGATACCGGTATTGATTTCCTGAATCTGACGCTGCGCGTCGCTGGCATCTTTATGCTCAACAATGCCCGTCACTTTGCCGTTTTCACGCGTGATACGGCCGTAACCGCTGGGGTCATCCAGCTTAACCGTCAACAAACCAATGCCGCCCTGCGGTTTTGCTTCACGCAGACGCTGAAGGGTATCGACGGAAATCAGCGGTACATCGCCATAAAGCATAAGTATGTCTTCGTCATCGGCAAAGAACGGCGCGGCCTGCTGCATCGCATGCCCGGTACCCAGCTGTTCCGCCTGCAACACCCAGTTCAGGTTATCTTCTTTCAGCGCTTGCTTAAGGAGATCGCCGCCGTGACCATAGACCAGATGCACCTGGCTGGCGCCTAATTCATTAGCAGCATCAATGACATGCTGCACCATTGGTTTCCCGGCCAACGTGTGCAGCACTTTCGGAAGCTCGGAATACATGCGGGTTCCTTTGCCTGCGGCAAGGATCACCACGCTCATCGCACTGTTTGACATACGCATCCTGACAGTAATTTGAGTGGGAAGTAAAACCCTTTGACGTTGAAATTTCTACATATTTTGCATCATGAAATGGGATGCGGAGAAAACGCGCAACGCCCGGGTGTAAAACCAGTTTATAGCGCCATTTTCAGCGATCGTACGCGGTTTTGTCTCGAAAAAAATCCCCGTAATCTGAAGATTAGCTGCTATGCCGCTGCTTTCACTGTTTTTTTGATACCTGAATAAAGCAGGCATAAAAAAAGCCAGCCTGGAAACCAGACTGGCTTTTGAGACATTCAAGCCGGTGTTACATCGCTTTTTTGGTCAACTCGATAACGCGCAGTTTGGCGATCGCTTTGGCCAGTTCCGCAGACGCCTGAGCGTAATCCACGTCGCCGTGAGAGCTCTTAATGTGCTCTTCAGCCTTACGCTTCGATTCCATGGCTCTCGCTTCATCGAGATCCTGGCCACGAATCGCAGTATCAGCCAGAACGGTCACGGTACCAGGCTGCACTTCAAGAATGCCGCCTGACAAGTAAATAAACTCTTCATGACCATGCTGTTTAACGATGCGGATCATACCAGGCTTAATGGCGGTGAGCAGCGGGGCGTGACCCGGGTAAATACCCAGCTCACCTTCGCTACCCGTTACCTGGATTTTCTCGACCAGACCAGAGAACATTTGTTGCTCTGCGCTGACGACATCCAGGTGGTAAGTCATTGCCATATCACCCTCCGATTAAGGCGTTAAAGTTTTTTGGCTTTTTCCACGGCTTCTTCGATGGAACCGACCATGTAGAACGCCTGCTCCGGCAGGTGATCGTATTCGCCTTCCATGATGCCTTTAAAGCCACGGATGGTGTCTTTCAGCGAAACGTATTTGCCCGGAGAACCGGTAAAGACTTCTGCTACGAAGAACGGCTGGGACAGGAAGCGCTGGATCTTACGTGCGCGAGCTACCACCAGTTTGTCTTCTTCAGACAGTTCATCCATACCCAGGATGGCGATGATGTCTTTCAGTTCCTGGTAACGTTGCAGCAGGGACTGTACGCCACGCGCGGTGTCGTAGTGTTCCTGACCCACCACCAGCGGATCCAGCTGACGGCTGGTGGAATCCAGCGGATCAACAGCCGGGTAGATACCCAGAGACGCGATCTGACGGCTCAGTACCACGGTTGCGTCAAGGTGCGCAAAAGTGGTGGCTGGTGACGGGTCAGTCAGGTCATCCGCAGGTACGTATACCGCCTGCACGGAGGTGATAGAACCGGTTTTGGTTGAGGTGATACGTTCCTGAAGAACACCCATCTCTTCCGCCAGGGTCGGCTGGTAACCTACCGCTGAAGGCATACGGCCCAGCAGTGCAGATACTTCAGTACCCGCCAGGGTGTAACGGTAGATGTTATCGACGAACAGCAGAACGTCACGACCTTCGTCACGGAACTTCTCAGCCATGGTCAGACCGGTCAGTGCAACGCGCAGACGGTTTCCCGGCGGCTCGTTCATCTGTCCATACACCAGGGATACTTTGTCCAGAACGTTGGAGTCGGTCATTTCGTGGTAGAAGTCGTTACCCTCACGAGTACGTTCACCCACGCCCGCAAACACAGAGTAACCGGAGTGCTCGATCGCGATGTTACGAATCAGCTCCATCATGTTTACGGTTTTACCTACACCCGCACCACCGAACAGACCGACTTTACCGCCCTTCGCGAACGGACACATCAGGTCGATAACTTTGATGCCGGTTTCCAGCAGTTCCTGAGAGCTGGACAGCTCTTCGTAGGACGGTGCTGCGCGGTGGATAGCCCAACGCTCTTCTTCGCCGATGTCGCCTTTCATATCGATCGGCTGACCCAGCACGTTCATGATACGACCCAGCGTTGCTTTACCTACCGGGACTTCGATCGGATGCTCGAGATCTTTTACATCCAGACCACGACGCAGACCGTCGGAAGAACCCATGGCGATAGTACGTACGATACCACCACCGAGCTGCTGCTGAACTTCCAGCACCAGACGCTCACTACCATTCATAACCTCAAGAGCATCGTACACGCGCGGTACGGCATCCTGAGGGAATTCGACGTCCACTACGGCGCCGATTACCTGGACAATTTTTCCAGTAGCCATCTTGAATCCTCTACGAATTAACCTGGTTATACCGCGGCGGCCCCCGAGACGATCTCGGTGAGTTCCTGAGTAATGCTGGCCTGACGAGCTTTGTTGTATACCAACTGCAGCTCTTTAATCAGGCTGCCGCCATTGTCGGTTGCGGCTTTCATCGCCACCATACGTGCGGCCTGCTCGCTGGCCAGGTTTTCTACCACGCCCTGATAAACCTGAGATTCAACGTAACGGCGCAGCAAGGTATCCAGCAGCAGTTTCGGATCAGGTTCATACAGGTAATCCCAGGCTTTGTGTTTTAACTCTTCATCTTCTGATGCCGGTAACGGCAGCATCTGAGTCAGGGTCGGAACCTGAGACATGGTGTTAATAAATTTGTTGCTGACAATGTACAGCCTGTCCAGACGGCCTTCATCATAGGCCTGCAACATCACTTTTACCGGGCCGATCAGTTCGGACAGAGACGGGTTATCCCCCATGCCTGTCACCTGGGCGACAATATTGCCACCTACGGAATTAAAGAAAGACACGCCCTTGGAGCCGATCATCGCGATATCGCTCTGAACGCCTTTGTCGGACCAGGCTTTCATATCCGCCAGCAGCTTTTTGAACAGGTTAATGTTCAAGCCACCGCACAGACCACGGTCGGTAGACACCACCAGGTAGCCCACGCGCTTAACGTCGCGTTCTTCCAGGTAAGGGTGCTTATATTCCAGATTACCGTGCGCAAGGTGACCAATCACTTTGCGCATGGTATCTGCATAAGGACGGCTGGCCGCCATGCGATCCTGCGATTTACGCATTTTGGAAGCGGCGACCATTTCCATCGCTTTAGTGATCTTCTGCGTGTTCTGGACGCTTGCGATCTTACTACGTATCTCTTTTGCGCCGGCCATGAGCTTCTCCTCAATGCCTTGCGGCCTGTCCTGAGACAAGCCGCCGGACGTTACCAGGTCTGGGTTGCTTTGAAGGAATCGAGGATGCCTTTCAGCTTACCTTCGATTTCGTCGTTATAGCCACCGGACTGGTTGATCTCTTGCATCAGCGGAGCGTGATCACGGTCAACGTAAGCCAGCAGAGCGGCTTCGAAGCTACCGATTTTCGCCAGTTCCACATCTTCGAGGTAACCGCGTTCAGCTGCAAACAGCACCACACCCTGTTGAGCAACAGACATCGGGGCATACTGTTTCTGTTTCAGCAGCTCGGTCACTTTCTGACCGTGGCTCAGCTGTTTGCGGGTTGCTTCGTCCAGATCAGAGGCAAACTGAGAGAACGCTGCCAGTTCACGATACTGCGCCAGCGCAGTACGGATACCACCGGACAGTTTCTTGATGATCTTGGTCTGCGCTGCACCACCCACACGGGATACGGAGATACCCGGGTTAACCGCAGGACGAATACCGGAGTTAAACAGGTTGGTTTCCAGGAAGATCTGACCATCGGTAATAGAAATTACGTTGGTCGGAACGAACGCAGAAACGTCACCCGCCTGAGTTTCGATAATCGGCAGAGCGGTCAGGGAGCCGGTTTTACCTTTCACTTCACCTTTAGTGAAGTTCTCAACGTATTCCGCGTTAACGCGGGATGCGCGCTCCAGCAGACGGGAGTGGAGGTAAAACACGTCGCCCGGGAATGCTTCACGTCCAGGCGGACGACGGAGCAGCAGGGAAACCTGACGGTAAGCAACAGCCTGTTTAGACAGGTCATCGTAAACGATCAGCGCATCTTCACCGCGGTCACGGAAGTATTCGCCCATGGCGCAACCGGCGTATGGCGCCAGGTATTGCAGTGCAGCGGATTCAGACGCGGTCGCTACCACAACAATGGTGTTAGACAGCGCGCCGTGCTCTTCCAGTTTACGAACCACGTTAGATATGGTGGACGCTTTCTGACCGATAGCCACGTACACACATTTGATGCCGGAATCACGCTGGTTGATGATGGCGTCGATAGCCATCGCGGTTTTACCGGTCTGACGGTCACCGATGATCAGTTCACGCTGACCACGACCGATTGGGATCATGGCGTCAACGGATTTATAACCGGTCTGTACCGGCTGATCGACGGACTGACGGTCGATAACGCCCGGTGCGATAACTTCGATTGGTGAGAAGCCATCGTGCTCAACCGGACCTTTACCGTCGATTGGCGCACCCAGGGTGTTAACCACACGGCCCAGCAGGCCACGGCCAACCGGAACTTCCAGAATACGGCCAGTACATTTGACCTTCATGCCTTCGGCGAGGTCAGCGTACGGACCCATCACAACCGCACCTACAGAGTCACGCTCGAGGTTCAGTGCGATAGCGTAACGGTTTCCCGGCAGGGAAATCATTTCACCCTGCATACAATCGGCCAGGCCGTGAATGCGGATAACACCGTCACTTACAGAAACAATAGTACCTTCGTTGTGAGCTTCACTCACAACATTGAACTGAGCAATGCGCTGCTTGATCAGTTCGCTGATTTCGGTGGAATTCAGTTGCATGCTCCAGTCCCCTTAAGACTGCAAGACGTCTGCAAGGCGCTCAAGACGGCCGCGTACGCTGCCATCAATGACCATATCACCCGCACGGATGATAACGCCTGCCATTACAGACTTATCGATTTTGCAATTCAGCTTAACTTTGCGTGACAGACGTTTTTCCATCGCACCGGTGATCTTTGAAAGCTGTTCTTCACTCAGCTGCGAGGCAGAAGTGACTTCAACCTCAGCAATCGCCTCACTGGCGGCGCGCAGGTGAATAAACTGTTCAAGAACATCCGGGAGCGTGCTGAGACGACCATTTTCCGCCATCACCCGAATCAGGTTCTGGCCGTTTTCGTCCAGCTGCTCACCACACACGGCGATGAACGACTTAGCAAGCGTTTCCGGCGCCAGGGCACCAGAGAGAAGCTCTGCCATTTGTTCGTTCTTGGTCACTTCAGCGGCAAACGCCAGCATGTCCTGCCAGCGTTCAACGCTCTGGTGTTCGACGGCAAAGTCAAAAGCTGCTTTGGCGTAGGGGCGAGCTACCGTTACAAATTCAGACATCAGCCCCTCCCTCCTTACAGTTCAGCGACAAGTTTATCCACGATGTCGCTGTTAGCAGCTTCATCCACGGAACGTTCGATGATCTTCTCGGCGCCAGCAACAGCCAGGATAGCGACCTGCTTACGCAGTTCTTCGCGAGCACGTTTACGTTCGGCTTCGATTTCAGCCTGCGCCTGTGCGACGATTTTAGTGCGTTCCTGTTCTGCTTCAGCTTTCGCTTCGTCCAGGATCTGAGCGCGACGCTTGTTAGCTTGCTCGATGATCACCTGGGACTCCGCTTTCGCTTTTTTCAGCTGGTCGGTCGCGTTGGCCTGTGCAAGGTCCAAATCTTTCTTAGCGCGTTCTGCAGAAGCAAGGCCGTCAGCAATTTCTTTTTGACGCTTTTCGATGGCAGCCATTAACGGCGGCCATACATACTTCATGCAGAACCATACAAAGAGAACAAACGCGATGGCCTGGCCGAGGATTGTTGCGTTCATGTTCACAGCACAATACCTCTTAAAATTTTACGACTGTGGATTAGGGTTATCCCGTACAACTTACTACGCGACAGCAAACATCACGTACAGACCCAGACCTACAGCGATCATCGGGATTGCGTCCACCAGACCCATAACGATAAAGAACTGAGTACGCAGCAGAGGAATCAGATCCGGCTGACGCGCTGCGCCTTCCAGGAATTTGCCCCCGAGGATGCCGATACCGATCGCAGCACCGATTGCCGCCAGACCCATCATCACAGCGGCAGCCATGTACAGCAGATCCATATTCAGGTTTTCCATGACAGTCTCCAGTTTGTTTCAGTTAAAACGTAGTAGTGTTGTTAAAAATCAATGCTCTTCGGACGCCATCGACAGATAGACGATCGTCAGAACCATGAAGATAAAGGCTTGCAGTGTGATGATCAGGATGTGGAAAATGGCCCATGGCACATTAAGAATCCACTGTGACCACCACGGCAACAGACCCGCTATCAGAATGAAAATCAGCTCACCCGCATACATGTTACCGAACAGTCGCAGACCGAGTGAAACCGGTTTTGACAGCAAGCTAACACCTTCAAGGATTAAGTTGACAGGGATGAATGCCCAGTGATTGAACGGCTGAAGCGTCAGTTCTTTTACGAACCCGCCCACGCCTTTCATTTTGATGCTGTAGAACAGAATCAGGATAAATACGCCCAGCGCCATAGACAGGGTGATGTTCACGTCAGCAGACGGAACGACACGCAGCGCAGGCAGACCCAGCACATGCTCACCGATGTATGGGATCATATCGATAGGCAGCAGATCCATCAGGTTCATCAGGAATACCCAGACGAAAACCGTCAGGGCCAGTGGTGCAATGAGTTTGCTCTTGCCATGGTACATGTCCTTGACGCTGCCATGCACAAAGCCGATGACCATCTCAATTGCGGTCTGAAATTTACCCGGGACACCACTAGTCGCCTTTTTGGCCACGCTGCGGAACATCGCCAGGAACAACAGACCCAGAACCACCGAGAAAAACATGGAGTCAATATTGAGCGTCCAGAAGGTGGCTGGGGGGTTATGCGGATCCACCAGCGAGAATGTACGCAGGTCAATCTGAAGGTTGTTCAGATGGTGACCTATGTAATCCTGCGGCGTCATATTTTCAGAAGCCATGATGCCTTTTACCCTTTGTTGTTAATTACAGCGGGTGCCAGTATCTGAACCACCAGCACCAAAACCCACGTAACGATGAGCGGCAAAAAAACCGCCTTAAAAACCGCCAACGCCACCACCAGCAAAGCCAGCATCGCTAACACCTTGAACGCCTCACCGAAGGCAAATGTCCAGGACACGCGTCCCTTAGCTGGTGTATGCGCCTGGTGACGCCAGGCAAAAATCATGAACAACACGTTAGGCAGCAATACTGCCATACCGCCACATACAGCGGAAATGCCCCAGAAGGGGTCTTTGAGGCAAAACAGCAATCCACTTGCCATTACTGCCATAAGCTGAATGAACAGAAGCCTACGAGCGACGTTTCGACTTACGAGCGACACAGACATCACGTTCTACTCCTGCTCCTTACGAGGTATGCCGCGTGTCGTATAAAACGTCCTTTGAGACTTCGAGTCAAGCATCAAAAAGCGGTCAAATTATACGGTGCGTACCGGTGATTTCAAACAATAAGTAGCTAAAAGGTGAATAAATGTTTAAACATTTTTCTCCCGGGCTATTTTCCAGGATTTCACTAAACTGTGAACGATCAGACAAATCTGCAAATAACGCGAAATCACTGGTTATAAAGCGTGGCACAGATCACATAATAAAAATTACTGTTTTCATCGAATTAAAACTGTACGAAAAGTGGCTTTGTTCATCCATTTGAAAAACAAACAAAAATTAAACAACTGTTTTCAAAAAAGACATATACAGATTAAAAACCAGCAATTGACATTTTTAATAACTAATTAACAGTCAAATGGTCGTTCAACAAACGCATTTTTAGCAGACTGATATTTTCATCTGTAACTATTTTTCTGTTAACAAATAACCTGCCGTTATAGGCAGGAAAACACAGAGTAAATGAATGGTTAAATGTAACTGGATGTTCCATCGTTTTACCCCTCATTTGTTAACATCACAGGGGACGCAATTTCTCTAATTTTTTTGATAAAAATTAAATTTTGTTATGTTTTAACAGCACAAGATGACGCTCACCTTCCAGTTCTGGCACCTGTAACCTGATGATCTCTTCGACAGAAAATCCCGCCGGTAACTGGGCGATTTCATCGTCAGGAACATGGCCCTTCAGTGCATAAAAGCGGCCCGACGGCGCTGGCAAATGCTGGCACCAGCTCACCATATCGTTCAGTGATGCAAAAGCCCGGCTAATGACACCGTCGAACGGCGGTTCTGCCGGGAATTCCTCAACGCGGCTCTGCACCGGCGTCACGTTGTCCAGTTTCAGTTCGTGCTGTACCTGACGCAGAAAACGCACGCGTTTGCCAAGACTGTCCAGCAACGTGAAATGCGCGTCCGGCAACACAATGGCGAGCGGAATCCCCGGTAAACCAGGCCCGGTACCCACATCGATAAAACGCGAACCCTGCAGGTGCGGTGCCACAACAACACTGTCGAGAATATGACGCACCAGCATCTCGTTCGGATCGCGTACGGAAGTCAGGTTGTACGCTTTGTTCCATTTGTTGAGCAGTTCGACGTAAGCCACCAGTTGCTGTTGCTGGTGATCGGACAACGAAATGCCTGCTTCATCGAGCAGCCGAGAAAGTTTTTTGAGCACAGTGATGACCCGTTTATACAGAAATCAGAAACCCGGCAGTGACTATACTGCCGGGCAAAAAGAGAATGATCATGCGCTACGGCGCAGCATACCTTGTTTTTTCAGCCATACCAGCAAGATCGAGATGGCGGCGGGGGTTATACCTGAAATTCGTGACGCCTGTCCTATTGAAGCAGGTTTGTGATCATTGAGTTTGGCAATCACTTCGTTAGATAAACCACTGACCTGACGATAATCCAGTGTTGCCGGCAACAGCGTATTTTCGTTGCGCTGCTGTTTTTCGATCTCATCCTGCTGGCGAGCGATATAGCCTTCGTATTTCACCTGGATCTCAACCTGCTCTGCGGCCTGCACGTCATCCAGCCCCGGCGCAAACGGCGACAGTTGCACCAGCTGGTCGTAGGTCATTTCCGGGCGACGCAGCAGATCTTCCCCGCTCGCTTCACGGGAGAGCGGGGCCGTAATGTGAGCATTCACTTCAGCAGCTGATTCCGCAGACGGATTTACCCAGGTGGTTTTCAGACGCTGACGTTCCCGTTCGATACGTTCCAGTTTTTCATTGAAGCGCGCCCAACGGACATCATCCACCAGACCCAGTTCACGACCGATTTCAGTCAGACGCAGATCGGCATTGTCTTCGCGCAGCATCAGGCGGTATTCCGCGCGTGAGGTAAACATGCGGTACGGCTCTTTGGTGCCCAGTGTGCAGAGGTCATCCACCAGCACGCCCAGATATGCCTGCGAACGGCCTGGCGCCCAACCCTCTTTTTCGGCAGAGAAGCGGGCGGCGTTGAGACCCGCAAGCAGCCCCTGTGCAGCGGCTTCTTCGTAACCGGTGGTGCCGTTTATCTGCCCGGCAAAGAACAGACCTTCGATAAATTTGCTTTCCAGCGTCGGTTTCAGGTCGCGCGGATCGAAGAAATCGTACTCGATGGCATAACCCGGACGCACAATGCGCGCGTTTTCCATACCCTGCATCGAACGGACAATCTGCATCTGTACGTCAAACGGCAGGCTGGTGGATATCCCGTTCGGATAAATTTCGTTGGAAGTCAGCCCTTCAGGTTCAAGGAAGATCTGGTGCTGGTTGCGATCGGCAAAGCGCATGACTTTATCTTCGATCGACGGGCAGTAACGCGGACCGATCCCTTCGATCACACCGGCATACATCGGGCTGCGGTCGAGGTTATTGCGGATCACGTCGTGCGTTTTTTCATTGGTGTGCGTGATATAGCACGGCACCTGGCGCGGATGCTGATCCGCTGATCCCATGAACGAGAACACCGGCATCGGGTTATCGCCATGCTGTTGTGCGAGGACACTGAAGTCGATGGTACGGGCGTCGATACGCGGCGGCGTCCCGGTTTTCAGGCGGTTTACCCGCAACGGCAGTTCACGCAGACGACGTGAGAGCGAAATGGATGGTGGATCGCCAGCGCGACCACCGCTGTAGTTATCCAGACCGATATGAATTTTGCCGTCGAGGAAAGTCCCCACGGTCAGCACCACCGCCCTGGCGCGGAATTTCAGCCCCATCTGGGTGACGGCGCCGACGACACGATCGTTTTCGACGATCAGATCTTCAACCGCCTGCTGAAAGATCATAAGGTTCGGTTGATTTTCCAGCGCAGTGCGTACCGCCTGACGGTACAGTACGCGGTCAGCCTGAGCACGCGTTGCGCGAACTGCCGGGCCTTTGCTGGCGTTTAGTATCCTGAACTGGATACCGGCCTGATCGATGGCTTTTGCCATCAGGCCACCGAGAGCGTCCACTTCTTTTACCAGATGTCCTTTCCCAATACCGCCAATGGCCGGGTTACAGCTCATTTGCCCCAGCGTATCGATATTGTGTGTCAAAAGCAGGGTCTGTTGACCCATACGCGCTGCGGCCATTGCGGCCTCAGTGCCTGCATGACCCCCGCCAATGATGATGACGTCAAAAGGATCCTGATAAAACATGGTTTCCTGCCTCGCGGTGTCGCGGTTTGAAAATGGATTGGTGCCCGGGCCGTGGATTCTACTCAACTTTAGTCGATGGAGAAAGCACTGGGATCCTGGGTATTAAAAAGAAGATCTTTTTATTTAGAGATCTGTTCTGTTGTGATCTCTTATTAGGATCGCCACCCTTTGTGGATAAGTTGGATCCGCCTTTATGGATCAATAAATTACAAAGGATCATTCGTTGTGAATGATCGGTGATCCTGTTCCGTATAAGCTGGGATCAAAATGAGGGGTTATACACAGGGTGAAAACTAGCCAAACCTTATACTTTGGATAACTACCGGTTGATCCAAGCTTTTAACCAGAGTTATCCACAGACGATCGCACGATCTGTTCATCTACTTGATCAAATTAATCCAGGATCCAGTCCATTCTTCAGCCGGATCTTCAGGTATGTCATGTTCAAGGATGTTGATCTTCAGCGTTTCGCCAATCTGTTTTGCGCCGCAAGACAGAAGCAGAGCATCAAGTTTGTCGATCGCGCCACAAAAAGTGTCATATTCACGACTACCGATGCCGATCGCGCCAAAACGTACGCCAGACAAATCAGGTTGTTTCTCCTGCAGATCGTCATAGAACGGTTGCAGGTTGTCCGGAATGTCTCCGGCACCATGTGTGGAACTGATCAACAGCCACAGACCGTTCGGCGTCAGATCCTCCAGCAGAGGGCCGTGCAGCGTTTCGGTTGAAAAACCGGCCTCTTCAAGCTTTTCCGCCAGATGTTCCGCTACATATTCCGCACCACCCAGCGTGCTGCCGCTGATAAGCGTTATGTCCGCCATGATCGCCACTCCTTAATACAGAGTGGCGTATTGTACGCTGTGTGCGAGCTGGGATCTACCTGTGGAAAATGTGGGATTAATTCTGCGAAGTTACGGGCGGATCGTCCGCATAATCGGGTTCTGGAGGGAGATTAGCGTCTCTGTGGACTGAATTTCATCGATTGTTTGGATCTTGTTGATAAGTACCTGCTGGAGCGCATCGATCGAACGGCACATTACTTTTATAAAGATGCTGTAGTGACCTGTGGTGTAATACGCCTCGGTGACCTCATCCAGGCTTTCCAGCTTCGCCAGCGCCGACGGATAATCTTTGGCGCTTTTAAGAATTATGCCGATAAAGCAGCAGACATCATATCCCAGCTGTTTTGGGCTGACGTCGATACGCGCGCCGGTGATGATCCCGGCCTGCTTCATTTTCTCTACGCGGACGTGGATGGTTCCCGGACTGACCCCAAACTGCTTCGCCAGTTCGGCGTAAGCGGTGCGCGCATTGGCCATCAACGCCTCAAGGATGCCGCGGTCCAGATTGTCGATCTGATAATTTTCCATAGGTTTTTCTTATGATGATTGAGGATTGTGACAATTTTAGCCCACAATATTATTGAATCAAAAGTGATAAGCCAATTTTGTTTGTTGATTATTGAATTCCACTCCGCTTTTGTTGCTTAATCAATAGCAACAGGACGCAGGAGTCAAAGAAATGAAAACCGCTTATATCGCAAAACAACGTCAGATCAGTTTCGTTAAATCCCATTTTTCCCGCCAGCTGGAAGAAAAGCTTGGCCTGATCGAAGTTCAGGCGCCAATCTTAAGCCGCGTGGGTGACGGGACGCAGGATAACTTGTCTGGTTGCGAAAAAGCGGTGCAGGTGAAAGTGAAAACACTGCCAGACGCCCAGTTCGAAGTGGTTCATTCACTGGCGAAATGGAAACGTCAAACCCTCGGGCAACACGATTTCAGCGCAGGCGAAGGGCTGTACACGCACATGAAGGCCCTTCGTCCCGATGAAGACCGCCTCACTCCGATCCACTCTGTTTACGTGGATCAGTGGGACTGGGAGCGCGTGATGAACGATGGCGAACGTCATACAGGCACGCTGAAAGCGACCGTTGAAGCCATCTGGCAGGGAATCAAAGAAACCGAAGCGGCAGTCAGCAAAGAGTTTGGTCTGAAACCTTTCCTGCCGGAACAGATCCATTTCGTTCACAGCCAGGAGCTGCTCTCCCGTTTTCCGGGGCTGGACGCCAAAGGCCGTGAGCGCGCGATTGCCAAAGAACTGGGTGCCGTTTTCCTGATTGGTATTGGCGGCAAGCTGAGCGACGGTCAGCGTCACGATGTTCGCGCGCCGGATTATGACGACTGGAGCACGCCGGTCTCCGAAGGGTTTGCGGGCCTGAACGGTGATATTCTGGTCTGGAACCCGGTGCTGGAAGACGCATTTGAACTCTCTTCCATGGGGATCCGCGTGGATGCCGAAACACTGAAACGTCAGCTGGCGCTGACGGGTGATGAAGATCGCCTGAAACTCGAATGGCACCAGGCGCTACTGCGTGGCGAAATGCCGCAGACAATTGGCGGCGGTATTGGTCAGTCTCGTCTTACCATGCTGCTGCTCCAGTTGCCGCACATTGGTCAGGTGCAGTGTGGCGTATGGCCACAACAGGTTCGCGAAAGCGTCGGCGCACTGCTTTAAGATTAACGCCGCCAGCGACGCAGCAGGCGGCTACGTAACCCGGTATCAAAGCGCCAGATATGATCGAAGATGCGCATGATGCCGGGTTTTCCGTGTGTGGACATCGCCACGGCGTGAAAACGGTGCTGATGAACACGCTGCAGATCCTTCACTTTACTCACCACGTCCTCCGGCAATCGCTGGGCGATGAAATCAGAGATCACCACTGCATCGGCATCCGCCCACGCCGCTTCCTGCATTCTTTCGATAATGGCTCGAAAACAGCTGGCGATATCCGTGCCGCCGCGAAAACGCTGGCTTAAGAAGCGGATCGCCTGTTCCAGCCCCTGACGACTGGAGAGTTCGTAACGCACCACTTCGCTGGAAAACAGCATAATAAAGCAGCGGCGGTTATCCGCCAGCGCTACGCGCATCAGCGCCAGGCAGAAGGCCTTGGCACACTGTTCGTTAAAGCCGCCCATCGAGCCGGAGGTGTCCACGCAGACGATAAACGGCCCACGCGGTTGCTGTTCGATATCCTGATGAACCACCGGACGTTCACTGATCTTTTCCCGCCAGGCATCGCCATGAAGACGATAGGTCAGCAGCTGCTTTTCCACCAGCCGACGATAAAATTCATATTCAAGCTCAGTGATGCCGAGCGTGGCCAGTTCCGGTGGCAAAAGCCGCAAAATATCGTCGCTTCGCTGCAGCCCATCGACCTGTTCCGGCACCGTAGCGGGTTCGCGCACCAGCGTACGAAAAGTTTCCATGGGTGCGTCTTTTTTGGGGAAGGATTTCGCTTCCCGCGAACGCCCGAGTTGCTCAGCGAGTTGCATCAGCTCTGGCTGTTGACTCAGAAACTCGCCATATTTCACTATCAGCTGATAGTCGCCGCGTTTGAGCTGCCCGGCACTCATATCCCACAATCGCCCGGCAGCGTTTTCATTTTCCACCAGCACCGGCTCAAGTTGACCGCTTAAGGTCATTCGTTCCTGCACTTCGCTCAGCAGTTGCTCGCGTTCCTCTTCCAGCAATTGCTGATTCAGAGAGGTGGTCTGAACGACCAGGCTTAACCGCCAGCGCTGTAAAAACAGAGTATGCAGGGCGGGCGTGAAAGTGGTGTTGCTCTCTACCATGTGCTGCGCCTGAGCGGCAAATGGCGACTGGAGTTTGTGCAGCAGCGCCAGTGTTTGCGGGAGCGCAACGATAAACTGCGACGTCGATAAGAGCTGGCTCTGCTGATAACAAAGCACCTCTTCTGCCAGATCTGGCGGCACATCGGTCTCTTTTAACCGGCTTTTTAGCGCGTCGCGCCAGCGCGGAAGATCGCTGGCGATCGCGTTTTTCAGGCGGGGGAATTTTTCAAAAAAGAGCGCCAGCTGCGGTGATGCCAGCAGCGCGAGGATCATCTCATCGATTAACCCCTCTTCACTGACTGCCAGCATCACATTTAGCGTATCCAGCGTCAGCATTGACGAGCCTGTTTAATCTGCGCTCCGACGTCCTGTAGGCTGGCTTCAATGCGACCTAACCAGTCGCGATGGATGAACAGGCATTTCTGCTGTTCGCTAAAACGGTTATGTTGTTGATGCCACGCTTCGTCGAGCGCATCCAGTTGCTGTTTGATCTCTGCTGGCATGTTTTCTTGGGATTCGGCACCGGGCAGCGCGAGGCGGGAACCCTGCAGGCTGACGTCGCGTACCACCAGATGCAGGCTGGTATCGACTTCAAGGTTAATCACCTGCGCAAAACCAATCCCGTTCAGCTTGCCGCGGATTTCTCCGCCTTTCTCAAGCCACAACTCCAGCAACGCCCGCTCGAATGTAATATGAACCACATTGATATCATGCAGTTTCAATGGTTGTTGAAGCAGCAGTACGAGCGTGCTGTCTTTGATATCGGCGGGCAGTTCGTAATGTGGCTTACGGCTGAACATCCCGCCGACGCGGGTGACTTTAAGCGCTGTTTTGTCGCTCTGTTGCTGCTGTATCTGGATGCGTTGCTGAACAATCGCGCCAAGACGGGTCAGCATCGCCTGCTGTTGCCAGGCGTGCCCGGTCATCAATATTTCCAGCTGTTGCTGCATCAGATGCATGCTTTCCGCGTCATACCACAGGCAGTCTTTCAGAAGGATAAGATCGATGGGCTCGATGGCGTCACGTCCACTGAAAAACGCACTGGCCTGCAGCAGGCGGATCGCTTTTTTCCAACGCCGATCAGAAACATACGGCGCGCCGGGCAACGCATCTAACTGCTGGCGCAACTGGTAAATCAGCTCAAAGACACTGTCTGTCAGCGTGATATCACCAATGGCTTTCTGCCACTGGATAAATTCTTCATCGGTGACCTGTAAACTGACAGGCACCGGGTTTTCACTTTCATCCTGCTGGCTCACCAGCATCGAGCGGAAATTGCCTTTTTCCTGAACTTTATCGAGCCACAGGCGAATCAGCATACGGTCATAAAGCGCTTCCAGGCTGCTGTCCGCTTCCGGCAGTTCGTTCGACGCCGCCACCAGCAGACGCATGGGAATTTTTTCTTCGTGGGCGCCGTTGCGAAAGCTGCGTTCGTTGATGGCGGTCAGCAGGGTATTCAGAATCGCCGGACCAGCTTTCCAGATCTCATCGAGAAAAACGATTTCCGCTTCCGGCAGATACCCGGCGGTAAGGCGCTCATAACGGCCTTCATCCTTCAACGCCTGAATGGACAACGGGCCAAACACCTCTTCCGGCGTGGAAAAACGAGTCATCAGGTATTCAAACGCGCGGGCATGCTGAAAAGCGAATTTCAGGCGGCGGGCAATAAGGCTTTTAGCGATACCAGGGGGGCCGAGAAGAAAAACGCTCTCGCCACTGAGGGCTGCCAGCAGGCACAGGCGGATTGCGTGGCTACGTTCATAGAGCCCTTTTTCCAGCGCTCCGCTTAGCCGGGAAATTCTTTCCGCCAACAGATGTGATTGAGCCATAATTGATTTGCGTCCTTTCGCCGAAAACCGGCTAATTGAGCGAGTATAGCCGCTCAGGATTATCGGTGGTACCCGGTGCCGACGCTGCGCTTTTTTTATTTGAGCCAGGTTAACATGAATTCAGTTAGGGGTACGATTTTGTGATTAATCGTGCATACTGTGCGCCTTTTTGTGGGCCAAGGGACCAGGCACTCATTTGTTTTATAAACGAAAGAAGAGTCTATGAGTACTGATAATAAGCAATCGTTGCCTGCGATTACGCTCGCAGCCATTGGCGTGGTATACGGTGACATTGGTACCAGCCCGTTGTACACGCTTCGTGAATGTCTGTCCGGGCAGTTCGGTTTTGGCGTTGAACGTGATGCGGTTTTTGGGTTTCTGTCACTGATTTTCTGGCTGCTGATTTTTACGGTTTCCATCAAGTACATCACCTTTGTGATGCGGGCGGATAACGCTGGTGAAGGTGGTATTCTGACGCTGATGTCGCTGGCCGGGCGCAACACATCGGCGAGAACCACGTCAGTGCTGGTGATCCTTGGACTGATAGGCGGCAGCTTTTTTTATGGCGAGGTAGTGATCACCCCGGCGATTTCGGTGATGTCCGCCATTGAAGGGCTGGAGATCATTGCCCCCCAACTGGATTCCTGGATAGTTCCCATATCCATTATCGTCCTCACCTTACTCTTTGTGATTCAAAAGCATGGCACCGGTATGGTCGGCAAGCTGTTTGCTCCGATTATGCTGATCTGGTTCCTGCTTCTGGCCGGTCTGGGGTTGCGCAGCATTATTGCTAATCCGGATGTGCTGCATGCGCTGAACCCATACTGGGCGGTACATTTCTTCCTTGAATTTAAAACAGTGTCTTTCGTGGCGCTGGGCGCGGTGGTGCTGGCTATCACCGGTGTCGAGGCGCTGTATGCGGATATGGGCCATTTCGGCAAACTGCCGATTCGCGTAGCCTGGTTTACAGTCGTGTTGCCGTCGCTGGTGCTGAACTATTTTGGTCAGGGCGCGCTATTGCTGGAACACCCTGAAGCGATTAAAAATCCGTTCTTCCTGCTGGCACCGGAATGGGCGCTGGTGCCAATGCTGATTATTGCTACCCTGGCGACAGTTATCGCTTCACAGGCTGTCATTTCCGGCGTCTTTTCACTGACCCGCCAGGCAGTGCGCCTCGGGTATCTGTCACCGATGCGCATCATCCATACTTCGGAAATGGAATCCGGCCAGATTTACATCCCGTTTATTAACTGGCTACTCTACTTTGCTGTGGTACTGGTTATCGTCAGTTTTGAACATTCGAGCAATCTGGCAGCGGCCTACGGCATTGCAGTGACCGGTACGATGGTGCTGACCTCGATTCTTTCTGCTACCGTGGCGCGGAAAAACTGGAACTGGAACAAGTACCTGGTGGGGCTTATCCTGCTGTCGTTCCTGTTTGTCGATGTGCCGCTGTTCTCTGCGAACCTGGATAAACTCCTCTCCGGCGGCTGGCTGCCGTTAAGCCTCGGCATCGTGATGTTCCTGGTGATGACCACCTGGAAAAGCGAGCGCTTCCGTCTGTTGCGTCGTATGCATGAACACGGTAATTCTCTGGAAGCGATGATTGCCTCGCTGGAAAAATCACCGCCAGTGCGTGTGCCGGGTACCGCGGTCTATATGTCCCGTGCGCTGAACGTGATCCCTTTTGCGATGCTGCATAACCTGAAGCACAACAAGGTGCTGCATGAGCGCGTGATCCTGCTGACATTACGCACTGAAGATGCGCCGTATGTGCACAATGTGCGCCGTGTGCAGATAGAACAGCTTTCGCCATCGTTCTGGCGAGTGGTTGCCAGCTACGGCTGGCGTGAAACGCCGAACGTGGAAGAGGTGTTCCACCGCTGTGGTCTGGAAGGACTCAGTTGCCGGATGATGGAAACGTCGTTCTTCATGTCCCATGAGTCATTGATCCTCGGTGAAGACCGGCCATGGTACCTGCGGTTACGTGGTAAGCTCTATCTTCTGTTGCAGCGCAACGCCCTGCGCGCGCCGGATCAATTTGAAATTCCTCCAAATCGCGTGATCGAACTCGGCACCCAGGTCGAGATTTAACACACGTCCCTCTGCCGGGTAGCGCTTCTCTTACCCGGCATTCTAAAACGCCTGACAAATTTCACTTTGCGAAACGTTTCGATGCTGATCACATTTCTATAACGTGGTGATGGTTTTCTGAGCGTCACTACGCTAAAACTATTACCAGCGAAACGTTTCGCTAGTGGAGTAAAAAAATGAAGAAAGGCACTGTTCTAAACGCTGAGATCTCCTCGGTCATTTCCCGTCTTGGGCATACTGATTCGCTGGTAGTGTGTGATGCAGGCTTGCCTGTCCCGCACAGCACTGAACGTATCGATATGGCACTCACCCAGGGCGTACCTTCGTTTATGCAGGTTCTGGAAGTGGTTACCACGGAGATGCAGGTTGAGAAAGCCATTCTGGCGGAAGAGATTAAACAACATAATCCGCAACTCCACGAAGCGTTGCTCAAACACATCGAGCGACTGCAGCAGCACCAGGGAAACACCATTGAAATTCGTTACACCACCCATGAACAGTTCAAACAACAAACCGCGCTAAGTCAGGCGGTCATTCGCAGCGGGGAGTGTTCCCCGTATGCGAATATTATTCTTTGTGCTGGCGTCACCTTCTGAGGCCACCATGGACGCATTACTGCAACTCAAAGGCATCGACAAAGCCTTCCCGGGGGTTAAAGCCCTGTCCGGCGCGTCACTGAATGTTTATCCTGGTCGTGTGATGGCGCTGGTAGGGGAAAACGGCGCGGGTAAATCCACGATGATGAAAGTGCTGACGGGGATCTACACCCGTGATGCCGGTTCGTTATTATGGCTCGGTAAAGAAACCACCTTTACCGGGCCAAAATCTTCTCAGGAAGCGGGGATTGGCATTATCCATCAGGAACTGAACCTGATCCCGCAACTCACCATTGCAGAAAATATTTTCCTCGGCCGCGAGTTTATAAATCGCTTTGGCAAAATCGACTGGAAAATGATGTTCGCTGAAGCTGACAAACTACTGGCAAAGCTGAATTTGCGCTTTAAGAGCGACCGCATGGTGGGCGATTTGTCGATTGGCGATCAACAGATGGTGGAAATCGCCAAAGTACTGAGCTTCGAATCGAAAGTCATCATTATGGATGAGCCGACCGATGCACTGACCGATACTGAAACCGAATCTCTGTTCCGCGTCATCCGCGAGCTAAAATCGCAGGGGCGCGGAATTGTCTACATTTCCCATCGTCTGAAAGAAATCTTCGAGATTTGCGATGACGTCACCGTCTTTCGCGACGGGCAATTTATCGCTGAACGCGAGGTATCCTCACTCACTGAAGATCAACTCATTGAGATGATGGTGGGACGTAAGCTGGAAGAACAGTATCCTCATCTTGCGAAAGCGCCGGGTGATATCCGTCTGAAGGTGGATAACCTCTGTGGGCCGGGTGTAAACGATGTGTCATTTACCTTGCGTAAAGGCGAAATTCTTGGCGTCGCCGGGTTGATGGGTGCCGGGCGTACCGAACTGATGAAAGTGCTGTACGGCGCGCTGCCGCGCACCAGTGGTTATGTCACGCTCGACGGGCACGAAGTGGTGACCCGCTCGCCGCAAGATGGTCTCGCCAACGGCATTGTATACATCTCTGAAGACCGCAAGCGAGATGGCCTCGTGCTGGGCATGTCGGTGAAAGAAAACATGTCGCTGACGGCGTTGCGTTATTTCAGTCGTAACGGTGGCAGCATTAAACATAAAGATGAGCAGCAGGCAGTGAGCGATTTTATACGCCTGTTTAACGTTAAAACCCCGTCAATGGAGCAGGCGATCGGTCTGTTGTCCGGCGGTAACCAGCAAAAAGTGGCGATTGCCCGTGGGCTGATGACCCGCCCGAAAGTGCTGATCCTCGATGAGCCGACCCGCGGCGTCGACGTGGGTGCCAAAAAAGAGATCTACCAGTTAATAAACCAGTTCAAAGCCGATGGCCTGAGCATCATTCTGGTCTCCTCCGAGATGCCGGAAGTGTTAGGCATGAGCGATCGCATCATGGTGATGCATGAAGGGCATCTCGGCGGTGAATTCACACGCGAGCAGGCCACTCAGGAAGTGTTGATGGCTGCCGCTGTGGGCAAGCTTAACCGTGTGAATCAGGAGTAAAAAAGATGACTACCTCGGCTGTTTCTGGGCGCCGTTACTTCACTAAGGCGTGGCTGATGGAGCAAAAATCGCTGATTGCCCTGCTGGTGCTGATCGCGATTGTGTCGGCCATGAGTCCCAACTTTTTTACCATCAACAACCTGTTCAATATTCTGCAGCAAACTTCCGTAAACGCCATTATGGCGGTTGGCATGACGCTGGTGATCCTGACATCCGGGATCGATCTGTCCGTCGGTTCGTTGCTGGCGCTGACCGGTGCCGTGGCGGCATCGATTGTCGGTATTGAAGTTAATGCGCTGGTGGCGGTCGCGGCAGCGCTGGCACTGGGTGCGGCGATTGGCGCCGTGACCGGAGTGATTGTCGCCAAAGGCCGCGTGCAGGCGTTTATCGCCACGCTGGTCATGATGTTGCTGCTGCGCGGTGTAACGCTGGTTTATACCAACGGTAGTCCGATCAACACCGGATTTACCGATAACGCTGATCTGTTTGGTTGGTTCGGTATCGGTCGCCTGCTGGGCGTCCCGGCACCGGTCTGGATCATGGCGATTGTGTTTATCGCCGCCTGGTACATGCTGCATCATACACGTCTGGGGCGTTACATCTACGCGCTGGGCGGTAACGAAGCAGCAACGCGTCTGTCGGGAATTAACGTCAATAAAATCAAGATTATCGTCTATTCTTTGTGTGGTTTGTTGGCTTCACTGGCAGGTATTATCGAAGTGGCGCGTCTTTCTTCCGCGCAACCGACAGCAGGGACAGGCTATGAACTGGATGCCATCGCGGCCGTTGTGCTCGGCGGTACCAGTCTGGCTGGCGGTAAAGGTCGTATTGTCGGGACCCTGATTGGTGCGTTGATTCTCGGTTTCCTGAACAATGGTTTGAATTTATTAGGTGTTTCCTCCTATTACCAGATGATCGTCAAAGCGGTGGTGATTTTGCTGGCGGTGCTGGTAGACAACAAAAAGCAGTAATAATCGACTACAGGACATCTCAGATATGAACATGAAAAAACTGGCTACTCTGGTTTCAGCTGTGGCACTGAGCGCCACCGTAAGCGCCAACGTAATGGCAAAAGATACCATCGCACTGGTGATCTCCACGCTGAATAACCCATTCTTCGTATCGCTGAAAGACGGGGCGCAGAAAGAAGCTGACAAACTGGGCTACGACCTGGTGGTTCTTGATTCTCAGAACAACCCGGCGAAAGAGCTGGCTAACGTGCAGGACCTGACTGTTCGCGGCACCAAACTGCTGTTGATCAACCCGACCGATTCAGACGCTGTCGGTAACGCAGTGAAAATGGCAAACCAGGCGAAAATCCCGGTGATTACCCTTGACCGTGTGGCATCAAAAGGCGATGTCGTGAGCCATATCGCCTCTGACAACGTGTTAGGCGGCAAAATCGCCGGTGACTACATCGCTAAGAAAGCCGGTGAAGGCGCGAAAGTGATCGAACTGCAGGGGATTGCCGGGACATCCGCCGCTCGTGAGCGTGGCGAAGGCTTCCAGCAAGCTGTTGCAGCACACAAATTTAACGTACTGGCCAGCCAGCCGGCTGACTTCGACCGCACTAAGGGTCTGAACGTTATGCAGAACCTGCTGACAGCGCATCCGGACGTACAGGCCGTGTTTGCTCAGAACGACGAAATGGCGCTGGGTGCTCTGCGCGCATTGCAGACCGCAGGTAAATCCGATGTGATGGTGGTTGGATTTGACGGCACTCCTGATGGCGAAAAAGCCGTAAATGATGGCAAACTGGCAGCGACTATCGCTCAGCTTCCTGAGCAGATCGGCGCTAAAGGCGTTGACACTGCGGATAAGGTACTGAAAGGCGAGAAGGTTCAGGCCAAATATCCGGTTGACCTGAAACTGGTCATCAAGCAGTAATAAGCGATTCAGGTTGTTCGCAGCCTGAGGGACAACGTATAAAGAAAAGCAGGGCATGCGCCACCGAGGTTCTCATCGGTGGCGCACTTTACCGGACACACTCAAAATGAAAACCGCAGGCAACCTCGTCGTCCTTGGCAGTATTAATGCCGATCACATTCTTAACCTTGAAACGTTCCCCACACCTGGCGAAACCGTTACCGGCAACCACTATCAGGTGGCGTTCGGCGGAAAAGGTGCAAACCAGGCGGTGGCCGCTGGACGTAGCGGCGCGAAGATCGCCTTTATTGCTTGCACCGGTGATGATGACACTGGTGTTCGCGTACGCAAGCAACTGGAAATCGATAATATTGACGTCACGCCCGTCAGCACAATTCGTGGTGAATCGACCGGCGTCGCGCTGATTTTTGTCAATGCAGAAGGTGAGAATGTTATCGGTATTCATGCAGGCGCTAACGCTGCGCTCTCCACCTCGCTGGTAGAAGCCGAAAAAACGCGCATCGCTGAGGCGGACGCATTGCTGATGCAGCTGGAGTCCCCGCTGGAGAGCGTCATGGCGGCGGCAAAAATTGCGCACCAGCATCAGACCTCTGTTGTGCTAAACCCGGCACCTGCCCGTGAGTTATCTGACGAACTTCTGTCACTGGTGGATATCATTACCCCCAATGAAACTGAAGCGGAAAAACTGACCGGCATTAGTGTGGAAAATGACGATGACGCCGCCAAAGCCGCCCGTGTGTTGCATGACAAAGGCATCAAAACGGTCATTATCACTCTCGGCAGCCGAGGCGTCTGGGCCAGCGTTGACGGTAAAGGCCAGCGCGTGCCGGGGTTCAAAGTCAAAGCCATTGATACCATCGCTGCGGGAGACACCTTTAACGGCGCGCTGGTGACTGCGCTGCTGGAAGAGAAACCGCTGGATGAAGCGATTCGCTTTGCCCATGCCGCGGCGGCGATTGCCGTCACACGCAAAGGTGCGCAGCCTTCAGTTCCCTGGCGCAAAGAGATCGACGACTTCTTACAACAACAGGGGTAACGTGTGGCTACCATGAAGGATGTTGCCCGCGTGGCGGGCGTTTCCACCTCGACGGTTTCACACGTTATCAATAAAGATCGCTTCGTGAGTGAAGCCATCACCGCCAAAGTCGAAGCCGCCATCAAAAACCTCAACTACGCACCCTCTGCGCTGGCGCGTAGCCTTAAGCTTAATCAGACCCGCACCATCGGTATGCTCATTACCGCCAGTACCAACCCCTTCTATTCTGAACTGGTTCGCGGTGTTGAACGTAGCTGCTTTGAACGCGGCTACAGCCTGGTGTTATGCAATACCGAAGGCGACGAACAGCGTATGAACAGCAACCTCGAGACGCTGATGCAAAAGCGCGTTGATGGTTTGCTGTTGTTGTGTACTGAAACGCATCAACCTTCGCAAGAGATTATGCATCGTTACCCGTCGGTGCCGATAGTGATGATGGACTGGGCGCCGTTCGATGGGGATTGTGATCTGATTCAGGATAACTCGTTGTTTGGCGGCGAGTTAGCGACGCAGTATTTGATCGACACCGGTCATACCCGCATTGCCTGTATTTCAGGTCCGCTGGACAAAACGCCTGCCCGCCTGCGTCTGGAAGGGTATCGGGCGGCGATGCGTCGCGCAGGGTTTGAAATCACCGAAGGGTATGAAATTACCAGCGACTTTGAATTTGGCGGTGGTTTTGAGGCAATGAATGCGTTGCTGGCGCTGCCTGTCCCGCCGGACGCGGTATTTGCTGGTAATGATGCGATGGCAGTAGGTGCCTATCAGGCGCTGTATCAGGCTGGTTTGCGTATTCCACAGGATATGGCGGTAATTGGTTACGATGATATCGAACTGGCACGTTACATGACGCCACCGCTGACGACGGTTCATCAACCGAAAGATGAGTTGGGCGAGCTGGCTATCGACGTGCTAATCCATCGTATGGCGCAGCCAGGGCAAAAACAGCAGCGTGTGCAACTCACCCCTGAGCTGGTAGTGCGAGGCTCGGTTTAATGTTTGTGACGTTCTTTAATCAGATTGCGGCCATCTTTCGGTTTTAGCAGCATAAACGTCAGCGCCGATACCACGGTAATCGCTCCCATCGTAATAAAGGTGTAGTGGAACTGCTCGATGGTGTTGGCATTTTCGAACCCTTCATAGAAGCGCAGCACGGCGGCGCTGATAGCAACCCCCAGACTAATCGATAACTGCTGTGTGACGGCTAACAGGCTGTTGCCGCTGCTGGCGTTTTCATCCGTCAGATCGGCGAGGGTAATGGTGTTCATTGACGTGAACTGCGTCGACATCGCCATTCCTAAAATAAACAGCGGCAGGAGCAGCATCCAGATGGGCATTGCCGGGGATTGCAGCGAGAACTGAGCGATCATCAGGCCGATAAACACTGTAATCCCTATCAGCGTTCTGCGATAGCCCAGCGTCCGTAGCACCCGTGTGACGGTCGATTTTGCAATGATTGAACCGACAGCAGTCGGCGCCATCATGCAGCCTGCGATCAGCGCCGGATAACCAAACCCGACCTGCAGCATCAGCGGCATCAGGAAGGGGATACACCCGGTGCCAAGACGTGTGGCGAGGTTACCGGCGATACCAACAGAAAACGTGCGCGTTTTAAAAATGGGCAGTGCGATGAGTGGCGTCGGATGATGGCGTGCGTGGCGGATATAGGACAACAGCAGGATAATGCTGGCAAATACAATGGCTAACGCTATCCACGTCGTGACGATCTTCTCGCCCAACAGCTCCATACCGCTGGAAAACAGCACCAGACTCAGGCCAAACAGCAGGAATCCCGACATATCAAAGCCACGGCGCGGGGTGGTGAAGTTTGGCATATATTTGCGGGCATATATCAGCCCGGCAATGCCAATCGGGATGTTAATCAGGAAGATCCAGTGCCATGTCGCCCAGGTGACCAGAACGCCGCCCAGTACGGGGCCAAGAATGGGGCCCACCAGGCCAGGCATCGTGACGAAGTTCAGCACCGGCAACAGCTCGCTACGCGGATAGGCACGCAGTAACGCCAGACGGGCAACCGGCATCATCATCGCGCCACCAATGCCCTGAATCACGCGAAAGATAACCAGTTCCAGTAATGAACTGGAGAGCGCGCACGCCAGTGAACCCAGCGTAAACAGACTGACGGCCAGCATAAAAATGCGGCGGGTACCGAAACGGTCTGCCAGCCAGCCGCTCACCGGAATCAGCATCGCCACTGTCAGGGTATAGCTGATAATGGCGGATTGCATTGCCAGCGGGGAACGGTTCAGGCTGTGTGCGATAGCGGGGAGTGCTGTGTTAAGAATAGTCGCGTCCAGTGCCTGCATAAAAAACGCCATCGCCGCAATCCACGGCAGGCCGGCCATACTGTGCGCTTTCTTCCTGGTCATGCGTTTTCCTTCACTGTGCGGTTCCGGTGTGCGGGGTATTCAATAACGTCTGACACGCCAGCATCGCGCGCTGCCCGTCACCGTCCTGAATGGCGTCCACAATAGCCTGGTGGAGATCGAGCTTCACCACTTCGTTTTGCGTAATCGACGTAAAATAGGTGTGATAAACCGAATGGAACAGCGAAGCAAACGACGTCAGAAAAGGATTCGCACTCATTTCATAGATATGCTCGTGCCAGGCCATGTCGACATCGATCCAGCGATCGCGGTTGAACTGTTTCTTCAGTTGAACCATTTCGTCCATTAATGTGTTGAGTTCTGCTTTCTGTTCCGCGGTACTCTGCATCGCGGCCAGGAAGCAGGCCTGCGGTTCCAGGCTGCTTCGCATCACCAGAAAATGTGTCACGACGGATTCAAAGTTGTCTTCGGTAAGCCACCAGGCAAGTAGCTCTTTATCAAGAAAATTCCAGTGACTTTGCGGCATCACGCGCGTGCCGATCCGTGGGCGGGGAAGAACCATGCCTTTCGCGGTCAGCGTTTTAACGGCTTCACGGACGGCGGTTCGGCTGACGCCGAAGTGTTCACCCAGCTCCATTTCGCCAGGAAGAATGCTGCCGGGGGCGTACTCACCGGTTAAAATTTTCTGCGCCAGTTTTTCAGCTAATACCCAGGAGATATTCTTCTGAGCTGCCAACTGCTGAGCACTTAAAGACATAAATGCCATTCCTTTTTCGTTTTTTCACTGTTTAGTATGCCATTCAATGAGAAAATCCGGCGGTTAAAACAGCAGATAGTGCATTTTATGGCAATTCACGCGCTGTATTGGTGAAAAAAAACGCGAACAGTAAT
>NZ_JMTB01000114.1 GCF_000734965.1 Trabulsiella guamensis ATCC 49490
GTCTGTCAAAAGCTCGCAGCACTATTGCTGTTTTAACCACGCCAGAATGAACGCCACAATCTCGTCAGTATTATTCAAATCCAGAACCGGGCTCTGAACTGCCAAAGGAACATCACTGGCGATGGCGATCACATGCTCATCAAGCACTAATTCTTTTGCGTCGTGACTACCGCCCTTTCTGAAAAGCATAATTTTTGCCACTGGTTCGTGCTTAAATCCCTCGACAAGAACCAGATCCAGCGTCGAGGCATCCATTCTGCTGACGAGCCAGTTAAGATCCAGCTCAGGTTCTTCCGGCGTTTCAGTCATGAGCGCCCAGCGTTGTGCACTGGCCACAATAGTCTGGGCGGCGCCAGCCTTGCGCAATTCATAACTGTCCTTACCTGGCGTATCAACATCCATATTGTGATGCGTATGTTTTATCAGTCCTGGACGCACACCGGCTGCACACAGCGCAGGGATTAGCTTTTTAAGCAGGGTTGTTTTGCCCGTTCCGCTCCAGGCGGCAACCGCAAGTAGTGGAATCATGCCTTCTCCTGCCAGCGGGCGAGATCTTCTGGCGTATTCACGTTTGCAAACGCTGGTTTAAGGTGACTCAAATCCACACTGTGCCCGCCGTTTTCACGCATAAAAACCATTACCCTGCGCTCGCCTCGCGCCAGATAGTCAGCCAAAGCCGGAATAATACGGCGATGCATTAACGCGATAGTTGGATGATCGCGTTCGCCATCATGAACCCATACGACAGGCGCATCGTGTCGTTTATCCTGTAGACACGCTGCCAGTGTCTGAGGGATATGAGGGGTATCGCAAGGGCAAAACAGGAACCATTCATTGTCACTGCAGTGCTGCATTACCGAAAGCATACCCGCTAATGGCCCGGGGTAATCCGCCAGGCCGTCCTGAATAACCAGAAGACCACTTTCCTGATAAATTTCCAGATTTCGGTTAGCGCTAATAACCACAGACGCGACCTGTGGTGCCAGTGTATCAGCAACATGTTTCCAGAGCGGTTTACCGTTCAGCATCAGCAATCCTTTATCCTGGCCGCCCATGCGCGATGCTTTTCCTCCTGCCAGTATCACTCCGGTCACCGGTCCTAATGCATTCACCAGTATCGCCTCTTTTATTGTGGGATTGACCCTGTTACCGTGTCTCTCTCAAGAGTAAGGAGCACGACCATGAAATGTAAACGTCTGAACGAAGTTATTGAACTTCTCCAGCCAGCCTGGCAAAAAGAGCCGGAACTGAATCTTATGCAATTTTTGCAGAAACTGGCGAAGGAGTCAGGTTATGACGGTGAACTGGCTGATTTATCCGATGATATTCTGATCTATCACCTGAAAATGCGCGACTCCAGCAAAGATGCCGTCATTCCTGGCATTCAAAAAGATTACGAAGAAGACTTCAAAACGGCGCTGTTACGCGCCCGCGGTGTTATTAAAGAGTAAAACCTTGTAAGCAGAGCCACCGAAATTGCTGTGAAATGATATCCTGAATTATTCGTATCGTTTTCGGGAACAGGATGAACGACAAGGCTTTCACATTCCAGACACTTCACCCGGATACCATCATGGATGCACTGTTTGATCAGGGGATTCGGGTGGATTCGGGTCTCACTCCTTTAAACAGTTATGAGAACCGTGTCTATCAATTTCAGGATGAAGATCGTCACCGTTATGTGGTGAAGTTTTATCGTCCTGAGCGCTGGTCCGCAGAGCAAATTCTTGAAGAACATCAGTTTGCACTGGAGCTGGAGCAGGATGACGTCCCCGTTGCCGCACCGCTCGTCTTTAACCATCAGAGCCTGCTGACACATCAGGGCTTTTATTACGCCATATTTCCCAGCCTCGGTGGGCGCCAGTTTGAGTCGGATAACCTTGACCAGATGGAGTGGGTTGGACGCTATCTTGGCCGGATACATCAGACCGCGCGTAAAAAACGCTTCGTGGTCCGGCCGGATATGGGCGTCACAGAGTATCTGATTGAGCCTCGCCAGATTTTCGAAACTGCTCCCCTTATTCCCGGTAGCTTAAAAGCGGCTTTTCTTGCAGCAACGGATTCGCTCATTGATGCTGTCATGGCGCAATGGCATGGTCGGTTTAATACGCTGCGTTTACATGGTGATTGCCATGCAGGCAATATTCTCTGGCGCGACGGCCCGTTATTTGTGGATCTCGATGATGCCCGCAACGGCCCGGCCGTCCAGGATTTATGGATGCTGCTAAACGGTGACAAAGCTGAGCAGCGTATGCAGCTGGAGATGATCATTGAAGCATATGAAGAATTTAATGCCTTCAATACCGATGAGATCGCCCTCATAGAACCTTTACGTGCCATGCGTATGGTTTACTATCTGGCATGGTTGATCAGACGCTGGGACGATCCTGCCTTTCCCAGAAATTTTCCGTGGTTAACCGGGGAAGATTACTGGCGTAAGCAGATCGCAACTTTTCTAGAGCAGGTGAAGGTTCTGCAGGAACCCCCTCTTCAATTAACGCCAATGTATTAATTTGATATTTCAGGAGAGAATGACATCATGAAAAAAATTTGGCTGGCGCTGGCCGGTATGATTCTGGCATTTAGCGCATCCGCAGCGCAGATCACCGACGGTAAACAATACATTACCCTCGATAAGCCGGTTGCAGGAGAGCCTCAGGTACTCGAGTTCTTCTCCTTTTATTGCCCGCACTGTTATCAGTTTGAGGAAGTGTTGCACGTTTCCGATACCGTGAAGAAAAAGCTGCCGGAAGGCACCAAAATGACCAAATATCACGTCGAATTCCTCGGACCGTTGGGTAAAGAGATGACCCAGGCATGGGCTGTAGCGATGGCGCTGGGCGTAGAAGACAAAATCACTGCACCGATGTTTGAAGCTGTGCAAAAAACACAGACTGTGCAGACGGTAGCAGATATCCGTAAAGTGTTCGTGGATGCCGGTGTGAAGGGTGAAGAATACGACGCAGCATGGAACAGCTTTGTGGTGAAATCGCTGGTTGCTCAGCAGGAAAAAGCGGCGGCAGATCTTCAGTTGCAGGGGGTCCCGGCAATGTTCGTTAACGGTAAATATCAGCTGAATCCGCAGGGCATGGATACCAGCAGTATGGATATTTTTGTTCAGCAATATGCCGACACAGCGAAACAACTGGTCGAGAAGAAATAAACAAAAACGCCGGTCAATGACCGGCGTTTTTACAGGCAGATTTAATCGCTTCTATCTGAATATCTTTTTCATTCCACAGGGTATTCAGCCACAGCTGGAAACGGCGCTTAAAATTCTTATCGTTAACGTAGTCACCGTGTAAATCCTCAGCCACTGGCTCCATATTGATACGCACCACAATCCGGGTTAACCGGCCGGAAATCATATCAAAAAACGGTGTTTTATCATTTTCCGGGTAGCACAGCGTAACATTTAACAGTTTATCGAATTGCGAGCCCAGCACGTTTAACGCCATGGCAATACCCGCCGCTTTTGGCGGTAACAGATTCTTGTATGGCGAACGTGTCTGGCGCTTTTTCTCTTCGGTAAAACGAGAGCCTTCCACAAAATTCACAATCGTGGTGGGATGCGCGCGGAATTTCTCACACGAGCGGCGTGTGGTTTCGACATCTTTTCCACGGCGTTCCGGATGACGAATCAGATAGCTTCTGGAATAGCGACGCATAAAAGGCATATCCAGCGCCCAACACGCCAGACCAATAAAAGGCACCCATGCCAGCTGCTGTTTCAGAAAGTATTTATTCATCGGAATATGCTTGCGGAACAGTACGCACAACACCACGATATCGGCCCAGCTATGGTGGTTACAAATCAGCAGATACCAGTTTTTTTTATTCAGCCCTTCAAGCCCTTCAATATCCCATTTCAGCCAGGGATTAAGGTGCAACAGCATCGCCAGACCTTCACACCAGCAATACATCATGAAATTGCAAAAAGCCGAGATCGAACGCCAGACGGCTGGAACGGGCAAAAGAAGTTTAATCATCCCGGCAAGAATGATCGGCACGGAACACAGCACTGTGACCAGAATAGTAAGAATAACGCTAAGCAGGAGCGTTAAAAGAGCGAGTAATCTCGACATAGTTCATTATTTCAGATAGTTAGCCACACAACGTGCTCTGAGACCCGGCACAGGGGGCTGATTTTATCAGAAAATGCACACTATGATGGGGCTTCGCGGGTGAGAAAAATAAATATTACTTATATCCACATGGAACAAATTGTCATCGTTTTGTTTTATAGCGGCTTGATCATATTATAATTTATTGAAATATTTGACTTAATTTAATCCCCCGTGACGTTGTGACTATGGTTTTATTAGTCATCACAATTCTATGCACAAACTTATCCACAGGTGAGTTTTGCGAGCGATCTTCTGGATCTGCAAATCTTCTCAACAAATGTGGCGAAAAATTCATGTTTTCAGTCCGTCTGTGGCATCCTTTACCCCTATTCTGAAAAACAGGCACGGAAATTATGGTTCAGATCCCTCAAAACCCACTCATTCTTGTTGATGGCTCTTCCTACCTCTACCGGGCGTATCATGCGTTTCCTCCGCTGACGAACAGTGCAGGCGAACCCACCGGAGCGATGTATGGTGTGCTGAACATGTTGCGCAGCCTGATCATGCAGTACCAGCCTACCCATGCGGCGGTTGTTTTTGATGCGAAAGGTAAAACCTTCCGTGACGAACTATTTGAACATTACAAATCCCATCGCCCGCCGATGCCGGACGATCTTCGTGCGCAGATCGAGCCACTACATGCGATGGTAAAAGCAATGGGGTTACCGCTGATGGCTGTCTCTGGCGTTGAGGCGGATGATGTTATCGGCACCCTGGCGCGTGAAGCCGAAAAAATGGGCCGCCCGGTGTTGATCAGCACCGGTGATAAAGACATGGCGCAGTTAGTCACGCCAGGTATCACGCTTATCAATACCATGACCAATACCATCCTTGGTCCTGAAGAGGTGGTAACGAAGTATGGCGTACCGCCAGAACTTATTATCGATTTCCTCGCATTGATGGGGGATTCTTCAGATAACATCCCTGGTGTACCGGGCGTTGGCGAGAAAACGGCGCAGGCGTTGCTGCAAGGGTTAGGTGGTCTGGATACGCTGTTTTCTGAGCCAGAAAAAATCGCCGGGCTGACCTTCCGTGGTGCGAAAACCATGGCGGCGAAGTTGCAACAGAATGAGGAAATGGCCCGTCTTTCCTATCAACTGGCTACCATCAAAACGGATGTTGAACTGGAACTGACCTGTGAACAACTGGAAGTCCAGCAGCCGATCGCCGATGAACTGTTGAGCCTGTTCAGAAAATATGAATTCAAGCGCTGGACGGCAGACGTCGAAGCTGGCAAATGGTTACAGGCCAAAGGCGCCAAACCTGCAGCAAAACCGCAAGAGACGCTGGTGATTGAAGCTGAGCCAGAAGCACCTGTTTCAGCACTGTCAGCCGAAAACTATGTCACCATTCTTGACGAAGAGACGCTAAAAAGCTGGATCGAAAAACTGAAAAAAGCGCCGCTCTTTGCCTTCGATACGGAAACAGACAGCCTGGATAACGTCAGCGCCAATATGGTTGGGCTCTCTTTTGCAACTGAACCTGGCGTTGCCGCGTATGTGCCGGTTGCCCATGATTACCTCGACGCGCCAGCGCAAATCCCACGAGATCGGGTTCTGGAATTATTAAAACCGCTACTGGAAGATGAAAAGAGCCTGAAAGTGGGGCAGAACCTGAAATACGACCGGGGGATCCTGCAAAATTATGGCATCGAGCTGCGTGGTATTGCCTATGACACCATGCTGGAATCGTACACGCTGGACAGCGTTGCGGGTCGCCATGATATGGACAGCCTTTCCGATCGCTGGTTGAAACACAAAACCATCACTTTTGAAGAAATTGCCGGTAAGGGCAAAAATCAGCTCACGTTTAATCAGATAGCGCTTGAAGAGGCGGGACGTTACGCGGCAGAAGACGCGGATGTTACTCTGCAATTGCACCTGAAAATGTGGCCGAAGCTGCAACAGGATAAAGGACCGCTGAATGTCTTTCAGAACATTGAAATGCCGCTGGTGCCAGTGCTTTCACGCGTAGAACGTAACGGCGTAAAAATCGACCCTGTGGTGCTGCACAAGCATTCAGAAGAGATTGCTAAACGGCTGGTGGAACTGGAGCAGAAGGCGCACGACATCGCCGGAGAGCCATTTAACCTCTCTTCCACCAAGCAACTGCAAACGATTCTGTTCGAAAAACAGGGCATTAAGCCGCTGAAGAAAACACCTGGCGGTGCGCCATCGACGTCGGAAGAGGTGCTGGAAGAGCTGGCCCTGGATTACCCGCTGCCGAAAGTCATTCTGGAATATCGTGGTCTGGCGAAGCTGAAATCGACCTACACCGACAAGCTGCCGTTGATGATCAACCCGAAAACCAGCCGTGTGCACACCTCTTATCACCAGGCGGTAACGGCAACCGGGCGTTTATCTTCTACAGATCCGAACCTGCAAAATATTCCTGTGCGTAATGACGAAGGGCGCCGCATTCGTCAGGCATTTATTGCCCCTGACGATTACCTGATCGTTTCTGCTGACTACTCGCAGATTGAGCTGCGTATTATGGCGCATCTGTCGCGTGATAAGGGGTTGCTGAAAGCATTTGCTGAGGGGAAAGACATTCACCGCGCCACGGCGGCGGAAGTCTTTGGCCTGCCGCTGGAGAGTGTCACTGGCGAACAGCGCCGCAGCGCGAAGGCGATCAACTTTGGCCTGATTTATGGCATGAGTGCGTTTGGTTTGTCCCGTCAGCTCAATATTCCGCGCAAAGAGTCGCAGAAATATATGGATCTCTACTTCGAACGTTACCCGGGCGTACTGGAATATATGGAGCGCACCCGCGCACAGGCGAAAGAGATGGGCTACGTTGAAACCCTTGAAGGGCGTCGCCTCTATCTGCCGGACATCAAATCCAGTAACGCGGCGCGTCGCGCTGGAGCGGAACGTGCCGCGATTAACGCACCTATGCAAGGAACCGCCGCGGATATCATTAAGCGTGCAATGATCGCTGTGGATGCCTGGCTGCAAAAAGAGCAACCCCGCGTGCGTATGATCATGCAGGTACACGATGAACTGGTGTTCGAAGTGCACAAAGATGAGCTTGAGGCGGTATCGAAGAAAATTCACGAGCTGATGGAAAACAGCACAACGCTGGATGTTCCGCTGCTTGTGGAAGTCGGTAGTGGCGAAAATTGGGATCAGGCCCACTAAATCGGCTTTCCTGACCGCGATTTTTTGTAACTTAGCAACATAACTTATCGCATTTTGTGATGGTTATTAGAATTTGCTATGTAAACAATGAAAAAAAACTACAAAAAGTGCTTTGTTACACGCACAAAAAAGAGTAGAGTTACTCGCGTAGGGTACAGAGGTAAGATGTTCTATCTTTCAGACCTTTTACTTCACGTAATCGGATTTGGCTGAATATTTAGCCGCCCCAGTCATTTATGACTGGGGCGTTTTTTATTGCGCCAAAGAAAAAGCGCGCTCAGTGTTATTCTTCAGCCACCGCCTCTTCGGGAGGGATGTCGCTAAACCAGATGTCCAGCTTCTGGCGAAGCTTATCCACCCCCTGTTTTTTCAGGGAGGAGAATACTTCCACCTGCACGTCGCCGTTAAAGGCAATCACCGCTTCGCGAACCATGTTGAGCTGCGCCTTACGCGCCCCGCTGGCCAGCTTGTCGGCTTTCGTCAGCAGAACCAGTACCGGAATGTTGCTGTCTACCGCCCACTCAATCATCTGCTGATCGAGATCTTTCAGGGGATGACGGATGTCCATCAGCACCACCAGACCTTTCAGGCACAGGCGTTTTTCCAGATATTCACCCAGTGCGCGTTGCCATTTCCGCTTCATCTCTTCCGGTACCTGGGCATAACCGTAGCCCGGCAGGTCGACCAGGCGCTTGCCTTCTGCCGTTTCGAACAGATTAATCAACTGCGTACGGCCTGGCGTTTTTGAGGTGCGGGCCAGGTTTTTCTGATTTGTCAGCGTATTCAGGGCGCTGGATTTACCCGCGTTGGAGCGGCCTGCAAACGCCACTTCGATCCCGGTATCTTCCGGCAAGTGGCGAATATCCGGCGCGCTGGTGATAAAACGCGTCAGTTGATAATTGTAATTTGCCAAAACGGTCGTCTCCGTTAATTCATGTTATTGCGGGGATTATACCTGAACCGGGGGAAAACGCTGTTTTTCCCGTTGTGGGGCTGTCAGAAAATGCCCTCGCCGCTGTGAGATTATTGCCCGAGTACTTATAAGAAATCTAAGAGAAGCCTCAGGTGACGGAATTTTTGAAATTAGAAAAATCAATGGGTTAGACTTAAGAAAAAATCCTAAAGATGAGATTTGGTCATTTTTTGACTTGTTAGTTTCCTGGAACACGGTAAAGTAGCTTTCAACGGAGAGGACGCCGTTGGATAACAGACTCAGGACGAGGGTCAGGAGCGCCAGGAGGCGAAGACGAAAGGATTGTCAGGAAGACAAAACGTCCGGAGACGTTAGTGTAAGGATAAGGAACTGCACACGGAACGTTCACGCTAAGGGAAAGACAGGGTTCGTCGATAGCAGACAAGGAATGTGAAACCCGAATGGGTTGTGAGTCAAGAAAAAGGCGGCAGATTACTCTGTCGCCTTTTTTCTTTGTGCGGATTCTGCTAGATTCCGCCTCAATTCTATACTGAAAAAAAGCGTAAAGACCCACAATCATGAAAAAACCGACATCCGCACCGCGCGGTAAAGCACCGGCAAAAAATCGCCGTAAAACGCGCGAAGAACTGAATCAGGAAGCCCGCGACCGTAAACGCGAGAAAAAGCATCGTGGTCACGCGGCGGGCAGCCGTGCGAATGGCGGGTCTGATGCATCGTCGAAAAAACAACAGCAGCAAAAAGATCCACGAATTGGCAGCAAAAAACCTATCGCGCTGGGCGTTACCGACGCGCCAGTGACCAAGAAGCAGCACAAACCACAGAGCGAGAAACCTATGCTTTCACCGCAGGCTGAGCTGGATATGCTGGAAACTGATGAGCGCCTGGACGCGCTGCTGGAACGACTGGAAGAAGGTGAAACCCTGAATGCTGAAGAGCAGTCATGGGTGGATGCCAAACTGGATCGTATCGATGAACTGATGCAGCAACTGGGTCTTTCCTACGATGACGACGAGGAAGAAGACGAAGACAACGGCAAAGAAGATATGATGCGCTTGTTGAAAGGCGGAAACTAACATTTGCATCCCGTTGGTCTTATTGTCCTGCTTATAACCCTTCCGGTTATATGTTATCTGGCGTGGTTATTCGTTAAACTACGAAGGTTGTCGCAGCAGCAAAAGTGGCTGCGCAACCGGCTGCTGAACCGTTATTCGGGCAGAGCGGTGCGTCGTACCCGCCAGCGACACCATCGGAAGGAGTGAACATGTCTGAGCAACAAATCGACTGGGATCTGGCCCTGATCCAGAAATATAACTATTCCGGGCCACGCTATACGTCGTATCCGACCGCGCTGGAATTTAATGAGAATTTCGGCGAGTCCGACTTTTTGCAGGCGGTGGCGAAATACCCGGACCGCCCGCTGTCGCTGTATGTTCACATCCCGTTCTGCCACAAACTCTGCTATTTCTGCGGCTGCAATAAGATAGTGACCCGCCAGCAGCATAAGGCTGATCAATACCTCGATGCGCTGGAGCAAGAAATCAGGCATCGTGCGCCGCTTTTTGCCGGGCGTAATGTCAGCCAGCTTCACTGGGGAGGCGGTACGCCAACCTACCTCAACAAGGCGCAAATCAGTCGCCTGATGGGGTTGTTGCGCAGCTATTTCCAGTTTAATGGTGATGCTGAAATTTCCATCGAAGTGGATCCACGCGAGATTGAACTCGACGTACTCGATCACCTCCGTGCGGAAGGCTTTAATCGCCTGAGCATGGGCGTGCAGGATTTCAATAAAGAAGTTCAGCGTCTGGTGAATCGCGAGCAGGATGAAACCTTTATTTTTGCGCTGCTGAACCATGCGCGTGAGATCGGTTTCACCTCCACGAACATCGATCTGATTTATGGTTTACCGAAGCAGACGCCGGAGAGTTTCGCTTTCACGCTGAATCGCGTGGCGGAACTGAATCCTGATCGTCTGAGTGTTTTTAACTATGCGCATCTGCCGACGCTGTTCGCGGCGCAGCGTAAAATTAAAGATGTCGATCTCCCCTCCGCACAGCAAAAGCTGGATATTCTGCAGGAAACCATCGCTTCACTGACCCGAGCGGGCTATCAGTTTATCGGCATGGATCACTTCGCCCGTCCTGACGATGAGCTGGCGGTGGCGCAACGCAATGGCGTGTTGCACCGCAATTTCCAGGGTTACACCACCCAGGGCGATACCGATCTGCTGGGCATGGGCGTTTCCGCCATTAGTATGATCGGCGACTGTTACGCGCAGAACCAGAAAGAGCTGAAGCATTATTACCAGCAAGTGGATGAAACTGGCAATGCCCTGTGGCGTGGCATTGCGTTAACGGAAGATGATTGTCTTCGTCGTGACGTGATCAAGGCGCTGATCTGTAATTTCCGGCTTGATTTTACTGCGGTCGAAAAACAGTGGGATGTGGATTTTCAGGATTACTTTGCGGAAGATTTGAAACTGCTCGCCCCACTGGCGAAAGACGGGCTGGTGGATGTCGATACGCAGGGCATTCAGGTGACGCCAAAAGGGCGCCTGCTGATCCGCAATATTTGCATGTGCTTTGACGCGTATCTGCGTCAGAAAGCGCGGTTACAGCAGTTCTCGCGAGTAATTTAAGCGTTTGAGGCCCGTTCCCGGGCCTCAACTAGCTAAACAGCCCGACCAGTGCCGCACAGAGCAACGCGGCCACCGCCGTTTGTGGCGTATGGCTGTCGACTGCGCCGCTCGACACCAGATTGATCAATGATTCAAGCATGATAACCCCCTGCGTTGCCGCGCAAGATCATACCCAACTCATCGGAACAGTAAAGCGCAAAATAACGGCACTTTGCGCCAGGCCGCTATTCTTTACATTCCGCCGGAGATTACTCCATCCCCAGCTCTTTCAATTTGCGCGTCAGCGTGTTGCGCCCCCAGCCTAACAGGCGAGCCGCTTCCTGTTTATGTCCCTGCGTATGGCGTAACGCGGTGGTTAACAGCGTGCGTTCCATCTCCGGTTGTGCTTCCGACAGCAAATTTTGATGACCGGAACGCAGCGCCCTGTCCGCCCACTGCGCCAGAAGCGTGGCCCAGCTGTCGGTTAACGCATGCGTCGGGCTTTCCGGCATGGTGGTTTCGAACAGTTCGCCAGGCAGATCCTGAATCAGCACTTCCTGACCGGCAGCCATTACAGTTAACCAGCGGCAGGTATTTTCTAACTGGCGAACGTTACCCGGCCAGGCGAGACGTGTCAGCGCCGCTTCGGTTTCCGCATGCAACTGTTTAGCTTCAACACCCAGCTCACGCGCGGCGATTTGCAGGAAGTGGCGCGCCAGGCGGGGAATATCTTCCCGACGCTCGCGCAGCGGCGGTAAATGCACCCGAATCACGTTAAGGCGGTGAAACAGGTCTTCGCGGAATTTGCCTTCCTGCACCCGCAATTCCAGATTCTGGTGCGTGGCGGCAATAATGCGGACATCCACTTTCACCGGTGCATAACCGCCGACGCGGTAAAACTGCCCGTCGGCCAGCACGCGCAGCAAGCGCGTCTGTACATCCAGCGGCATATCGCCGATTTCATCAAGAAACAGCGTACCGCCGTCTGCCTGCTCAAAACGGCCCTGACGCACAGTATTAGCACCGGTGAACGCACCCTTCTCATGACCAAACAGCTCAGATTCGATGAGATCTTTTGGAATCGCCGCCATGTTCAGCGCAATAAAAGGCGATTTAGCGCGCGGGCTGTGACGATGCAGGGCATGCGCCACCAGTTCTTTACCGGTGCCGGATTCACCATTAATCAACACACTGATCGACGAGCGCGACAGGCGGCCAATAATGCGGAACACATCCTGCATGGCCGGCGCTTCACCGATGATATCCGTGGTTGGGCCGTTGACCTGTACATTGCGCGGCTGCTGCTGTTCCTGATAGTGGCTGATAGCACGTTCAACCAGCGCGACGGCTTCATCAATATCAAATGGTTTGGGCAAGTAATCGAACGCCCCCTGTTGGTAAGCGCTTACCGCGGCGTCCAGATCAGAATGGGCGGTCATTATGATGACCGGAAGCATCGGGTGGCGTTGTTTAATCTGCTTGAGCAGCGCCAGCCCGTCCATGCCCGGCATACGGATATCCGACAACAACACATCCGGGGTTTTCGTCGTCAGTGCGTTAAGCACCTCATTACCGTTTTCAAACGTGGTACACGCCAGACCTGCGCCCGTGAGCGCGCGTTCAAGCACCCAGCGGATAGAGCTATCGTCGTCAACGATCCAGGCAATCCCTCGTTGCATAAACTAACCCCTCTATTTCCGAATTGGCAGGTAAACCGAAAACTCGGTATGGCCCGGCCAACTGGTAAATTCAATTTTGCCGGAGTGTTGATCAATCAGGTTACGGGCGATGGACAATCCCAGCCCCGTTCCGCCTTCGCGTCCGCTGACCATCGGGTAAAACAGCGTATCCTGCAGATACGCCGGAATGCCAGGGCCGTTATCTTCTATATCGATACGCGCCGCCAGACGGTGGCGCTCGCCATGCAGTGTGAACTGAAACGCCGTACGGGTGCGGAGGATAATTTCGCCACCGGTTGGCCCCAGCGCTTGTAGCGCATTACGGACAATATTCAGCAATACCTGCTCAATCTGGTCGGGATCGTGCGGGAATTCTGGCAGACTTGGATCGTAATCGCGTACCAGCTGGACGTTAGCTGGCAACTCCATGGAGACCAGATTCACCACCCGTTCCGCCACTTTGTGAATGCTGTCCGTCACATGCATGCCGGGCTGTTGCGGGCCAAGCAGGCGATCGACCAGATTACGCAGCCGGTCTGCCTGCTCGATAATCACCTGCGTATATTCGCCCAGTGACGGATCCGGCAGGGCTTTGCTGAGCAGCTGCGCCGCGCCCCGTAATCCACCCAGCGGATTTTTAATTTCATGCGCCAGACCGCGAACCAGATCGCGCGCGGCCACTTGCTGAGCGTGCTGTAACTGCTCCTGGCTCAAACGGCGCTGATTATCCATGGGTGACATTTCCAGCAGGATATAGCCGTCAGGCAGACGCTGAGCCGTTAAAGAGAGCACATGCGAGCGACCATCAATCACCAGCGTGACTTCGTTATCCGTAAATCCCTGACCCGAACGCAGACTTTCTTGCATCAGGTTGATATTTAATGAGAACCAGGTCAGCAATTCCGGCAGCGGCGTACCGAAGAGCTTGCGTGAGCTTTGGGCCAGCAGCTGCTGTGCCGCCGGGTTGGCGTAATGTATCGCCAGGTCGTCATCCACCAGCAATATGCTGTTGATTAACGAATTAAGGATCTGCCCAGCATCGGGCAGCATGCCTGTTGCCATTCAGCAGTCCTCCAGGATGTGCACCATTTTAGTGCAGTATAGCGTTTATTGGATGAAAAGCGCGTGATATCAGTTCGTTGGTGGTGAAAAAAGCCCATCATGAGATGGGCTAAAAGTTTCCACGGCAACTAAAAATCCTCTGTGTCTTTCTCGCCGTAGCTGTGTTGGCTGCCCTCAGTCACCCGAATCACTTAGTGGACTAAGCTCATCGGGATTCCTTCGGTTGCCGCCTTGCTACGACAACAAATCCACTGAGTATTTACTAATAAATGGTACTGTTAAACGCTGTAATACAGCTCAAACTCAACCGGGTGCGGTGTCATGCGAACGCGGTCGTTCTCTTCCAGACGCAGCGCAATGTAGGCATCGATTGCTTCATCGGTGAACACGCCGCCTGCTGTCAGGAACTCACGGTCTGCGTTCAGTTCGTTCAATGCTTCTTCCAGCGAGCCAGCAACCTGTGGGATCTCTTTCGCTTCTTCCGGCGGCAGGTCATACAGGTTTTTATCCATGGCTTCGCCCGGATGGATTTTGTTCTTGATACCGTCAAGGCCTGCCATCAGCAGTGCTGCGAAGCACAGGTACGGGTTCGCTGCTGGATCCGGGAAACGCACTTCGATACGACGCGCTTTCGGGCTGGCAACCACCGGAATACGGATGGATGCGGAACGGTTACGTGCGGAATAAGCCAGCATAACGGGTGCTTCATAACCCGGGACCAGACGCTTATAAGAGTTGGTGGTCGGGTTAGACAGGGCGTTAATCGCTTTCGCGTGTTTGATCACACCGCCGATGTAGTACAGCGCGGTTTCAGACAGGCCTGCGTATTTGTCGCCAGAGAACAGGTTGGTGCCATTTTTGGCCAGTGACATGTGGCAGTGCATACCGGAGCCGTTATCGCCAAACATCGGTTTTGGCATGAAGGTCGCGGTTTTGCCGAAACGGTGTGCGACGTTGTGCACAACGTATTTGTAGATCTGAATTTCGTCCGCTTTTTTGGTCATGGTGTTGAAGCGGGTCGCCACTTCGTTCTGACCTGCGGTCGCCACTTCGTGGTGGTGTGCTTCAACGACCAGGCCCATCTCTTCCATCACCATACACATGGTGGAACGGATGTCCTGTGAAGAGTCTACCGGCGGAACCGGGAAGTAACCGCCTTTCACGCCAGGACGGTGACCTTTGTTACCACCTTCATATTTGGTGGAGGAGTTCCAGGCACCTTCGATGTCATCGATAGACACATGAGAACCGGAGATGGAGCTGCCGAAGCGAACGTCGTCAAACAGGAAGAATTCTGGCTCTGGCCCGAACAGGACGGTGTCAGCGATGCCCGTGGAGCGCAGGTACTCTTCAGCGCGCTTGGCGATGGAACGCGGGTCGCGATCGTAACCCTGCAGTGTGCCAGGTTCGAGTATATCGCAACGGATGATCAGTGTCGGTTCTTCGTAGAACGGGTCAATGACAGCAGTGGTGTGGTCAGGCATCAGCACCATGTCTGATTCGTTAATGCCTTTCCAGCCGCCAATCGAGGAGCCATCAAACATTTTGCCTTCTTCGAAGAATTCAGCATTTACCTGATGAGCCGGAATGGTGACGTGCTGTTCTTTACCTTTGGTATCGGTGAAGCGCAGATCGACAAACTTCACTTCATGCTCATTCAGCATCGTCAATACATGTTCAGCGGACATACTTAAACTCTCCCGGATTGGTCATTGTCGTCGTGGTAACGAACTACATAACACTGCGTCTAAATGGCGTTGTTGCCGTAAAAATATCAAAGCGAAAACTGTGCCAACTTTTAAATACCCCCCAAAAGGCTGTATCATGCGCACCATAGTGCAAAAGGGTTGCACCATGGCAGTTGGATTGCACCAGTATAGTGCTTCAATGTGAACATTAAGCACCATATTGGTGCAATTTACGTTTTAAAGCCCTTTTCCTACACCGTGAAAGCGATCACAAAGCAACTCTGTAATACTTGTTTGCGGAGGATGTTTGTGATCCTGTTTAGTCCTTCGATTAATACGTGTACAATAACGCGCTATTTCTAATGCCTGAGGCAAAGTTGTGATCGAAAATCTGCGTAACATCGCCATCATTGCGCACGTTGACCATGGTAAAACGACCCTGGTTGACAAGCTGCTGCAGCAATCTGGTACGTTCGACGAACGTGCTGAGACACAAGAGCGTGTGATGGACTCCAACGATTTGGAGAAAGAGCGTGGGATTACCATCCTCGCGAAAAACACTGCAATCAAATGGAATGATTACCGTATCAACATCGTTGATACTCCTGGGCACGCCGACTTCGGAGGTGAGGTTGAGCGTGTAATGTCCATGGTTGACTCTGTGCTGCTGGTGGTTGACGCTTTTGACGGCCCGATGCCGCAAACGCGCTTCGTGACCAAAAAAGCCTTTGCCCATGGCCTGAAGCCTATCGTTGTTATTAACAAAGTTGACCGTCCTGGCGCGCGTCCTGACTGGGTTGTGGATCAGGTGTTTGACCTGTTCGTCAACCTCGACGCCACCGACGAGCAGCTGGACTTCCCTATCGTTTACGCCTCTGCGCTGAACGGTATTGCCGGTCTGGATCACGAAGACATGGCTGAAGACATGACCCCACTGTATCAGGCGATTGTCGATCACGTACCGTCGCCGAACGTTGACCTTGACGGTCCGTTCCAGATGCAGATCTCCCAGCTTGATTACAACAATTATGTGGGTGTTATCGGCATCGGTCGTATTAAGCGCGGTAAAGTGAAGCCGAACCAGCAGGTCACCATCATTGATAGCGAAGGCAAAACTCGTAACGGTAAAGTCGGTAAAGTACTGGGCCATCTGGGCCTGGAACGTATCGAAACCGACGTTGCGGAAGCGGGCGATATCATCGCGATCACCGGTCTTGGCGAACTGAACATCTCTGACACCATCTGCGACACACAGGCGGTTGAAGCACTGCCGGCGCTGTCCGTTGATGAGCCAACCGTTTCTATGTTCTTCTGCGTAAACACCTCGCCGTTCTGCGGTAAAGAAGGTAAATACGTCACGTCCCGTCAGATTCTGGACCGTCTGAACAAAGAACTGGTGCACAACGTGGCGCTGCGCGTTGAAGAAACCGAAGACGCCGATGCGTTCCGTGTTTCTGGCCGTGGTGAACTGCACCTGTCTGTTCTGATTGAAAACATGCGTCGTGAAGGATTCGAACTGGCGGTTTCCCGTCCGAAAGTTATCTTCCGCGAAATTGATGGCCGTCGTCAGGAACCGTTCGAAAACGTCACGCTGGACGTGGAAGAGCAGCATCAGGGTTCTGTGATGCAGGCGCTCGGCGAGCGTAAAGGCGATCTTAAAAACATGAATCCGGATGGCAAAGGCCGCGTACGTCTCGACTACGTGATCCCAAGCCGTGGCCTGATCGGCTTCCGCTCTGAATTCATGACTATGACTTCTGGTACCGGTCTGCTGTACTCCACCTTCAGCCACTACGATGATATTCGTGCGGGCGATGTTGGCCAGCGTCAGAACGGCGTGCTGATCTCCAACGGTCAGGGTAAAGCGGTTGCGTTTGCGCTGTTCGGTCTGCAGGATCGCGGTAAGCTGTTCCTTGGCCATGGTGCCGAAGTGTATGAAGGCCAGATCATCGGTATTCACAGCCGTTCTAACGACCTGACAGTTAACTGCCTGACCGGTAAGAAACTGACCAACATGCGTGCGTCAGGGACGGATGAAGCCACCGTGCTGGTTCCGCCGGTTAAAATGACGCTCGAACAGGCGCTGGAGTTCATTGATGATGACGAACTGGTCGAAGTCACCCCGACGTCTATCCGTATTCGTAAGCGTCATCTGACGGAAAACGATCGTCGCCGTGCTAACCGTGGCGCGAAAGAAGAGTAATTAAAACGCGCTCAAATAAAAAACCCCAGGCCAATGTGACCTGGGGTTTTCTTTTAGCGGTATCGCGATTATCAGAAGCTGTATTTAATGCCCAACATGCCCTGGGTATTGCTGTAGCTCTTCTCACCGACCTGTTGAGCAACGTTGCCCCACATCGTCAGACGCGGTGTAATCTGACCTTCCACACCGATTTTCAGCTCACCGATGTTTTTCGCACCACGCATATCGACGCTGACATCGTCCATCCGCACGCTTTGATCCTGCGTGTTGTGGATCCAGTTCGCTTCAATGAACGGCTGGAAGCCACGTGCATTTTCAACGCCTTCCGGCTGCTTGCTGTTCATCTGTGCTCTGACTCCCAGACGTGTCATCAGATTGCCGTCGGTTTCGTCCTTAATGCGGGTACCGTTTTTCTCACGATGATCGTCAGCCTGCACGTCCATCCATACCAACTGTGCTTTCGGTTGGATCCAGTAGCTGAAGTTTTCGCTTTCACCAACCCGGAAGCTGTAACCGGCTTCAACAGAGGCACTCAGACCACTGGAGTCATACTCTTCGGTCGGTCTGTCCTGACCGGTGACTTTGTTATTAAACCAGTTGTACAGTGCCCAGGTATCCACATAGGCGCCGGTTTTATCTGCTTCGTTGGCATACCAGGTGCCGTACAGCCCGACGCTATAACCTGACACTTCACCACGTGAAGCGTAACCATTCAGTTTCGACTTCGTGTGGTTAGAGCTGTTCGCGTAGCCTGCCATTGCCCCCAGATGCCAGCGGTCGAGACCGTTGGTACTCCACTGCGCCAGGTCGCCCCCAATCTGCAGGACATAGCTGTTGCTTCGGGTGGTTAATGTGCCGCTGCTGTCTTTAAAGCGGTTATGGTTACCAACGTTACGCATCCACATGCTGGTGACTTTTTCTTCGCCAGTCAGCACATCGGTATACTGGGTTTCACCCAGGCGATCATGCAGTCGGGTCATAAACAGCGTATTCGCCGCGTAGTTGTTGGCCAGATAGCTGCCCCCTTCCGGACGAACCTGACGCGGACCTTCCGGCTCCACTGGTGGTGCAGGTGGTACTGGCGGTACTGGTGGTACTGGTGGTACTGGTGGTTCAGGTGGTACCGGTGGTTCAGGTGGTACCGGTGGCTCTGGCGGTACCGGTGGCTCCGGTGGAATCGGATCATCTGGCGTCAGCGCACTGGTCAGGAACCAATCATTGCCTTTTTTCACCACATCATAGTCATAAGCACCGGCAACGATACGACCCGCTTTGGCGAATACGCCGTCAGAGGAACCATCAACCTGTATAATCTTGATCCCTTCAACGGTTTGCGAGCCGGTACCGCCGATGTTTTCCACAGCGACTTTTGCATTACCGGAGGTGTTGCCCAGTACGTGCATCAGGTCAGTATTCGACGAGTCGTCAAACAGCACCGTATTAAAGCGAACTGTACCGCCGTTACCGACAAAGTCCTTATTAACCGTCAGTGTCTGCCAGGTCGTACTATCCTCTGCATGCTGGAAGTTCACCGTACTGCCGTCGTTGAGCGTCAGGTTGGTCACGGTGGAGCTGTCCGTCATGTTCCAGGTGGCGTTGGTCATAGAGAGATCAATCACCCCGGTCCCGGCTGTGGTAGTGGCAATATAGGAAGCCCCGTTCCACAGAGAGCCGTCCATCATATTCAGTGTAATGGTACTGTCCTGTGCAGGGGTTGTACCGCTGGCAGCAACACCGCCATTGGCTAAAAGGTCGCCGTCGATGGTGAAGCGGCCCCCGGTTGAGGCATCAATCACCCCACCGGTTTCTGCGTTCATAGCGTAGACTTGATCGCTATTGGTGCCTGCCATGGTGATCGCTGCGCCGCCGGCCAGGTTAATCTTGCCGCGGGAAATGGCATATAACCCTGACGGGGATTTGGTGGCAAAGCCGCTTGCTTTCGTCGTGCTATTCACAGTGATATTTGCGTTGTTCCCGATATTCGCCGTTGCTGTGTAAGCATAAACCCCGTGTGAGCTGGCACCGTCAACGGATAATGTCGCGTTGTCTCCGAGAGAAACAATAGACGAGCTGGCTGAGTAAACCGCAGACGCACTCGAACCTATGGTCGTGATTTTTGCATCGTTTCCAAGGTTGATCTTTGAAGATGATGCCGCATAAAGTGCGTGTGAGGAATCCCCCGTCGTTTCAATAATTGCAGTGTCGCCCAGGAGAACAGAAGAGCCGCTCTGCCCTGTTCGAATACCTTCAGCACTACCTCCTGTGGTGACAATGTGTGCACGATCACCGACGACGATCTGGTTTTTTGCCTGGCTGGCATCTCTCATTGCGTTCGCAGTGATACCTCGCCCCTGAAAACCTGTCGTTTTTATATATAAATCATTGCCGACATAAATATTTGCTGATCCAATCCAGCCCTGGCTCAGTGAGTTATAACCTGCGTTGATACCGTCGCCGGATTGACCATCCACAAAAATCTGAGTCCGATCACCGGTAATAATAAATACCGGATTGTTTGGTGTGTTTGCACCATGCGTACGGATACCATCAACGTCTGTACCGTTGTTTGCAGGGTTTTTGGACTGGGTTTTGATGGTCAGATCATCACCAAAAATCACGCCTGGACTTCCCGATGAAGAGTTCTGAAGTACCATGACGGTGTGTTCAAAAGCTTCCATCCCCGGGCCATTCAGCGTCAGACCATCGCCATAAACCGTAATTGGCCCCGTGTCCCATTTATAGACATAGTTAGGAGTTGATGTGTTTTTTGCAAACGACGAATTTGCGCCCGCTGGGATCAGAGCCTGAATCTCAGCGGGTAAATCGGTTACCAGCCCGGTGGCCGGTAAACTGTCAAAATCTATATATGACGCCTGCGCAGAAAAAACCATAGACGCAAGCGCTGTTGAGACTGCAACAGCAATTCGAGAATATTTCTTAGGATACGGCATAATTACCTCTAGCCTTCCAATGTAGGGTTTTACCACGTCGAAAAGATGTGGTATTCCAGTTGCTTAATTAGCGGTAATCGAATCAGGTAAACGTTGCTCGTTGAATTTGGTGTCCTGGTTTATTAAGTAAATACTTACCTGCGTGATAGCGACGGATCACGTAGGAGGATTTTAAAATGCTAATAAAAATCAGAGGATTAATAACCTGCCGTGGTTGTTGCTACATCCCTGGCGGAATATAATTAATCCTTATCGTACTGTCTTTATAAAAAACTGATGTAAATCATCATAAGTGATTTACTTAGTTTCTTAAGTGCAATATTTCATTGGTTACTGAATGTGTCAATATGCTTAATAAATGTTTCGCACAAGAGCAGCAAAGCTAAATGTTTGCACTGATATAAATTCTTATTATTTCTCTTCGTAGTGGGAATATACTTATGTTTTATCTACTCTCCTTTAAAAATGAATAAGAATTTATTTCCATATTCAGGAATATCTTCTATGAATTCTGAATAGTAAATAAAGCTTAACATAGCACTATTTGCTAAAAGCCTCAGAGGGATAGCGCCTGAGTAAAGGATTACTCAGGCGCTATCCGGGCACTGAAGGGGAGTATGTGATACAGGCCCCCTACAGGACATGAGAGATGATTTTATGGATGCTGTGCCCCAGCTTCTGTTCGAGACGAAGTTTATGGACATACACTTTCTTCACATCGATATTATCAATCCTGATGATCTGCTGGATGCTTGCGCCAGACATAAAGCGTTTGAGCAACGTAAACTCAGCAAAGTTGAGCGTACGCCCACGCTTGGTGTTAGCAAGTCGTCCGGTAAACAGGCGACGAATCTTTTGCTGTTGGATGAACTCATCATCATCAGCATAGATTATCCCCTGAATTTTATTACTCTTCGTCAGCCAGTAGTTCGCAAGCGGCATCAGACTTTTATCAGCAATAATAACAATGTGCATCCCTGTCTCTGCCAGATGGTCGACCCACTCCTGATCGGCAAAATAGCGTAGATTGGGAAACGAAAAATCGACAAAAACAAAACCACTGGATAAATGATTTTGATTCTCAAGTAATAATTTACCAATAACTCCCGACTTCAGGAAGTTATTGCCCTCTGGCCAAATAGAAAATGTTGCATTGCTGCAATAATGTGATCGAACTGTATTATCGGGATATAATTGACAGGACAATTCACAACTAATACAGCGAACAGTTTGATTCGACTTTTTCATCATTCAAAGCGACTCCTGTCGTTTCTTAGATTTCAAATATTTCATTGGCAAATAAATGTGTCAATGCGGAAACATTTTATTCGCACGATGGTTAATTACGGATTGTAATCACTAACGAAATAAATTCTTATGCCACTTCTTAAATGCGAAGCGGTATACTATGTTTTAATAGGTTATTACCTGTCTTTAATGGCGGATTTTTTACCTCTCGTCCAGGAATTTTATACACAATTGCCCAATTTTGATGGGGTTGGGCAATAGCACTTATTGCTAAAAATATTGCCGGAAGCAGCGACAGGACTGAGACATACGTCATGTTCTGGTGTTGGCCTGCTTCGTGTCGGCAATCAATATAAATTTAAAAAATAAAAAGCTGTAATGAATTCTTATTATTAAACATGAAATAAATTTTAAATGTGCTATTTCACATATAACTTATTGTATTAAAAGGAGTTTATTTAATTTCTTAAATCGAAATTAATGGGTGATATAAACAGTGATCTTAAATGCTCATATGAATTATCATGTAACAACAATGTTTATTTCGCGCTGAGGTGTACTTTTTTTTCACATAATTATGGAAATAAAGGAAAAGCGTTGCATCATTTTTATGCGCTGAAACGAGGCAGGCAGATGGGGTAACCCATCAATTTTACTAAACAGATACGTATTGCGAGAATTCCCGCAAGATTCACGTTTATTCACCCATCAGAACCTTGTTACCGGTAAAATCTGGACGGGGCTGCCTGAGCGTTTATTGCTGGTAAGTAAAATTTTTCTCAGGACCGGGTGGTGCGTAGTCAAACCCTCTCTTTCCCGCTACAGTTAATCTTCGACGGCGTGAAAGGGGACAAAAATGCTCTATATCTTTGATTTAGGAAACGTGATTGTCAATATCGACTTCAACCGGGTTATGGGGGCATGGAGCGATTTCACGCGTGTTCCGCTGGCAACGATCAAACAGAAATTTACGATGGGTGAGGCATTTCACCAGCATGAACGCGGTGAAATCAGTGATGAGGTATTTGCTGAGAAATTATGTCTCGAGATGGACTTGCCGCTCAGCTATGAACAGTTTTCCCATGGCTGGCAGGCGATCTTTGTCGCGTTACGACCAGAAGTGATAGAGATTATGCATAAGCTGCGCGAGCAGGGGCACCGTGTGGTGGTGCTGTCCAACACCAACCGGCTACATACCACGTTCTGGCCGGATGAATATCCGGAAGTTCGCCAGGCGGCAGACCACATTTATCTCTCCCAGGAAATGGGAATGCGCAAGCCCGAAGCGCGGATCTATCAAAAAGTCCTGGAACTGGAGGGTTATGCGGCTGCCGATGCGGTCTTTTTTGATGACAATGCCGATAATATAGAAGGGGCTGATCAGCTTGGTATCACAACCATCCTGGTGACTGACAAAGAGACCATTCCGCACTACTTTGCGAAACAGCTATGCTAAAAACCGTTCATCAAAAAGCCAAAGCACGAATGGGGCCGCTGACCGCATGGCTCAGGCTGCTCTGGCATCGTATTGATGAAGATAACATGACGACACTGGCGGGGAACCTCGCTTATGTCTCTTTGCTTTCGCTGGTACCGCTCGTCGCGGTGGTTTTCGCATTGTTCGCAGCGTTTCCTATGTTCTCAGACGTCAGCATACAGTTGCGGCATTTCATTTTTGCCAATTTCCTGCCGACGACAGGGGATGTCATCCAGCGCTATATCGAACAGTTTGTCGCGAACTCCAGTAAAATGACGGCAGTCGGCGCCTGTGGTTTGATCGTCACTTCTCTGTTGTTGATGTATTCCATTGATAGCGCCCTTAATGTCATCTGGCGCAGCACGCGCGTGCGCCCTCGCGTCTATTCGTTCGCCATTTACTGGATGATATTAACGCTCGGCCCGCTGCTGGCTGGTGCCAGTCTTGCCATCAGCTCCTATTTACTGTCACTGCGCTGGGCCAGCGATTTCAACAGCGTGATTGATGATGTCCTGCGGATTTTCCCGTTAATTCTTTCGTGGCTGGCTTTCTGGCTGCTCTACAGTGTCGTTCCGACTACGCGCGTCCCCAATCGTGATGCGATTGTAGGAGCGTTTGTCGCGGCGCTCCTGTTTGAGCTGGGAAAGAAAGGGTTTGCCCTCTACATCACGATGTTTCCCTCATATCAGCTGATTTATGGCGTGCTTGCCGTTGTGCCGATCCTCTTTGTCTGGGTGTACTGGACGTGGTGTATCGTCTTGCTTGGTGCAGAAATTACTGTCACTCTCGGTGAGTACCGCAAACTTAAATTAGCCGCAGAACAACAAGAAGCAGAAGAACCATGATCGCATTAATTCAACGCGTAACCCGTGCCAGCGTCACCGTGGAGGATGAAGTGACGGGTGAAATCGGCCCAGGACTTTTGGTACTGCTCGGTGTCGAAAAAGAGGACGATGAGCAGAAAGCGAACCGCTTATGTGAGCGCGTCCTGGGATACCGCATTTTCAGCGATGCGGACGGTAAAATGAATTTAAACGTACAACAGGCGGGGGGCAGCGTGCTGGTTGTATCTCAGTTTACGCTGGCTGCCGATACAGAACGCGGGATGCGTCCGGGCTTTTCAAAAGGCGCTTCGCCGGAGCGTGCAGAAGCCCTGTATGAGTATTTTGTGGCGCGCTGTCGCCAGCAGGAAATGAATACGCAAACCGGGCGATTCGCTGCGGATATGCAGGTTTCGCTGGTCAACGATGGTCCCGTGACGTTCTGGTTGCAGATATGAGCCAGCTTGCTGGCTGGTCGCGGGCCGCTAAAGAGAGTGCCGCTATGTATCACCTTCGTGTACCGCAAACAGAAGAAGAATTAGAAAGCTACTACCAGTTCCGCTGGGAAATGCTGCGTAAGCCGTTGCATCAACCTAAAGGCTCAGAACGAGACGCCTGGGATGCGATGGCGCATCACCAGATGGTTGTTGATGAAGATGGAAAACTGGTCGCTGTCGGGCGCGTCTACATTAACGCGGATAACGAAGCATCGATCCGTTTTATGGCTGTGCATCCTTCCGTACAGGATAAAGGCCTGGGCACGCTGATGGCGATGACGCTGGAATCGGTTGCCCGTCAGGAAGGGGTGAAGCGCGTGACCTGTAGCGCAAGGGAAGATGCGGTTCCGTTTTTCGCCAAGCTCGGTTTTGTTAATCAGGGAGAGATCACGACGCCGCAAACCACACCAGTTCGCCACTTTTTAATGATTAAACCCGTCGCCACGCTGGATGACATTTTGCATCGCGGCGACTGGTGCGGGCAGTTGCAGCAGGCGTGGTATCAACACATTCCGCTCAGCGAGAAAATGGGGGTGCGCATTCAACAGTACACCGGGCAGAAATTTATCACCACCATGCCGGAAACCGGCAATCAGAATCCGCACCACACGCTCTTTGCCGGTAGTCTGTTCTCTCTCGCCACGCTGACGGGCTGGGGGCTCATCTGGCTGATGCTGCGCGAGCGCCACCTCGGCGGCACCATCATTCTGGCCGATGCACATATCCGTTACAGCCAGCCGATCAGCGGTCGCCCGATGTCGATTGCCGATCTCGGCTCCCTGAGCGGTGATCTCGACCGTCTGGCACGTGGTCGCAAAGCGCGCGTTCAGTTGCAGGTGGAGATGTACGGAGACGACAAACTCGGTGCTGTCTTTGAAGGGATTTACATCGTGCTGCCCGCTAAACCCTTTGGGCCGCTGGAAGAGGGCGGTAACGAAGAGGAGTGACTGGCGGGATTCTGAAAAGCGCCTCGCAGAAGCACATTTTATTATGCAGAACGCAGGCGTTGTGACGCCTTATCAGCTTTAGCCGGGCAACGCTGCGCCGCCCGGCAAACACAATGGCGATTATTCCCCTTCTCCCGGGAACAGGAACGGATTGATGGAGCTGCGGGCAAAGCCTTCCTGCTCCATACGTGCGTCCAGCACCAGCGAGGCGAGATCGTCCGCGACCGCTTCGACATTCGGGTCTTTTTCCTGATACAGGATCTTCAGGTACGTCCCGCAGTCGCCGCAGCTTTCCGCTTTTACCGCCGCCTGCTCGTTATCCAGTGACCAGTAATGCAATTCACGGCTCTGTTCACAGTTGCTGCATTTCACGCGTACCACATGCCACTCGGTTTCACACAGGTTGCAGTGCAGGTAGCGCAGACCTTGCGTCGTCCCAATTTGCACCATGCTGGAAACCGGCATCGAACCGCAGACCGGGCAATACTGGCGTGCTTCGCCATACTCTGCGCGCGCTTTGCCGGGAATAAGACTGGCCATTTGCGCCCAGTAGAGTGACAGCGCGGCCCAGATGAACGGGGCTTTATCGCTGCTGACTGACGCAAAGTCAGAGGCAAACAACGCGCTCGCCATCTGCTCCAGCTCTTGTTCAGAGGCTTTTTCGAGGTTTTCAATCACCGCCAGCGCCTGACCGCTCATCTCGGGCTTCAGCTCGGCAATCATCGAGTGCAGCAGCGTATGCCAGTGTTTGTCACGGGGCAGAACATGAATATCCAGCGGTGGTTTGCCCTGAGCAGCGGCTTCTTTGATTCGCGCGGTTAAATCCATTTGCAGCGGATGATCGTAAAGTACCACTTCCTGGGCGTGAGCGATGAGTGCCGCAAAGCGCAGGAAATCGCCCAACGGGTTATTTTCCGCCAGCTCGCGCAGACGCTCGGCACGACGGTTATAAAGATTTTTCAGTCTGGGGAATAATAAGGGCGGAATTGCTTCCGCTGCGCGTTTCTCGCTCTTCTCCAGCTCATCTTGCGGGATGATGCGAATGCTCATTCAGTCACTTCCTGGTTTCGGCGAATTGACAAAATCCGCCTGGTGATTTGGCAAGCCAGGGATCGCAGGCCTGGCCAGGTGAATGTCATAATGATAACCGCAATCGGTCTGCAGGAGATACCCAATGCATCTCAATGCGTGCTCACGATACCTGATAACGGTATCCCAGACCATGCACCGTTCGGATTAGCTGGGGGTGATTAGCATCCACTTCTATCACTTTACGTAACCGGGAAATATGCTGATCGAGTGTGCGACTGTTAGGCAAGTAATCGTAGCCCCAGGCGGCGTCAAATAACATGTCGCGCGTTACCACCTGATTTTTATGCCGTTGCAGACAGCTCAGGATATGCACTTCCCGCAGCGTCAGTTCCAGTTTTTGCTCGCCACGCCACGCACAAAGTTCGTTGGGGTAAACGGTTAAATCGCCGAAAGGAAAGCTAATGTTGGGCTGGCTGGCGTTATGACTCAGGCATCGCCGGGCAATGGTTTTAATTCGCGCCCGCAACTCATGAATACCAAACGGTTTGCTGATGTAATCATCCGCGCCCAGTTCCAGCCCCACAACGCGGTCGATCTCTTCATCTTTGGCGGAGAGAAATACAATCGGAATGTGTTCGTCGTGGCGGCGTATTTCCCGGCAGACCGAATAACCGTCCATTTCGGGCATCATGATATCCAGCAGGACAAAATCCGGCTTGTCGCGATGATAACTCTCCAGCGCCGCTCGCCCGTCAGGCGCGGCAACAAGGGTATAGCCTTCGCGCGACAGCGCATCCACCAGGCCCTGGCGAATGTTAGTATCATCTTCCGCAATTAATATCTTCATTATGTCATCCTTGCGGTAAGGTCAGCGTAAAACGGACACCGGGGTTTTCCTGCGTGACGCGTATCTCCCCATGCAGGCGTTGCGCCAGTTGTGAGGCGATGGTCAGTCCGATGCCGGTGCCAGAAACCCCTTCGGTAATTGACGATTTTACCCGGTAGAACGGGCGGAAAATCATCTTCATCTCTTTTTCCGCGATACCCGGCCCATAATCACGAACGGCGATTTCGACGCGGTCCGTTAATGTCTGCACGTTAATATCCACTCGCTTGCCCAGCGCGGCATATTTTTCGGCATTGCTCAGGAAGTTACTGACAATTTGCGTAATGGCGTCGCGATCGGTATGCAGTGTGATATCTGGCGGACAGGTCATTTCAATTACCATTCCCCTGGCGTGGAAGGCCGGAGTAAAGATATGGGTGATCTCTGCCATCAGGCGGGGGATATCTACCGTCTGCAAATGTGTTTTGGGTGCTCGCGTAAAGGTCAGGATGTTCTGGATAAGCCGTGATAAGCGCTGCCCTTCCTGGGTGATGACATCCAGATAGCGTTGCTCGTGCGTTTGCTCATCGTCCAACCCTTCTCGCAACAGTTCGGCATACAGCGTGATGTTGGTCAGGGGGGTTTTCAGCTCATGCGACACCTGGCTGACAAAATCCACCTGCTGGCGCGCCTGGCGGGCGGAGCGGGTATATTCCCGCCACAGGGAATAGCCCAGCAGGGCCACCACCGCCAGTAACAAAATAATTAATGCACTGCCCCACAGCCAGACGTGGTAAAGCGGCGCCTTCACCCCATAAACGCTGATTTGCCACGTGGTCAGCGGGTATTCCAGCGTGCGGGTATCCAGTTCTGTTAACTGCTGCAGTTGCGCCGCTTTGTTCTGATAAAGCTGGCGACCGTTCTCGGTTACGCGCACAACCGGGTCGTCTTGTGCCTCGCTGACCTGAATACTATTGACGATGTCCATCATCAGTTGCACATAGGAGAGGCGAAAGCCGATGACCAGATTGCCCTTCTGTCGCCAGTAGAGCAGCAGCGGCTCCTGGGTTTCATGAGTGATAAACCAGCCGGCCTGCGGTGTTTCCTGCTCCGCATGGGGGATATGGCTGGTCAGCAGGCTGGGATCGTTAACCAGTGGTGTCAGTTGCCGCACCCACTCCCGCTCTTCGTTGCTTAACGGCTGACGTTCATCCGGGTAGAGCAGTTGGTTTTTGCGCAGGGTAAACACGGCATTAATGTCCCTGTCCTGATCATTGAGCGCGGTAAGGGCCGTGGCATCGTCAGGATCGATAAAATCGCTGATGGCATGCAGGCGCGAGGCTTTTTGTTGCAGGAGATTTTCAATGCCTGCGGCGACGCGGGCGGTCTCCGCTTCAGCAAGGGTCTGCGTCTGGTAATGGCGTAACAGCACCTCATGCTCCAGCGTACGGATGCCCAGATAAGCAAGCAGAATAAAAAACATCACGGTAGCGATGAGATATACCAGCTTGTTTCTGAGCATCCGGCACTCCTTGTGGATCAGTTCGATTTCGACTTCTGGTTTTTGGTGTTGTAATTCTGCTCTTTCAGCGACTTACGAGACACTTCTTTGCTTTCGGTTTCCATTTTTCCCAGTACTTCGAGGTTTTCCTGCGCGCTGGCTTGCGCTTTCATCCTCGCGGCGGGTGCGCTGACGGGCAGGGAATTCAGTTCATCGGAACTCTGACGCAAGACCGCTTTCGCCTCATCCATTTTGCCTTCGTCGATAAGCTCCAGCGCCCGCTCATTCTCAATCGCCGATTTCTGAATCGCGGAATCCACAATCACCTCATCGACCTGTTCTTTCTGGACTTCACTGGCCGAGGCGGTATAGCGCATCGCCAGTTTTTCGTCCCAGCGATCTTTCTGTTTCGTGACCAGGTTGCTATAGCTGACGTTCACGTCGGCCAGCGGCTTGCTCTGTGCCGCGCTGCCTTTTGCCGGAAGTACCTCCAGCATCACGTATTTTTCCTGATTTGCGTACAGCTGATTCAGTTTCACGGTGACGGTATCGCCGCGAATTTCGCCTTCGCGACCCAGCAGGCGCAGCGGTTTGACGTTATCGGCCATCCTGATTTCGACGACCACATCCTGCGCAACAACGGACATCACATCGCCGAATTCATGGGCGAAGGCCTTTTCCAGATCGCTCGTGTTCTGTACGAAAACATGGTTACCGTCGCTGTACTGGGCAATCGCCGCCATCAGATCTTCATTGTAGCCATCGCCAATGCCCATCGTCGTGATAGCAATCCCTTTGCTGGCGGCGATTTTTCCCAGTTCTGCCAGCTCACCGGTGGTTGACGGACCAACGTTCGCCTGCCCGTCGGAGAGCAGAATAATGCGGTTAACCTGATCTTTTTTCAGGTATTTACTGGCTTCTTTAATGCCACGACTGACGCCTGCAAACAATGCGGTACCACCCCGCGCGGTGACGCGTTCGCGGATCTGGCTAATCAGTGCTGCTTTATTGCTCACTTTGGCTGGTGGCACAATGACATCCACCACATCGTCATAAATCACCACTGACAGCGTGTCCTGACTGCTGAGGGTATTCACCGCCATCACGGCCGCTTCTTTGGCTTGTTCGATACGATCGCCGCTCATAGAGCCGGAACGGTCAATGACCAGCGCGAGATTAATAGGGCTGCGTTTGCCGGCGTTCAGCGGAAAACCCACCAGCGACACTTTCAGGTAGTTTTTGTCTTGCGAGTTTTCCAGCACTACGGGAGAGGCCAGTTCTGATTTGATCGCCACTTTCTGGACGGGTTCCTGCGCGCCTGCGCCCGTCGTCATGACCTGCAGACTGAGCGCCAGGAAGGTGAAGAGGTGTTTGAGATTCACGATACGTCTCCTTGTCAAAAGAATCGAATCCATTCTTATGCGTTCAGAAGCCCGGTTGGTCTGTTATCTGTATAAAGTTGTCAAAAAATTGTCAAAACAGCGTGTTCCAGAAACGAAAATGGCGCCGGACACAACGGTCTCCGGCGCCACGCCATGCACTTCAGGGACGTAATTTACGGGATAGTTTTATCCTGTTTTTCACGCACCTCACGGTACCAGCGGGGGTGATGTTTTCTTGCCCACGCTTTGGTGACCCAGCCTTCAACCATCGCAGTAATGGTGCCTTTCACCCACAGAGCGGCGTAGATATGCACCATGATAACCACAATCAGCGCTACGGCCGCAAATGAATGCAGCATTAACCCAAATCGGATCACAGGAATGGAGAACGCTGGCGCAAAGTACGGACGCCAGATAATCACACCGCTGACCAGTAACAGCACCAGCAGGATAATCGCCGCCCAGAAAACACATTTCTGACCGAAGTTGTACCGTCCGGTATCGCCCACTTCATCGTTGACGACGATCTTGCGAATATTCTTCGCCCAGAAGATATCGTCACGATTGATCAGGTTGTGATGCCAGTAACGGAAGAACATGATGATGAATGAAGCAAACATCACCACGCCAACGAACGGATGCAGAATACGCGCCAGCTGCGGCGTACCGAGAATGTGCATCAACCAGTTAAAGGACGGGAAGAAAAAGCCCAGCCCGCTTACCGCCGCCAGAACGAAGCAGAAAGCGGTTATCCAGTGGTTGATACGCTCCGGCGCCGTGTAGCGCACGATGGTGTCACGTCTTTTCATTTGCGCACCTCGTCTTTCTCTTCGTGGAGGTTATCATCTTCCTCTTCCGCACGGTTCGGACCGACCCCGACATAGTGGAAGATGCTGGCGGCGAAGGTGGCCGCAAAGCCGATAGCGGCCAGCGGTTTCCAGACTCCTTTCCAGAACTTCACGGTTTCGCTGATCGCCGGGTTTTCCGGCAGGCCGTGGTACAGATTCGGCTTGTCAGCGTGATGGAGGACGTACATGACGTGCGTACCACCAACACCCGCCGGATCGTACAGGCCCGCGTTGTCATAACCACGGGTTTTCAGCTCGCTCACACGCTCGCTGGCGAGGGTTTTCATCTCTTCCTTCGAGCCAAAGTGGATAGCACCCGTCGGGCAGGTTTTCACGCAGGCCGGTTCCTGGCCCACCACCACACGGTCGACGCACAGCGTACATTTATAGACGCGATTGTCTTCCGGGTTGAGGCGCGGCACATCGAACGGGCAACCGGCGATGCAGTAGCCACAACCAATGCACTGCTCGGACTGGAAATCGACGATGCCGTTAGCGTACTGAATGATAGCGCCTTCAGCCGGGCAGGCTTTCAGACAGCCCGGATCAGCACAGTGCATGCAGCCATCCTTACGGATGAGCCATTCCAGTTTGTCGTTTTGCTCCACTTCCGAGAAGCGCATCACCGTCCAGGATTTGGCGGTCAAATCGGCGGGGTTATCGTACACCCCGACGTTGTGTCCCACTTCATCACGCAGGTCGTTCCATTCCGAACAGGCCACCTGACAGGCTTTACAGCCGATACAGGTCGTGACGTCAATGAGCTTCGCCACTTCCTGCTGGTGATCCCGCGCCTGTGGCGCGGGGGTGAAACCGTTAGTCGCGGAACGACGAATAATGTCTTGCGATTGATAAGCCATAAGTCGTCTCCGTTACACCTTTTCCACGTTCACGAGGAAGGCCTTGAACTCCGGCGTCTGCGTGTTCGCATCACCGACGAACGGCGTCAGCGTATTGGCAATAAAGCCTTTTTTCGCCACACCTTCATAGCCCCAGTGGATCGGAATGCCGATAGTATCGATATCTTTCCCGTCTGCCTTCAGCGTGCGAATGCGCTTGGTCACCACCGCTTTGGCCTTGATATAGCCGCGGTTGGAGGAGACTTTCACGGTATCGCCCTGGCTGATGCCAAGCTTGTTAGCGAGTTTCTCGCCAATTTCCACAAACTGCTCCGGTTGCGCGATGGCGTTCAACAGCGCGTGCTTGGTCCAGTAGTGGAAATGCTCGGTCAGACGGTAAGTTGTACCGACGTACGGGAACTGATCTGCTTTGCCCAGCGCTTCCATATCATCTTTAAAGATACGGGCCGCCGGGTTAGAGATAACCTTCGGATGCAGTGGGTTGGTACCTAACGGCGTTTCAAACGGCTCGTAATGTTCCGGGAACGGCCCTTCGGCCATTTTATCCACGGCGAACAGACGACCCATCCCTTCCGGTTGCATGATAAACGGCCCGACATCACTGCCTGGCGCCGCGGTGCTGTAGTCCGCAATATCCACACCGCCCCATTTCGCGCCGTCCCATTTCAGCAACTGACGCTTCGGATCCCACGGGTTGCCCTGCGGGTCAGCGGAAGCACGGTTGTACAGGATGCGGCGATTGAGCGGCCACGCCCACGCCCAGCCGAGCGTATTGCCCAGCCCAGACGGGTCGGCGTTATCGCGGTTGGCCATCTGGTTGCCGTTCGGCGTCCAGCTGCCAGCGAAGATCCAGCAGCCGCTGGATGTGGTGCCGTCGTCACGCAGTTGGGCAAACGAGCTTAACTGCTGGCCTTTCTTAACGATTACCGCGCCGGTTGCCGGGTCGGTGATATCCGCCAGTGCTTTACCGTTGCTCTCCATCGCCACTTCTTCAGACGATGGTTCGTCAGGCGTGGAATAGTTCCAGGTCATATTGAGTACCGGCTCAGGCACCGGACCGCCTTCGGTGGCATACATCTTGCGCAGACGCAGGAAGATGCCCGCGAGGATTTCACCGTCAGTTTTGGCGATCCCCGGTGCGTCCGCGCCTTTCCAGTGCCACTGCAGCCAGCGACCAGAGTTGACGATAGAACCGTTCTCCTCCGCAAAGCAAGTGGATGGCAGGCGGAACACTTCAGTCTGGATTTTCGACGGATCAACATCGTTCGATTCGCCGTGGTTCTGCCAGAACGTTGACGTTTCGGTATTGAGCGGATCGATCGTCACCAGGAATTTCAGTTTCGACAGTGCCGCAACCACCTTGTTCTTGTTCGGGAACGAGGCCACCGGGTTAAAGCCCTGGCAGAGGTAGCCGTTAACCTGGCCTTTATACATCATGTCGAAATACTGCAGGACGTCGTAGCCTTTGTCCCACTTCGGCAGCCAGTCAAAGCCCCAGTTGTTTTCAGCTGTCGCTTTGTCGCCGAAGAACGACTTCATCATCGAGACGAAGAATTTCGGGTAATTGCCCCAGTAGTTAACCTGACCCTCCAGCAGCGGTTTCGGCGTGTTGGCGGCGAGATACGTCTGCAGGTCAGTCTGTTTTTCGCTCGGCAGGGTCATATAACCCGGCAGGCTCTGTGACAGCAGACCGAGATCGGTCAGGCCCTGAATGTTGGAGTGACCGCGCAGGGCGTTTACGCCGCCGCCAGCCATCCCCATGTTGCCCAGCAGCAACTGAACCATCGCCATCGTACGAATGTTCTGCGCACCGATGGAGTGTTGCGTCCAGCCGAGGGCGTAGAGGAACGACGCGGTTTTATCTTTTGCGCTGGTTTCTGCGATGTATTCGCATACTTTCAGGAAATCTGCCTTCGGCGTACCGCAGATGGTTTCAACCATTTCTGGCGTATAACGGGAAACGTGCTCTTTGAGTAAATTCCAGACGCAACGCGGATGGCTTAAGGTCAGGTCGCGTTTCGCGTGACCGTTCTCATCCATCTCGTAGTTCCAGCTGGTTTTATCGTACTTGCGTTTATCCGCGTCATAGCCGGTGAAAAGACCGTCTTCAAAGCCATAGTCTTCACGCACGATGAGGCTGGCGTTGGTATAAGCTTCGACGTATTCACGGTTAATTTTGTTATTGGTGATCAGGTACAGCAACACGCCTGACAGGAAAGCAATGTCAGTACCGGAACGAATCGGTGTATAGAAATCGGCCACGGATGCCGTACGCGTGAAACGCGGATCGATCACAATCAGCTTCGCGCCGTTGTGGATCTTCGCTTCCATCGCCCAGCGGAACCCTACCGGGTGCGCTTCGGCGGCGTTACCGCCCATCACCACGATCAGGTTGGCATTCTTCATGTCGACCCAGTGGTTGGTCATCGCACCGCGACCAAATGTTGGAGCAAGACTTGCTACCGTTGGTCCGTGTCAGACACGCGCCTGGTTATCAACCGCGAGCATACCGAGCGCGCGGGTAAATTTCTGGGTTAAATAGCCGGTTTCGTTACTGGATGCGGACGCACACAGCATGCCGGTGGAGAGCCAACGGTTAACCGTCGTGCCTTCCGCGTTTTGCGCGATAAAGTTGGCATCGCGATCGGCTTTCATCAGTTTAGCGATACGATCGAAAGCATCTTCCCAGCTAATTTGCTGCCATTTATCAGAACCCGGAGCGCGATATTCCGGATACTTCAAACGACTTTCGGAGTGGATAAAATCAACCAGCCCGGCGCCTTTCGGACAGAGCGCACCACGACTTACCGGATGGTCCGGGTCCCCTTCAATATGGAAGATGGATGCTTTGGCGTTTTTAGCACCGTCGCCGAGGCTATACATTAACAGCCCACAGCCCACGGAACAGTATGTACAGGTATTACGGGTTTCGCGGGTGCGCAACAGCTTGTACTGCCGCGTTTCCGCCAGTGCTGCGCCGGGTGCAAATCCCAGCGCCGCCGCCGTGGTGCCTGCCATACCGCCAGCGCAGATCTTAAAGAACTGCCTTCTGCTGACCTGCATGGTTTGCTCCTTGTTTCTTTTAGACATTGTCACGTGTAGTTATTAGCCTTTGCGGATAACGCCACAAAGGTACAGAATTGGAGTTAATACCCTCATCTATGGAGGGAATTGCACCAGAATACCACATTGTCGGTATACCTGTTCCAATACGGTTAATACAAAGTGAACAAAATCTATCCAAAACAAGTCAATAGTGTGACGGATGTCACGGGGATGCGCCAAATCGCCCTCTGGAAGCGGCAGGATTTGCAACATTCTCAGCCAGACGAGTTAGCTGAAGAGGTTCCGGTTGCGCTGGTGTATAACGGCATTTCCCATGTGGTGATGATGGCCTCTCCGAAGGATCTGGAGCTTTTTGCTCTCGGTTTTTCATTATCCGAAGGGATTATCGAAAACCGAAGTGAAATTTACGGGATGGATGTGGTGCAAGCCTGCAATGGTCTGGAGGTGCAAATTGAACTCTCCAGTCGCCGGTTTATGGGGCTGAAAGCGCATCGTCGCGCCCTGGCGGGGCGCACCGGATGCGGCGTCTGCGGTGTGGAGCAACTGAACGAGATTGGCAAACCCATCTCGCCGTTGCCATTTACCCAGACTTTCGATCTCCGTCATCTCGATCTGGCGCTTGAGCGCCTGAACGATGTGCAACCGATCGGCAGGCATACCGGTTGCACGCATGCCGCTGCATGGGTGATGCCATCGGGCGTGCTGGCGGGCGGTCATGAAGATGTCGGGCGGCATGTTGCTCTGGACAAACTCCTCGGACGCCGGGCGCTGGAAGAGGAACGCTGGTCGCAAGGGGCGGCGCTGGTGTCCAGCCGCGCCAGTTATGAAATGGTGCAGAAGTCGGCCATGTGTGGGGTGGAGATCCTGTTTGCAGTTTCCGCCGCAACCACGCTGGCGGTCGACGTGGCAGAGCGCTGCAATCTGACGCTGGTGGGCTTCTGCAAGCCCGGTCGGGCAACGATTTATACTCACCCGCAACGCCTGATTGCAGGCTAAAATTCATTCAATTTTTTTGAAAAAAGAGAGCAAATCCTTCCGCTTTTCGTTGATAGAGTCCGGCGCTATTATTTATCACATCAAGGCACAGCGCCTTATCTCAATAACGAAATTGAAGGGTTTATATCATGAAAAGCATCAAAACTTTTGTCGCAGTTATCGCTCTCGCTACTACTTTCGGTTCTTTTGCTGCACAGAACGTGACGGCAACCAGCTCAACGCTTGATGGCGCAGAAGCGAAAATCGCCGCCCAGGCTCAGGCTGCGGGTGCATCGTCTTACACCATCACTGAAGCCTTCAGCGGCAACCGTGTTCACATGACGGCTGAACTGAACAAATAAAATCACAATTATTGTCGAAAGAGCGCCTCCGGGCGCTTTTTTTGTTTATCCGCGCAGCAATGCCAGAAAATCATCATAACCGCTAAGCTCTGAAATTGTTGTCTGCGGATAGCGATACAGCACACTCGCCAGATAGCTAAAAATCTTCAGTTCATGCCGCGCGCTCGCCGAAGCGCAGGCAATCAGCACGTGACTGACCGGTTCGTTATTTACCAGTAGTGGCCGGGCAAGAGTAATAAAGTAGCCGCGGAAATGGCTTTGTCGTTCACTCCAGCAGTGCGGAATGGCGAGCTGATTCACGATCAGGTTTTCGCCTTCCCGTTCACGTTGCTCAATACGCCATGCTTCGTCTACTGTGAGATGACCGCCGTCGGTCAGTTGCTTGCAAATATGGGCAATCACGCTTTGCCAGGTTTCATCGCTGTCATTGGCGTAATGAAAGCTACCCTGCGACAGGAAAAAACGTTCCGGGCGCTGGCGAATGAATGCCGATGCCAGCAAGTCTTTGATCTGGCCGATCGCGGCAGGCGTAATAATATTCCTGACGATCAACACCTCTCCCGGGATCTCATCAAGCAAATGGTGGCTGTTGTTAACGATTAGCGCCGGTTCAATGTCGGCGCACAGATCGCGTATTTCTCCCGGCGTGCGCGCAATGATCACCCGGCAACTCATCACATCGCGCTCAATGGCCTGTTTGTTGATCGTCGCAATCGCGTTTTGATCGGCCAGCAGAATCACCGGGTAGCGATCCTGCTGGTGGCGCTCCAGTGCACAGGCGAAGTACAGTCCGATCAGATCGCTGTCAAACACCGGAATGTCCTGCTCCTCACGCAATTTATTAATAAACTGGATCCCTAAATCGAATGCCGCAGGCCACGCTGCTTTCAGGTTATTCATGCTGCCCTGACGGTTTTCCGGCAGCCAGACCGGCGAAGCGCTACAGCGGGCGATATGCCCGGTAAGATCCTCAATGAGTTGGGGATCGATAACATGTAGCGGCGCCAGCTCTGGCAGGCTGCGCAGCAGGCCGGAAATATAGTGCGTGGTGATGGTTTCCGCGCGCTGCTGGTGACTGTCGAGAAAATGTACTGCCGCACTGAAGGCGTCTGCACCCAGCCATAACCCCACGTCATCGGTGATACGTTGTAGCGTATCGTTATGAAAATGCGGCAAATCCGGTGACAGCCGGTTACGCAACGCATACACCGCCAGAATAATACTCGCCAGATAATCCGCAGGAATGGCCGGCCAGTCGCGGGCGTGGCGACAGGCATCCTGTAAGCGGGCAAGCGAATCCGGGTCGATACCAGGAAGAGGAAAAAGCAGTGGGTCTTTTTTCAGCAGATTCGCCAGTAAAACGAGACATTTCTCTTCCGGTGCATCAATATAGTGGCCAGCGCCAGGGCGACTTTGAATACTGAACGCTTTCTCATAGCGCGCTTTCAGGCGCACCAGCCGTTCAGCAACCCAGGTTTCCGGCAGATTCAGCGTGTTTGCCAGCTGCGTGCGCGTGACGAACGCGTTAAGCAGGAGCATCGCCAGCAACCGGTCATCATTATCATGTCGCTGTAAAAGTTCGAAATAGCTGCGCCTGTCGAAAATTTCCAGCTGATAACCGACGCTGGCGACGGCCATGACCCGCGCTTTTCCGCTGAGGGTAAAGTTCAGGTAATCAATGTCGCGCAGGATTGTACGCCCGGAAACACCCGTGAGCTGCGCCAGCACATTGAGCGAACAGGGCTGGTGTTCGAGTCTGGCAAGCAGCGTCAGCTGGCGTTCATTGAGCATAATTCCCCTTAGCGAAAATCGCCCAGCACACGGGCGCTGTTCTGATCCAACGACTGTAGCAGCTCGCGGAGAATGGATAGCGTTGCCGTGTAGTCCTGCGCTGAGATCATACCGCTGTTGGCATGCAAATAACGGGTCGGCAGGCACAGAGAAATCACCGGACGACCACCACCCATGACATTGTAGCGGCCGCCGTCGGTGGCGCCGGTTTTCATCGTGCAGAACTGGATGGGCGCTTCAGCCCGTGCTGCGCTGGTTTTCAGCGCTGCCAGCAACTTCTGATTAGGGAAATAACGCTTATCAAATAACATGACTGCCGGTCCCTCGCCAAGTTTGAGTGGGTATTTAATGGCATCAATGCCGGGAACATCGCCCGCAACGGCGGTATCCAGAACAATCACGATGTCCGGTTTGATGTGCTCTGCGGAGGTTTGCGCGCCGCGCAAACCTACCTCTTCTTCCACACTACCTACGCCGAAAAGCGTAATCTCTGGATTATCAACCGTTTGTAACAGCTCAACCATCAACGCGCAGCCGACGCGATTATCCAGCGCCTTTCCTGTTATTTTATCGGCCGACCAGCGGGCAAAATTAGCTTCCGGGCTGACAAAATCGCCGAACGCAATACCCGCGTTGACCACATCTTCACGGCAGTTCGCGCCGATATCGATAAACATCTCGTCAAAATTAAGCGGCTGCTGTTTCTGTTTTTCGCTAAGCGCGTGAGGCGCCACAGAGCCGATAATCCCCGGAATTTTTTTACCGCTGCGGGTGCGGACCATCACCCGATGGTTGAGCATCGACTGATTCCACCAGCTACCGATGGTCTCAAAACGGATGAAGCCCGCGTCGCTGATGTGGGTCACCATAAAACCGACTTCATCCATATGGCCGACAAGGGCGACTTTCGGCCCGCGCGACCCTTTGCGGGCGATAATACTGCCAAGCCCGTCAAAGGTAATTTCATCAGCATGCGGTTCGAGCGTCTGAAGCAGGATCTGGCGGACTTCCTGCTCGTCACCGCTGACCGCGCACGCATTGCATAACGTTTCCAGCAAATCACTGTTCATGAACCAGCTCCGGTTTTGCCGCTTTACGCTTCATCCACAGTCCTTTCAGTATGATAATCAAGGCGATATTCATCACCAGCCCGATGCCCAGCACCAGATAAAATGACCCGGCGGGCGACATCAGCCCGATCAACGGATCGAATATACCGAGGCCCGGTGCCAGACGTTTGATGCCAAAAGCGATCACCAGCATGCCGGTGATCCCGCCACTTAATGTATTCGCGGTAATCATCGGCAGCGGTGCGGCAAGGGCATAAGGAATCGCTGGTTCGGTTGCCACCGTCGCACCCACCACAATCGCGCTGCTGGCGGCGGCTTTTTCCTGTTGCGTAAAGAGCTTAGGGGTAATGTAGGTGGCGATCCCTGCGGCCATTGGCGGCATCAGCGTGACGACGCCCACAATGGCGTACCAGTCGTAAATATGCTTTTCCAGCAGCGAAAAGCAGAAGAACCATGCGGTTTTGTTGATCGGGCCGCCCATATCAAAGGCCAGCATTGCGCCAACCAGAAACGCGGCGCCGAGCTTCATTGACGGTGGAATCGTATTGAGGAAATGCAACAGGCCGCCCATAACGTCAGACATCAACGGGCCAATGACGTAATACGTCAGCACGCCGAAGATAAACAGCGTTACGAAGGGGATGAGCATCGAGCCCAGCAACGGTTGCAGTGCTTTACCCAGTTTGATTTTGCGAAACCACAGTACAAAGTAACCAATCGCCAGACCCAGCACGACGGCGCCAAGAAAACCTGCGCCGGACTGCGTACCCAGCAACCCTTTATCGTTAGCCAGATAGCAGACCAGGAAAGCCGGTGCGAAGGCGGGTTTATCGGCAATCGACAGGGCGATGTACGCGCCCATAATCGGGATCATAAAGGTAAAGCCCAGATAACCGATCGACTCCACAACCCAGGTAAACGACGGCGCGCCTTTCGCCATGTCGGTATAAGGCAGGCCGAGTTGCACCAGCATGTTGGCGATGGCGACCAGGATACCGCCGCCGATCACGAACGGCAGCGCGGCGGAGACCCCCGCCATCAGGTGGCTCATCACGCTGCCCTGTTGCACTTCCTGCTGACCGAGCTTCACGCCACTTTCGGCCGCGAAAAGGTGCGAGTGTGTCGGTAACTGCGTGAAAATCTGGTCGATGTTTTTCAGTGCCTGAGAAATGGCGATTTCATATACCTGTTTCCCGGCGAAACGACTGCGGTCGTCAGCACTAAGTCCACGACCGGTGGCTAAAATGACGTAATCGGCGTCGGCAATCTCTTGCGCGGTGAGGCGATTTTCCACACCGCTCGACCCCTGTGTTTCGACTTTAATGGTATGGCCCAGCGCACGCGCTTTCTGCTCCAGCGCTTCGGCGACCATATAAGTATGTGCGATCCCCGCCGGACAGTTGGTTATCGCCACCAGACGTAATGTTGGTTCCATAGACAGCCCCTTATTCGCTAATCGTTTGATTTAACAGAGCAACTATCTGGCTGACGTCGCCATTTTTGAGTTTCTCAATGAATTCCGCATGAATGATTTTTCGGCACAGGGCACCAATCAGCTGTACCTGATTTTCTTCACCCTCCTGCGGCACACCGAGGCAGATCCAGCAGGTAACCGGTGCGTCATCGCTGGCTTTCCAGTCCACACCGTGCGACTGGCGAGCAAACATAACGAAAGGGTGTTTTACGCAAGCGCTTTTGCCATGCGGCACCGCCACGCCGGAGCCGAAACCGGTGGAGTGTAATTTTTCGCGTAGCAGAAGCGTTTGCAGGAAGCGATTTCTGTCGGTGACGAAGCCATTTTTCCCGGCCATTTCAGCCAGCTGTTTGAGGATTGAATAAACCGTGTTGCCACGAATATTCAGGTCGATGCAGGAAGGGGTTAGTACAGCCATTGGGTCACTCCGTCTACGATAATCGTTTAGATTGTAGCGGGGCGACGATCAGGAAATGAGCGGGAATATGTCAGAAGCAGGTGACAAGACGCCGCCCATCTGGCGGCGTTTTTTGTGTCCTGAAACACACTTTCGCTTTTGTTTAATAAGCGGGAATAACGTATTGCATTACACCAGATAAAACACCGGCTTCAATTCCACACTGACCGGGCTGTTGTCCGGATTGGCGGACATCACATCACGCATATGTTTCCACCAGCGCTGGCATACGTCGGTGCTGGCGACGGCATCCCAGCGTTCTTCTGATTCAATCTCAACGCTGGCGAACAGCAGATTGCGTGCTTTGTCGAGGTAAATCGCGTAGTGGTGCGCGCCGTGGGCCTTCAGCGTAGCTTCCAGCTCTGGCCAGATTGGGTTGTGGCGACGCTCGTATTCTTCGTGCGCGTCAGGATTAACCTGCATGACGAACGCTTTGCGGATCATAATGCCTCCAGATACAGCTCACGAACCTCGTCGCGGCTGGCGGTACGCGGGTTACAGGGCGCGCACGGATCGGCGAGCGCTTTGTCCAGCCAGCCTTCGATATCCGCTCTGGTGACGCCCAGTTTGCTGAAACCGGACGGAATGCCAACTCTGGCGCTTAGCTGACGAATCGCGTTGATGGCTTCCCTGCTGGCGGCTTCGTCACTCATGCCGCACGTTTCCACACCCATGGCGTGCGCCACACGGGCAAAGCGTGCCACGGCGTTCGGGCGGTTAAAGTTTTCGATGATCGGCAGCAGGATGGCGTTACAGACGCCATGTGGCAGGTTATGCGTGGCGCCCGGCTGGTGCGCCAGCGCGTGAACCAGCCCCAGACCTGCGCTGTTAAAGGCCATTCCCGCCAGATACTGACCAAACGCCATTTGCTCGCGCGCTTCAAGGTTGTGGCCATCGTCGACGGCTTTCGGCAGCCAGAGGGTGATCAGCCGAATCGCCTCCAGCGCGTTAGCATCGGTCAACGGATGCGCACCGACAGAAACATACGCTTCAATGGCGTGCGTCAGCGCATCCATGCCGGTGGCTGCGGTCACGGACGCCGGGATCTCCAGCATCACGCTGGCATCGTCAACGGCAATATCCGGAATAATGTTCGCGTCGATAATCACCTCTTTGACCTGCCGTTCGCTGTCGATGATCACCGCGTTGCTGGTCATCTCCGCCGCTGTACCGGCGGTGGTGTTGATCGCCACCAGCGGTACGCCCGGTTTTTTCACTTTACCCACGCCGGAATAGGCCGTTGACGGGCCTGGGTTGGCGGTAAGGATCTTAATGGCTTTGGCGGTATCAATCGGGCTGCCGCCGCCGAAAGCGATCAGGTAATCGCACTGCGATGCCTTGTAAGCGCTGAAGCCTTGTTGCACCAGCGCTTCTGTCGGGTTCGGGAACACGTCATCAAACAGGTGATACGGCATCTGATGGGCATCCAGCGCGGCAAACAGGCTGTCGAGCAGCCCCAGTTTGACGAGCTGCCCGTCGGTGACAATCAGCGCCTTGCCCCACTGTTTGCCTGCCACCATGTTCACCATATCGCCAATCGCGCCCGCGCCATGCAGGCTGATTTTGGGTAGTGCCAGCATAAAACTCATATAACTCTCCTTAAATGTTTGCTGTGATTTTTCCGGCGGCAGGCGCGTGGTTATGGGTAAAGTTCGAGTGCGCTAGCCAGCGGGGTGACGCCAAAGCGTTGACCCAGCGCGATGAGTTGCTCGCGGGTAATGGTCTGCTTCATGCCGCCCATCGAGTAGACTTTCACCAGTACCTGCGCGGATTTTTCGGCGGTGTCGATCAAACCAAAGGTTTCATCCAGCGTCGGGCCGCTGCCAAAGACACCGTGGAAGGGCCACAGCACCAGCGCGTGTTTTTGCATTTCCTGAGCCGTGGCCTGCCCGATGTCATCCGTGCCCGGCACCATCCACGGCAGAATGCCGACGCCGTCAGGGAACACCACCAGACACTCGGTACTGCCTTCCCACAGCTTACGGGTGAAGAGATCGGTACGATTTTCCAGTACGTAGGTCAGCGCAATCAGATTCGTGGCATGACAGTGCATGATGACGCGGTCTTTTCCGCCTGTGGCGGTAATACGCTCACAATGGGACTGGAAATGTGCAGGTAACTCCGACGTCGGTACGGCGTCGTCCGTCAGCCCCCACAAAATGTGATAACCGGCACCGTCGTTATCGACTTTCACCACACCGAGATTCGCGGTTGGATTGAGTTGCACGTTGCGGAAAAACTTACCGGAACCGGTGACGATAAACGGCATGCCCGCGAGTTGAGGCAATGGCTGGCTCAGTGCGATGTAGCGCGGCTGAGGGTGAAAATCGGCGCGGTACGGTGCAATATCCGCATCGTCCAGACGCAGCGTCAGGTTGCCGCCGTTGCGTTCGTCCCAGCCTTTCAGCCAGGCGTCAGAAGTGGCTTTGATCATACCCTGGACGAACCAGGAATCGAGAATGGTCTGCATAGTCTTGTGGTTCCTTTGAAAATGCCGGGTGACTCTGTACTTGTAGGCCCGGCAAGCGAAGTGCCGCCGGGCAATGTATTTACTTGCGACTGGCCAGTACGTCTTTCTCGTACGCGCGGACGTTCTCCAGCCACTGGCTGCCTGCTGGCGTATCATGGCGCTGGCAGTACATTTCCCATACCGCCTGCCACGGCAGCGATTTCTGCTCCTCCAGCAGCGCCAGGCGGGCGGTGTAATCGCCGTCCAGCTCCAGCTGACGCAGTTCGGCGGTCGGCTCCAGCAGCGCGCGCAGCAGGGCTTTCTTCATATTGCGGGTGCCGATGACCCACGCCGCGATGCGGTTGATGGAAGCGTCGAAGAAGTCCAGACCGATGTGAACGCGGTCGAACAGATCGTGACGGATGATTTCGCTGGCAATGGCCTGGGTTTCGTCATCCAGCAGCACCACATGGTCGCTGTCCCAGCGCACCGGGCGGCTGACGTGCAGCAGCAGGCGCGGCACAAACAGCATCGCGGCAGAGATTTTGTCAGAGATGACTTCTGTCGGGTGGAAATGACCCGCATCGAGACACAGCGCGGTCTGGCGGCTGGTGGCGTACCCCATGTAGAACTCGTTCGAGCCCACGGTGTAGCTCTCGGCACCAATGCCGAACAGCTTGCTTTCCACGGCATCAATGTGGTGCGCCGGGTTCAGTTTTTCGCTGATGATCTCGTCCAGTGCATTCAGCAAACGCTGGCGCGGTGCGAAGCGGTCAACGGTAAGGTCTTTCATACCGTCGGGGATCCAGATGTTCATCACCGACGGGGTGCCCAGTTGCTCGCCGAAATACGCTGATACGCGGCGGCTGGCCTTGCAGTGGTCAATCCAGAACTGGCGGATCTCGTCATTCGCGTGGGCGAGGGTGAAGCCATCGGCGCTCAGCGGGTGAGAGAAGCAGGAGGGGTTGAAATCCAGTCCCAACTGGTGGGTTTTGGCCCATTTTACCCAATTGACGAAATGTTCCGGTTTGATGTCGTTACGGGCGACCGGTGCGTCGGATTCAAGATAAATCGCGTGCAGATTCAGGCGCTTTGGTCCCGGGATCAGGCTTAACGCCAGTTCGAGATCGGCGCGAAGTTCCGTGGCGTTGCGTGCTTTCCCAGGATAGTTGCCGGTAGCCTGGATCCCGCCGGTTAACGCGCCGGTCGGGTTTTCGAAACCGGCCACGTCGTCGCCCTGCCAGCAATGCATTGAAACCGGTAAGCGATCGAGCTGGCGCAGTGCCTGCTCGACATCCACGCCGACGGCGGCAAAACGCTGTTTAGCCAGTTCCCATGCCTGTTCTGTTTGAGTGGTCATGCGCAAAGCTCCTTTGTCTGTGGTTGCGGCTGAAACTGCGCAACATAGCGGGCAATTTCATGGTTCGGATTGGGTGTATAAGTGATCAGGTCGTAGTTTTTACTTACCACCTGACGAAAATCGTCGACGTTATTCAGCTCATCCAGCGTCATCAGCTGAATACCGATGTTGCCGAGTGTTGATGCCTCTGTCGGTCCGGCGATCACGGTGATACCGCAGGCGTCGGCGCACAGTTGGTTAAGCAGTGGGTTCTGGCAGCCGCCGCCCACAATATGTAACTGGCTGAATGGCTGACCGCGCAGGGCGGTGAGTTCTGCCAGCACGCGGGCATACAGCAACGCCAGACTGTCAAAAATACAGCGCGCCAGCTGCGCCGCTGTAGCGGGTACCGGTTGCTCGCTTTCGCGGCAAGCGGTCTGGATTTCCGCGCTCATGTTGTCGGGGTTAATGAAGCGGTCGTCGTTGGGGTTGATGACGAAGCGGCAGGCCGGCAGCGTTGCGGTGTCGGCGATCAGCGCCTGCAGATCCGTAACGTTTTGTTCCCGCAGCACGCGTTGCAGCAACCACAGACCCATAATGTTTTTCAGCACGCGATAGCGGCCTTCCGCACCGCCTTCATTGGTGATGTTGGCCTGCAAGGCCGCATCGCTGGTGCAGGGCGTTTTGCTCTCAAAGCCCATCAGTGACCAGGTACCGGAAGAGAGATATGCCGCATCATTGCCGTGCAGCGGCGAGGCGATAACCGCGCTGGCAGTATCGTGGCTGGCCACCGCCACTACCGGAATGGCATTACCTTGCGGGCAGCGCCAGTGACCGATGATGTTGCCAGGGTGCGTCGGCGTGCCAAACCAGCGGCGCGGAACGCCTGTCCAGTCGAGCAGTTTCTCGTCCCAGTTATCGGTGTTAATGTTGACCAGTTGTGTGGTGGTGGCGTTGGTATATTCCCAGTTCAGCTTGCCGGTCAGGCGGTAGCTGAAATAGTCGGGGATCAGCAGGGCATGGGCCACGCGGTCGAGCAGTTCCGGCTGTTGCGTTGCCAGCGCATGAAGCTGATAGAGTGTATTAAACGACAGAAACTGAATGCCGCTACGCTGGTAAATATCAGCTTTGCCCAACTGCGCTTGCGCTTGTTGCATCACGCCCTGCGTGCGGCTGTCGCGATAGGAAACCGGCAGCCCGACGCGCTGGCCCTGCTTGTCCAGCAGCACATAGTCGACGCCCCAGGTGTCGATGCCGATGCTGTCGATGAGAATGCCCCCGGCGCAGATGTTTTCCAGCCCGCGACGAATACCCGCCTCAAGACTATCGATATCCCAGCAGTCAAAGCCGTCCCTTTTTTGCAGGCAGTTCACAAAGCGATGCGCTTCGCGAAGCGACAAAGTACGATGTTCGCGGTCGTAGCTGGCAAGCATCACACGCCCGCTGGAAGCGCCTAAATCTACGGCGACACAATGGCGAAAAGTCATCTCAGGGATCCTTCAGATAATCAGTGCATTCAGTCTAAAAAGAGCGCAGCGGCGCTACCTTCTCGTTACTGACAGGCGAAAATTGGCGCTGGCAAGAAAGCAAAGGTGAAGGTGAGACAGCTCACAGTTTCCAGTTTTGAGCCTGATCTGGCCTGGTGTGACGTTCGCCGCATTTCCTGATTTTTCCGGACGTTTCTTGAAAAAATGGCAGGCTATGCGTGCTTTATTGTCAAAAATTCAAGGTGAGATTGCCGCGCCCCACTTATTATCCTGATAACTTTTCTCATCGGGTGGGAGGCGTTATGACCGTGTTGCACTGTGTGGATTTTTTCCCGTCGGGCATCGCTTCGGTGGCGATCGAACCGCGGCTCCCACAGCCCGAATTTCCCGAACATCATCATGATTTTCATGAGATTGTTATCGTTGAGCATGGTACAGGCATTCACGTTTTTAACGGTCAGCCTTATACCATAAGCGGCGGTACGGTCTGTTTTGTGCGTGATCATGACCGCCATCTTTACGAGCACACCGATAACCTCTGCCTGACTAATGTGTTGTACCGCTCGCCGGAGGTGTTCCAGTTCCTCGCCGGGCTGCACAGGCTGTTGCCGCAGGAGCAGGACGGCGTGTATCCCTCCCACTGGCGTGTCAATCAGAGCGCATTACAGCAGGTGCGGCAGATCGTGGCACAAATGGAAAGGCAGGACGAGGGCAACGATGCGCATACCATCGCCAATCGTGAAATCCTGTTTATGCAGCTGTTGATCCAGTTGCGCAAAAGCAGCCTCGCGGCGGAGGCCACCAATAACGATGCCCGGTTGAATCAACTGATTGCCTGGCTGGACGATCATTTTGCCGACGAGGTGTGTTGGGAAGGGGTCGCAGAACGCTTTTCGTTGTCGTTGCGCACCCTGCACCGTCAGCTCAAGCAGCACACGGGGCTGACGCCGCAGCGGTATCTGAACCGGGTACGCCTGACGAAAGCACGTCATCTGTTGCGTCATAGCGATGAAAGTGTGACAGATATCGCGTTTCGCTGCGGTTTCGGCGACAGTAACCACTTTTCGACGTTGTTTCGCCGCGAATTTAACTGGTCACCGCGGGATATTCGTCAGGGGCGAGACGCCAGCCTCCAGTAACGCGAAACCAGTCACCGTTTTTTGCCAGCTAAAAAGTCAATAATGGCGGGTTGTTAGCAATGAGGTGGCACTATGCCTGGTGAGCTTATTCTTCGCAAAGCGGACTTTTTTGCGTCGCCCGACCAGGCGGTGGCGGTGGCTGATCGTTATCCGCAAAACGTGTTTGCCGAACATACTCATGAATTCTGCGAACTGGTGCTGGTGTGGCGCGGCAACGGCCTGCATATCCTCAATGACCGTCCTTACCGCATTACCCGCGGCGATCTGTTTTATATTCGTGCCGAAGACAAACACGCCTACGCCTCGGTGAACGATCTGGTTTTACAGAATATTATTTACTGCCCGGAGAGGCTGACGCTGAATCTCGACTGGGCGGCGCATATTCCCGGTCTGCATGGTTCGCGCTGGTCATCGCACTGGCGGATCGGCAGCAGCGGAATGGCGCAGGCACGGCAGGTGATAAGCCAGCTCGAACATGAAAGCAACCGGCAGGATGTGCTATCCGGCGGAATGGCGGAGCTACTGTTCGCGCAGCTGGTCTTAACCCTGGGACGTCACCGCTACGCCACGGATAATCTCGCCGCGACGCACCGCGAAGCCCTTCTGGATAAGCTGATTACCGCACTGGCTGGCAGTCTCAACCGACCCTTCGCGCTGGATGCGTTTTGTGTTCAGGAGGGATGTAGCGAGCGGGGATTACGCCAGCAGTTTCGTAGCCAGACCGGCATGACTATCAGTCAGTATCTGCGCCAGCTGCGGATTTGCCACGCGCAGTATCTGCTTCAGCATACCGAGCAGCTGATCAGCGATATCGCGATGTTGTGCGGCTTTGAAGACAGTAACTATTTTTCAGTGGTGTTTAACCGGGAAGTGGGGATGACGCCAGGGCAGTGGCGTCATCGCAGTCGCGTTACTTAATTCGCCATGCCGAGGCCCACGATATTGGCGGCAATGATAATCACCACACAACCGAGGCTTAGCACACCCACCGGACGGCGTCCCGCATTGTTCCACTCTTTCAATACCAGCCCTACCAGTCCACCGCACAGCACATAGAAACTCATGTGCAGCATCCAGCTCATATAGTCATACTGCGCCGGAATGCGGGCGTGACCCCAGGCATAAAAGAAGAACTGGAAATACCACATCAGACCGCCCAGCATAGAAAGCAGAACGTTGCTGATGATCAGTGGTTTTGCCAGTGAGAAGTCGGCTTTTACCGACAGTTCCTTCACTTTTGCCAGACGAATGAAGCAGAAACCCAGGTTGATGATCGCCCCGCCGCCCATGATAACGACATAGCTCGGCAGCGCGACATACAGCGGGTCGACGCCTAACGCGGCGGCGGCTTCGTGCATCGGTTTGGCGGCGTTCATGGCAAATGACATGCCGGCTGAGAAAATCCCGCACATGATCGCCAGCGCCAGGCCTTTCTTCAGGTTGAACTCTTCCGCCGTGATGCCCATTTTGCGCTCTTTTAGCTGCCCTGCGCGGGTCACGATCCCCACGCCGATGAGCGCAACCAGAACACCCAGCAGCGTCATCTGACCGCCAGGGGTGTGAATCAACACACCAAAGTTGCCGTTAATAATCGGCGTCATCAGTGTTCCGACCACCAGGGTGATGCCGATGGCGATACCGATCCCCATCGACATACCGAGATAGCGCATGGTCAGGCCATAGTTGATGTTACCCACCCCCCACATGGCGCCAAACAGAAATACCGGCAGCAACGTGGAGGAGGAGAAAGAGCCGTAATAGGCCCAGAAATCAGGAAGCAGCATGGCGCTGACGGCCCAGGGCAGGATCAGCCAGGAGACAACGCCCCCGATCGACCACATGGTTTCCCAGGACCAGTGTTTGACTTTTTTAAACGGGGCATAGAAACAGGCTGCACTGGCTGCGCCTATCAAATGCCAAAAAATACCCATCGTAATCGCGTGACTCATTGTTTTTATCCTCACCGTTGAAGTCGATGAATCTTCATCTGACGGGATGAGTGTAAAAATTGTACAACGCATTAACCTTCGATCGGTTGCCGCGATATGCGCCAGACTGGCAATGAGCACATAATGGGGATGAGCGGCCTCACAAAAACAACGTCATAACCAAAAGTTATAACCTTATTAAAACTACGGCATTGATAAACATTTTCAATATCATTTAATTAACTATAATGAACCAACTGATTACGCGGCGTTAACACCTCTGCCGCCCGACAATAATGGAGATGACTATGAGCTATACATTACCATCGCTGCCATACGCTTATGATGCACTGGAACCGCACTTCGACAAACAAACGATGGAAATCCATCACACTAAGCATCATCAGACCTATGTGAACAACGCGAATGCGGCACTGGAAAGCCTGCCGGAATTCGCCAGCCTGCCGGTTGAAGAACTGATCACTAAACTGGATCAGCTGCCAGCGGACAAAAAAACCGTACTGCGTAACAACGCAGGCGGTCACGCTAACCACAGCCTGTTCTGGAAAGGCCTGAAAAAAGGCACCACTCTGCAGGGCGATCTGAAGGCCGCGATTGAGCGCGATTTCGGTTCTGTTGAGAAATTTAAAGAAGAGTTCGAGAAAGCCGCTGCCACCCGTTTCGGCTCTGGCTGGGCGTGGCTGGTACTGAAAGGCGACAAACTGGCGGTGGTTTCTACCGCAAACCAGGATTCCCCGTTAATGGGTGAAGCCATTTCTGGCACGTCCGGTTTCCCGATCCTGGGCCTGGATGTGTGGGAGCACGCTTACTATCTGAAATTCCAGAACCGTCGTCCGGACTACATCAAAGCGTTCTGGGATGTCGTTAACTGGGACGAAGCTGCTGCCCGTTTCGCCGCGAAAAAATAAGTTTTCACTGCCTTCGGGCATGAACGAAACCCCGCCTTTCACGGCGGGGTTTTTTATTGCCTGTCTTCCGTCTCATGTGATGTTTATCACCTTTAGAAACATTGATCTGATAAATTTAAAATGGAGTTTCAATTTGTAATTTAGATCACTTTTCTCTCTTACAAGAATGTCTATTGTGGCTGCATCAAATACTGCTGATGGGTATGTGGAAAGCAGAAGTCGGCGGCAACAATTTATAATTCAGTAAGTTAAGGTGAGAATATGCAGATCAAACGTGCGATAGAAAAAATACCGGGTGGTATGATGCTTGTTCCGTTGTTTTTGGGCGCGCTCTGCCATACCTTCTCCCCCGGCGCTGGTAAATATTTTGGGTCCTTTACCAATGGGTTGATTACCGGCACCGTGCCAATTCTGGCCGTCTGGTTCTTCTGCATGGGGGCTTCCATCAAGCTCAGCGCAACCGGTACGGTATTACGTAAATCCGGTACGCTGGTGGTGACCAAAATCGCCGTGGCGTGGGTGGTGGCAGCGATTGCGTCGCGCATTATTCCGGAGCATGGCGTTGAGGCTGGTTTCTTTGCCGGTATGTCCACACTGGCGCTGGTCGCGGCGATGGACATGACCAATGGTGGTCTGTATGCGTCTATCATGCAGCAGTACGGCACCAAAGAAGAAGCGGGTGCGTTTGTTCTGATGTCACTGGAATCTGGTCCGCTAATGACCATGATTATCCTCGGCACTGCGGGTATCGCCTCCTTTGAACCGCATGTGTTTGTCGGTGCGGTGCTGCCGTTCCTGGTCGGTTTCGCGCTGGGCAACCTTGACCCGGATCTGCGCGATTTCTTCAGTAACGCCGTCCATACGCTGATTCCTTTCTTCGCCTTCGCGCTGGGTAATACCATTGATTTGACCGTGATCGCACAGACCGGTCTGCTGGGTATCCTGCTGGGTCTGGCGGTGATTGTGGTGACCGGTATTCCGCTGATTATCGCGGATAAGTACATCGGCGGCGGCGACGGGACGGCGGGGCTTGCCGCGTCCAGCTCTGCAGGCGCGGCGGTAGCAACACCGGTGCTGATTGCGGAAATGATCCCGGCATTCAAACCGATGGCGCCAGCAGCTACTTCACTGGTCGCAACTTCGGTGATTGTCACCTCCATTCTGGTGCCTATCCTGACCTCCATCTGGTCACGTAAAGTGAAAGGTCAGGCAGCCGCGGTGGAGATCCGCGAAACGGTTAAATAACTAATCGTTATAGATCATAAAAAAGCCCGGCACTGCCGGGCTTTTTGTCGTTACTGGATGCCAAATACGCTGTCGATGTGCTGGCATTGTGCGGCGCTAAGCTCGCCACCAAAATTGCGTGAGTGAGGCTGGCAGTAGCCAAACTTGCGCGATACCACCGTTTTAATGGTGGTGACAAAATCATCGCCAATCGAATAGATCGACATGAAACGACCAATCTCCCGCTGAACATTGTGCAGCGTCTGGAAATCGCCAGCGGCCCAGGCTTCCCGCGCCTGCACGAACAACTCTGGCATGATGTTGTTCAGCCCGGAAATGATCCCCGCGCCGCCGGCCAGCAGGTTAGGAATGAAGTATTCGTCATAACCGGAAAGCACCGCGAAATCATTGCGTACAGCTTCGGTGGCAAGAATGATATTGCGCGTATGGGACTGGCAATCCACGGTGTCTTTAATCCCGGCAAAATTCGGAAACTCTTTCGCCAGCGTCGCGGTGATTTCCGGGGTGATGTCGCAACCGGTACGCGCCGGGAAATTGTAGGCGAACCATTTACCGCTGAACTGTTTGCCGAGCGCTCTGAAGTAGCTCAATAACTGGTTAGCGGTTTGCCCGTAATAGTAGGGCGGCAGCACCATCACGCCATCATAACCAGTCCGGAACGCTTCTTCCGCCATGCGCACGATATCCGCCACGCAGGTGGAAGAGACGTTAGCGACCATCGCCAACGGTGACATGGCGCGCGCCTCGCGAATGAGTTTCAGTCTCTCCACAAGGCTTAGCGAAGCAAATTCGCCGATACTGCCCATCAGCAAAATGACATCGATTCTCGCCGCCGTCAGGCGGGCGAGATGCTGAGAGAGACCGTTCATATCGAGCGCGCCCTGTGCATCCATCGGCGTAATCGAAGGGCACCAGACGCCGGAAAAACGAGAATGCGTGGTCATAGTGTAGACTCCTTTTTGTGAAATGGCGTTTCAAATAATCTTCATGAATAACACGAACAATGAAACATAAGGTTTACGCCAGTCGCATTTTGCTTAGTCAATGCGCAAAAAAATGTGTTCTACTATCGTCTGCGATGACAAAAGGGAAGGGAGAACAGATGCGATATCCGGTGGAGGTTTTTACAGGCAGGATCCGTGACTATGCAGGCAGTGGGCCGAGCGCCATCGCCAAAATTCAGCTCGACGGCGAACTGATGCTGACAGATCTGGGGCTGGAAGGCGACGAGCAGGCGGAAAAGAAGTATCACGGTGGGCCTGATCGCGCGCTGTGCCATTATCCGCGTGAGCATTACGCTGACTGGGCGCGGCAGTTTCCCGAACTGGCAGAGCAGTTCTGCGCCCCGGCATTTGGTGAGAACTTATCGACCGAGGGGCTGACTGAACAGAACGCCTTTATCGGTGATATCTTTCGTTGGGGCGAGGCGCTGATTCAAATCACACAGCCGCGCTCTCCCTGCTACAAGCTCAATTATCATTTTAACATCAGCGACATGGCATCGCAGATGCAGAGCAGCGGCAAGGTAGGCTGGCTGTATCGCGTCATTGCGCCAGGAAAAGTGTCCAGTGAATTACCGCTGGAGCTGGTATCGCGGCTGAGCGAGATTTCGGTTTATGAGGCAGCGGCCATTGCCTGGCATCTGCCGTTTGATGACGAGCAGTATCACCGTTTATTGTCGGCAGCGGGGTTATCGGTCAGTTGGGCGAGAACGATGCAGAAACGGCGTTTAAACGGCGAGATCGAGGATAATTCGCGGCGGCTGACGGGGAAATAACCCTCTCCCCGGGGAGAGGGGGGCGTTTTATTATGGCGCACGCTTGTACAGCGGCAGCCAGATCGTCAGACGTAAGCCACCGAGCGGACTGTCGTCCGCTTTCACCCAGCCGCGATGTTGCTGGATGGCGGTTTCAACAATCGCCAGACCCAGGCCAGTGCCGCCGGATTCGCGATCCCGCGCCTCGTCGGTACGGTAGAACGGGCGGAAAATCTGCTCTCTGTCTTCCGGGCTTACGCCCGGGCCGTCATCATCCACGTTAATGGTGATGCCGTCTTTATCCACCGCGAACGCCACCGAGATTTTGGTGTGCGAATAACGCAGCGCGTTGCGAACGATATTTTCAAACGCACTCTCGAGCGCATTCGGGTTACCGTACAGCGGCCACGGGCCCGGCGGGTATTCTACGGTGAAGGATTTGCCGACCTGTTCGGCTTCGAATGCGGCATTGTCGAGCACTTCACTCCACAGTTGGTTCGCTTTCAGCGTTTCACTGACCAGCGCGTTCTTCTGCTGATTGCGCGACATCACCAACAGATCATTGATCATGCTGTCCAGACGCTGCGCTTCCGTCTCAATGCGCTCCAGCTCTTTGCTCTCACCCGCACGGCGACGCAGAAGCGCTGTACCGAGCTGTAAGCGCGTCAACGGCGTGCGAAGCTCGTGGGAGATGTCCGACAGCAAACGCTGCTGGGTGGTCATCATACGCTCCAGCGCGGTCACCATCTGGTTAAAGCTGGCGCCTGCCGCCAGGAACTCCTGCGGCCCGGCTTCCAGTTCCGGGTGCTGGCGTAAATTCCCCTGCGCCACTTCATCTGCCGCGTTTTTTAGCTTACGGGCGGGTTTCGCCAGGCTCCACGCCAGCCACAGCAACAACGGCGAACTGACCAGCATGGTGACAATCAATAACAGCAACGGGCGGTCAAACAGCAGATTGATAAAATCGGATTGCGAACTGCTGGCAGGACGAATCAGATAGAGCTGGTAATTATCCTCCCCATCGCGGATGGCAAAGGGCCCTACCAGTTCTACCCGACCATACTTTTTCTTTTGCGGGTGATCGGCGTTATCTGCCTGGCCGATGAAGTTACGGATGATCTGCATTTCGCTGCGCTCGGCGCCGATCACGCGTCCTTCACTGGTGACCAGCAACAGGCGCTGCCCCGGAGGTGCCCATTTATCAATAGCGCGAAACAGACGGCGCCACCACATCAGGTCATTAGGAGGATCGTTGGCCAGCTCAGCTTCAACGTGCTGTTCAATCATCAGACCCTGACGCTGCTCACTCTCCAGCAATTCGGTCATCTGACGCGAATCCAGTTTCGGCAACATCAATACCAGCATCAGCACCAGTGCCAGCGTTAACCAGAAGATGGCAAAGATACGTGCGGTCAAACTTCCTATCATGAAGCGGATACCATCAGATAACCGCGGCCACGCAGGGTTTTAAACCACGGATGACCGTCCTTGCGCTCTGGCAACTTACGGCGCAGGTTGGAGATATGCATATCGATCGCGCGGTCGAAAGGTGTTAAGCGTTTGCCCAGCACTTCCTGGCTGAGGTGTTCGCGGGAGACCACCTGGCCGAGATGCTGCGCCAGCAGGTATAACAGTGTGAATTCGGTACCGGTCAGTTCCAGCGCCTGGCCGTCGAAGCTCGCTTCCTGACGCCCCGGGTTGAGGCTTAATGCGTCGACTTCGAGCGTCGGCGAACCGTTGTCACTGTTCTGCTGTTGTTCGCTCCAATGGGAACGACGCAGAATCGCGCGAATACGGGCTACCAGTTCACGATCGTTGAACGGTTTCGGTAAATAGTCATCTGCGCCAAGCTCAAGGCCCAGCACGCGATCCAGTTCGCTGCCGCGCGCGGTCAGCATAATAACGGGAGTCTGGTGTGTCTGTCGTAACTCTTTAAGCGTGTCGATACCGTTTTTCTTCGGCATCATCACATCGAGTAAAAGCAGGTCGATGCTGTCGTCGAGCAGCGCCAGCGCCTGTTCACCATCATGGGCAACCAGAACGTTGAAGCCTTCCATGTCCAGCAACTCCTTTAACAGGGAGGTGAGCTCCCGGTCATCATCAACTAACAGGATTTTATTCATTGTTTAAATACCTCCGAGGCAGAAATTACGTCATCAAGGCTCGCTAATCCATGACTTTACGTTGTTTTACACCCCCTGACGCATGTTTGCAGCCTGAATCGTAGACTGTCTCTCGTTGAATCGCGACATTAAAGTTTTTGGGAGCAAGTGATGCGCAAAGTTATCGCTGCCGTCATGGCCTCAACGCTGGCGCTAAGTGCTTATAGCCAGGCTGCTGAAGTCGTCACCAGCGTTAACGGGCAGCCGAATGTCGGCTCCGCCCAGCGAAACGGCCAGAACCAGATGTTTGATGGCATAAGTTTAACCGAACATCAGCGCCAACAGATGCGGGATCTTATGCAACGAGCGCGGCACGACCAGCCCCCCGTTAATGTTAGCGAACAGGAGATAATGCACCGGCTTATCACTGCAAATCATTTTGATGAAACCGCTGTCCGCGCCCAGGCTGAAAAGATGGCGCAAGAACAGGTCGCTCGCCAGGTTGAAATGGCGAAGGTACGAAATCAGATGTACCACCTGTTAACCCCGGAGCAGCAGGCGGTTTTAAATAGTAAGCATCAGCAACGAATGGATCAGTTGCGAGAGATTGCCAGGATGCAGCAAAACGCAGCCATGGCGCTTTCCAGTAGCAGTAGTACCCTGAGTCACCAGTAACAAACCCTGTTTTCCTTGCCATAGACACCATCCCTGTTTTCTTTGCCCTTATCCCCGAATGATTCGGGGATTTTTTTATCAGACACTTAGATAAATCCCTTTAAAATCAATTCCCCCTGTTTCAGACTGAAGCGGATGCAGGGGGATAAATACCCGTATGGCGTAGTCAGACTGTAGTCAACATTGTCATACGGACAGGCCTCCACCCAGCGGGTTCAGCGTCACAGCATGCTGCAGAAAATCCGGTGCCAGATGTGCATAAACCATCGTCTGTTTTATGCTGGCATGCCCGAGTGTCTGTTGCAGTGCGATGATGTTTCCCCCGTTCATCATGAACCAGCTCGCAAATGTGTGTCGGAGTACGTGCGTCGCCTGACCGCGAGGCAGATCCGGCTTGACATCTTTCAGACGTTCGCAGAACTTTTCGTAATCCACATTGAACAACGGCCCGCTTTCCCGTGTTTTTATTTCCCTTTCCAGCACATCAGAGATCGGCACCACGCGTTTTTTGCCGTTCTTTGTTTTCAGATACGTAACGCGACCATGTATCACCTGCTCTGCCCGCAGACTGCTGGCCTCGCCCCATCGGGCGCCAGTACTCAGGCAGAGTAATGCCACTCTGCGATCATCACCATCAAGCGCCTCGAGCAGACGACGAATTTCTGATTTTGTGAGATACGTCATTTCCGGTGGTGTTTCTTTCATCGGCTCAAGCCCGGTGCATGGGTTTTCATTTCTGAACTCACCAAGTTTTATCAGAGTGCTGAACATACCGGACAGGCGGTATATGTCGCGGTTAATTGTTGATGCCTTGATCCCGCATTCAAGTCGTAGCCCGCGAAGCCTGGCGATACTCTGCCTGTTCAGGCGGTTAACTGCCGGATCACCAAGTGCCCTGATGGTTTTTGCAAGATGCCGCTTTTCCGCCTCGCCGTTCTCCAGTGTTTGCCCGTACAGCAGCCACCAGATGCCAAGCAGATCACTGAGTGTTCGCCGATCAGTAGTGGCGCCAAGCCATTCCTTTTTTTCGACGTTAGCCATTACCCAGCGTTCAAAAAGAACAGCCTCCTGCTTCTTGTCAAATCTCCTGCGGATACGCTTTCCGTTACGTCCACGCGGGTACATGTCCACTTCATACTGTCCACCTTCGAGCTTCTTAATCGACATAGCGAAGCCCTCCGGTCAGGTTGCTGTTTTGCGTCTGATGTTCTAGCGCATAAAAGAACCAGATTTTTAGCCAGATTTCTGGCCTGACTGGCGAAATTTTGTGCTCTCTTGACCATCAGGGGAGAGAGCCGGGGAAATCTGCCCCGCGGCCAGCGCTGTGCTGTCAGTCATCAGCCATAGTGCATATTTTTTAAATCTTGGATGTTTTGTGATCCTCAGCAAAATATCGCTACCAACACTCTCAACTCTTCCAGTTTCGTAGTATTTCTGCGTACCTGCTGGAATGCCTGTTAATTCAAAGAATTGCTGCCTCGTTAGACCTTCCGCATCTCTTACTGCCCGAATTTTTTCGCCGATACCGCTTGACTGGGTTGGTATTTCTACCATAATCTCTCTCCTAAAGGGTGGTGATTTATACCGTTAATTGACGGAGTATCTGCACTAACAGGCAGATACAAGAAGACACAGACGGATAAATAGCCTGAATTGTGGAGGGTATCACGAATGCGCGGAAAACTTGAGCGTGGCAGCAGTGCAGGTGAGGAGATGACTGGCGGAGCCGACATAACCGACAGCTTCCGCCGTACTTATCAGGTCACTCCAGGAATAACCGGATACCTGATTTGTATCAATGATGACGAGACCCGTTCTGAGGTTGCCCCTCAGACAGCTTCATCTTTTGAACATAAACAAGAAGAAACCTGATGGTATCTTCTGCTTGCTCGACGGTGAGACCGGTAAAGAACTCTCCAGCCGCCGGAAGTTTGATATTTTCCGACAACCGATAATCAAAACGAAGGCAGGCAAGATTATTGGCAATACGGTAATCAAGTCCTGCAGGAATAATAATATCGAACTTTTTTTCTGTCATTGAGCGTTCCTTCTGGTTGTATGAGAGCACCAGAGTACCACGCGCCGGGCGTGGATAAAGATCCCCGGCATCAGATGACAAATGTGGGTAAGTGAGTCATTACTGTGCTGGAAATATGAAGTGGACAGAACGGTGATGGTAAAAGGCGGAGGAGTCCCCCGCCTGTAACTAACAGTCATCAGTCCATAGCAAAGCGGTCAATAGGGTATTTGGCACAGCTTTTCAGGAGGATTTCGGATGCGAGTTCGCGGATGGTTGATGATGGATATTCGTTACTTGCTGCCTGAACAGGAGTTTCGTCAAGAGCATCGAGAACATACTTCATTCGCTCAATGATTTTGTCGTGTTCGCTCACGGTGAGACCCTCAAATATTTATTTAGCCGATGGATGTTCAGCGTCAATACCGAACATTTCACGGTAACGGTGGGAGTGCTGTAGCGGATGAAGAAAACCGCCACTTCCATTGGTAATTTTAGCGGACTCAAAAACATCATCGGACAAAGATGATATGTAAGCTTCCGCACTGTCATTCGAAGTGTGAGTGGCATTATGTGTAAGTAATAAATTGGGTGGGTTCATGATTTCAATTACCCACTGAGAATTAACATGTGAGATAAGAAAGATGCATCGATAGTCATCATCAGTATTTTTTATAAAATTTAGTTCGTCTCTGCTGTGAATTATTAATGGATTGCTGGAACCAATGCGGAAAAGTTCGGCGTTTCTTCTGACTGACGTGAATTGGGTGAATACCTGACTTCTGATTAGCTCATGTACGCCATTATTAAGGAGCCAGTACCAGTTATCGTTTTCTGACAGGATTGTAATATCCATATGGAAACTCCAGAAACACAAGATTTTTTCGTTAAACGTTCAGAACAGGTAGCGGAAAACATGCTGATTGCTCTGAATAATTACACTTATGAAGAGGCCGCAAGCATGATTGATTGGCTTTAGATGCGGACAAGGAAAAGAGCATACCACAAAACCCATGCGCCTGGCATGGATTAAGAATCCATGCATAATTGACAGGAGTAGTAACTATGAAAAATCAGACACCTGAAGCGATTATCAATGACAAAGATACGGTTGCTGTTACTGCCGATCTTTCACCACAGGAAATGATTAGTATCGCCGGAGAGATTGCGACCTTTGTAAAAAATAAGGCCAGTGAAACCGGAAAGCGTATCTCTGGCCGTGAACTGGAAAATATCATGGTAATTACCGGACTTATGTTACCAGCCGGGAATGAGTTAGTCGGGTAGCTTCTCTTTAAGTTTTTGCTCAAGAATGGAGTAAACAGAATCAAAGTCATCGTTTAGCTGTGCATATGGACCCATTAAACGGGCTCTGGCCTCAGCAAGACGGGATAATGCTTCTGACGTGGCAACTGTCGGTCCTCTGCCAATTATGGCGCAGGTCTGAGCAAATAAGAAAAGTACTCTTTCTTTATCGGTCATGGGATCACCTGTTTTGTTGGGATGTTGTTATGCCCAGCACTCCATGCGGGAACTGGCGGGCATAACAAAAAATACCACAAAACCCACGCGCCGGGCGTGGTTAAAAATCCCGGCATAATTTAACAGGAGAAATCACAATGGCAGACCAGGCACTTGAAAAGTTTATTGAAGTCCGCCACCCGGTGGATGCAGTTCCTTATATCAAGTTTGCAGAGCTGATCGGCAAAACCCCTTCAATGGTGAAAAGTATGATTGAAGAGGGGAAACTTCCTATTATTCAGTGGCGTAATCCGGCAGCACTGACGAACCGTTCAGAGAACTGGATCTATATCCCGGAGTTTAACCGTGCCATGCGCGAAGCATACTACAATCGCCCGCGTGAACAGCGCGATGCCTGGTTGTTGTGGATCGGTCTTTGATTATGCGAAAGAGCTATTCACAACATGGGACTCATGCCGGAACGGTACCAGCGGCGATTCAGGTAAGTAAAAATACTTATGTATATCGTGGTTTCACAATACGCAAAACGCCACGTAATGCACTTAATGATTGCATCACATATTTAATTACCAGGCGCGATCATGAACATGAAGTGGATAATTATTACGGGCTTGATTTTGCATTAGCCGAGGCATGCAGAACAATAGACACTCTTATAAAGCAACGAATCTGATGGTTAACTGACGAGGTGGCAGCAATGAACGATGAAGCGCCGTCTGTGGCAAGCCTGCTCAGGCGAAGTGGTCAGGTGACACATTTTAAAAACTCACGTGGGTGGATAGAAACACCTGACGGGAGGTTCTTTAAACCGGAACCGTCAAAGGTTCAGTTTATTGACGGGAAAAACAAACCTTATATTTCAGCAAATATAAATAAATGTTTTCTGCGTGGTATTGCTGAATTTTTGAGAAAACGATTTAAGTAATTAATCAGTCAGTCAATATCTGAATTAATCACCTCGTTATTGATGGTGAGGGATTAGTACATCCGTTAAAAGAGAAAGCGGTTATGAATAAACGCGAGCAATACAGTTTCATCCTGCATGTTCTCTTGCCGGCAGTTGAACGCGAGGGACTGACGATTAAGACAAGTCATGACGGCGAATTAACGCTGACGCCGGATGACCCGTCAGTTTCTCTTTTTATCAGCGATATGCGCAGGCGACTGGAAACAGCCCTGGCGCGTCCTGTTGCATCTCATTCACCCTATGGAGCATAAGCATCATGAAAAAGGCAATTTCAGATGAGCATCTGGATATCTTGATCACTAAGATGGACTATTCAGCAATACCTGCTTTGACTGACGGACACATTGAACAGGCAGTATTCACCATAGCATTAGCGAGCGTACTGAAAGAACTGCGCGATTACCGCAAGGCCGCAGGGCAGTCTCAGAACCAGGCAGGACAACAGCCTGACCTTCGTGAGCAGGTGAACACATGGCAACGCCGTGCGCTGGAAGCGGAAAACGCACTGCAGTGCCGCAAGAACATTATCGACATTCTTATTGCCGGACCGCATGGTGATGTCTTTATCGATGGACGCATCCATCTGCCGGCAGCATCAGCCGCTGACGTTCACGCGGCTGTCCGTAAAGTTATCGTCATCAGCCGTGACCTGCATGATTTTGACGGCGACAAGCGGGGGATTTATGAGGCGCTGGAAAGAGCTGAAGATAATCTCGTCTCCGTGCTGAGAAAGATCCAGCCATCTGCATCAGCGCATACGGACAACACTGCCGGCGGTGCAGCATGAATACCATCGTTCGCCCGTTCCTGAAATGGGCAGGCGGCAAGTCGCGCGTGATGCCGGAACTTCTGCAGCATCTGCCGGCAGGCGGTTGCCTGACTGAACCGTTCGTGGGTGGCGCGTCGGTATTCATGGCAACGGATTACCCGCGCTATGTGCTGGGTGATATCAACATCGATCTTATTAACCTGTACCGGGAATTAACCCGTTATCCGGATCTGGTGATCGACACTGCCGGCGAACTGTTTAAAAACAGGAACAGCAGACAGGACTATCTTGAAATCCGGGCCGAATTCAATCGCCATCTCACACAGACCACATGTACCGGTGGCGGGCGCCGCGCCGGGAGGACGGTTACCGCTGAGCTGTCGCGCATCGTACGCGCTGCGCAGTTCCTGTATCTGAACCGGCACGGCTACAACGGCTTGTGCCGCTACAGCCGTAAAACCGGATTCAACGTGCCTTTTGGCAGCTTTAAAAAGGTCTACTTTCCGGAAGAGGAAATGCGGCTGTTTGCCGAAAAGGCCAGAGACACAAAAGCGATATTTATCTGCGCTCCCTTTCAGCGGACCTTAAAACTCGTCACCGGCAGCAGTGACGTTATTTACTGCGATCCGCCGTATCTGCCTGTCAGTGATACGGCATCTTTCTCTGAGTATTTCGGTGAGACATTCACCGCTGAACATCATCGCCAGCTCGTCAGCGCCCTGCTGGATGTTAACACCCGGCTCGGCGCGCAGGTGGTCATTTCAAACAGTGACACCCCGGAAACCCGTGAGATTTACCAGCCCTTCCGTCTGCATGAAATCAGTGTGCGGCGCTCAGTCAGCGCGGATGTAACCAACCGTGGCGAAGCCAGTGAAGTGATTGGCGTCCTTCGTGTCTGCGAAGGGTGTGGTCGTGCCGGCGGCGGTCACTGTCCTGACTGTGGGCCGGTGATGGGCAATGCAACTTGCAACACGATGATCGCCGGTAGTTTTGATGACCGGAACATTTTTTGACAACGGTATGACATATCCAGTGAGGACATAAATCATGACACCAGTACGTTTTAATCCCGTTTCATCAGCAACAATCCAGCCAGCAGAGAACGGCGAATTCGTCCGGTTTGCTGACTGGCAGGACACGAACGAGCAACTGACTGCGGCACTGACCACCATTGAAAACGCCAGATTTTTCAGCCGCTGCCCTGAAGGTATTGATTTAAAAGAGCACGTTGGCAATCTGCGGCTGGCCGCTGATGAGCAGGTATCAAACGGTATCTGCACTGTGCTTTACCGGGGAGCAATCCCGGACGGTATTGATACCAGCACTCTGTTTGGTGCGATCGTCAGAGTCATCAAAGAGCGCCTGAGTCAGATCGAGAAAGGCTTCTCTCAGGAAGGCGATGATGACTACCTCGATCACGAACTCAGTGCAGCGGCTGCGGCCTATCTTCTCTGTGCCGCCGGTCATCAGCAACTTGCCGCCACTGTCTGGCCGTTCTCTGCGGAGGATTTTAAACCCTCACCGAACGCACACCGCAACCTTGTCAGAGGTGCCGCACTGGCCGTAGCCGAAATGGAGAGTATGGATCGCGGCGTGATTGAGATTGTTCTGTCAGGCGACAAGGACAATGTCCAGTAAACGCCGCATCAGACGCAATCAGTGTGGCAGAAAGCGGCGCCATACATCGCCAACAAATGCCGCGATCGAACTCATGCTGATTCGTAAAAACCACGGTCATCAGGGGCAGTTGGGTGTTTACCGCTGCCCGTTCTGCGGCTTCTGGCATGTCGGCCATATACCGGAAGAAACGGCATTGGCTCAGGCTGGAGATAAGACAGTGTTAACCAGTAACAAAGGCGGTGCGGTATGAGGACAACACGAAAAGCATCAGCAGGTGAGGCGGCGCAGGACAGATATATCAGCAGTGCCGGTCTCGACAAAATGCGCAGGGACGCGGAGGGCATTCTGTCCCTGCGCACTCCGGTCGCTGATAACGAGTGGTGGCAGGCGCTGCTGTGCATTGTCACTGAACTGCAGGAACGGCGATCAGAGAGTCTCAGACACGTCGGATATCTGTTCGTCGACAGGAAAAACGGAGTCGTTCTGTTCTCAACATCAGACGCGCCATGTGAAGGCGCCGCGCTCGCCGGGCCGGTGTATGGCGATGTTAACTTTATGGTCAGGTGACATATGCACACTAAAAACTGCTTGCACGCTCTGACGTCAGGGGATTATATTCCACCTGCAGCCGCAAAATCGGTTGCCGGGATTAGCCTCCTGAAAGTTAAACGTGCGCACAGCCGCGCCAGCGGTTTTTTTGTGCGTAATGCACTGTCATACCTCTGCTGTATTATGGTGGGGCGTGCAGGGGCATCTTCGGATGCGCCGGGTTCGCGTTTAACCGGTAAGGCTAACCCTGAACGTCTCACCACCTTTTTGATTAGCCTCGAACGTGGTGAGTTTTCAAAACTTAAACGTGAGGTAGCCACATCATGGGCAGCCACAAAACACGCGCGCGTCGTCGCGCTGCAGCAGCACAAAATCACCGCATCACTGAAATCAACCGCCGTCTTTTCCGCGCGGAAAAACTGGCATCCTGCATGTATTTCGAGTCGCTCACCAGCGACAGCATTCTTTCTGAACTCTGTATCCCTGCTGTTCTCAGTTATCTCGCAGAAGATTTACGGGATGTTCAGCAGCTCATCAACGATACCGACAGGTAAACCGGCGGACCGATCTCCTGCCGCCGTTATGGTGGCGGGAGGTTTTCGCACATCTTTTTTATGGAGTAAACGCAATGAAACCGCGACGCTCTGACAGTAGCGATTTTATTGACTGGCTATGGAGTTGCGAGCCGGATTTGGCTCACAGGGTGCAGATGCGTTACAGCCATTATCTGACAATGCAGCCTGCAGGCGGAGATAACACTGCGGCTGCAGCAGGCAGGTTTATTGTTGACGGGTGCTACCGTGTCGAATCCGACGGTGTGAATATGTTTCTGTACCATCATGCTGAGCGTGATGGCGCACTGCTGTCTGTTTATCAGACGCCGGTCGGGCTGTTTACTGATCTCATCTCACACAGTATCCGCACCCGCAAGGCTGACTCTGTTGCTGAGTTTGTAGCAGAAATAACCAGGCTGGCATCTGTCTGTATAAAGGCGTGGTCAGCTTATAAAGCCAGGAGCGCCGGATAATGAGTACGCTGCCGGAATGGGAGTGGAACAAACCACACACCGCCGTTGATCCTGCAACATTTGGCCTGCCGGCTGAGCGGACGCCACTCAGCCGGTGGATTGACTGTTACGATGCTGATGGCGAAAAAACAAGGGCAGCCAGACTCGGAAAAAGTGACGATACCACTGCACAGTTACCACTGGCGGTTATGCTCGATATTGCTGAAGATCGCGACGAAAGAAACAGTGAGCTTCTGGTTATTTCAGCGGAAGAGCGACGCCGCCGCAGGCGTGAATTTTATGGCGAAGAGGAAGTGGAGAATCTGTTTTCCCTGCCGTCATATCTTCGTAATCCGCTCATGCGGGAGGTGAGTTTTTTACGTAAAAAACAGAAGGCCGCAGAGCAGGCAGGGAAGAATGAGCGTCCGGCCACTGTCTGGATCCGTGGAACACTGAAACGCCTGATCCGGCGCATCGAAAGGATCAACAGTCGTTTCAGCACACCGGCATTTCAGCGCGTTGTGATAAGCCAGCGTCTTGATGCACTGATGCAGCTTCCTGAACTCAGCAAACGCGAAGTGCAGACGGCGGCCACACTGACCGCCGGCGCGCTGGAAAGCGAATTCATCCGCCGCTGTGATCGCTACGGTACAGCCATCACGCCGGGGGATGCGCTGGATATTTACCAGTATCTGGCGCGCATGGCTTTCAGTCTGAACGTTGTTCCGCCGTCGTGGCATTCCCTGCGACTGGATGACAACCGGCGCAATGATCCTGACATGGAAAAACTGCCTGGCGCACTGGCGCGCCTGACGTGTGCAACATGGTGGCAGCGTAAATTGTGGCGTCTGCGTCGGGTCTGGCGCGAAGAGCAGTTGCGCGCGGCAGGCCTGGTATCACGTCAGGCATCGCCCTATCTCAGCAGGGAGGCGCTTACCGACTTTCGCGAGCAGCGCCGGCGCATGCGCGAATTCCTCAAATCTTACGAACTGGTGAATGAAGATGACTTCACCATCGGGCTTGATGACGTTTACTACGCCGGGAACAGTAATCCGAAACACCGCCGCATTGAGATGATGACCACTATGAAAGGCCTGGAGATGATCGCTGCCGAACGCGGTGACACAGCGGCTTTTCTGACGGTCACCACGCCATCGCGCTTTCATGCGAACAATGAAGACGGCACGCCGAATCCGAAGTGGGACGGCAGCACCGTCCGCGACAGCAGTGATTACCTGGTGAATGTGTTCTTTACGGCAGTGCGCAAAAAACTCAACCGGCAGGGGCTGCGCTGGTATGGCATGCGTATCGCTGAACCCCATCATGACGGAACGGTACACTGGCATATGATGATGTTTTCCCGTCCGGAAGACCGGGATGCCATTATCAGTGTGGTTCGCGATATTGCTGTGCGTGCGGATCGCGCCGAACTCGGGCACGACATTACACCACGTTTCAAATGTGAACGGGTGACGGCCGATAAAGGTACACCAACCAGCTATATCGCAAAGTACATTGGCAAGAATATTGACGGTGATGCCGTCAGTGGTAACGACAAAAAGACAGGCAAACCACTCACCGATAATGACAGCAGTCTTTCACTGTCGGATTCCGTCGAACGCGTCACCGGCTGGGCCGGGCTGCACGGTGTTCAGCAGTTCCGGTTTTTCGGGATCCCGTCGCGGCAGGCGTGGCGGGAGCTGAGACGGCTGGCATCACAGATGAAGCGCTGTCCTGACGGTCCGCAGCAGTTACCTGACAGGCGGATGGATGCAGTGCTGGCCGCCGCTGATGCCGGCTGTTTTGCATCCTACATCATGAAACAGGGTGGCGTGCTCCTTCCGCGCGACCGCTATATCATCCGGCCAGCTTACGCACTGGCAGAGAAACCAAACGATTACGGCGAAAACGGCATTCAGCTTTACGGCATCTGGGCGCCACTCATCGGCACGAGATCCATTGTCTGCACGCATCCGGATAACTGGCAACTGGTCAGGAAACAGAAAAAAGCGGCGCCGTCGGCGCAGCAGGATCTTGACCTTGACCTTCGCTGTTTATCTTTTGACCGTCAGGGCGACCACGCCGCCCCTTGGACTCGTGGCAATAACTGTCCCGGCGCCGGAAGACGGGAAAGTTATCCACAGAATGAAGTGACAGATTTCACGAACATGACCCCGTCAGAACGCCGGGATCTGATGAAACGGCTGCGGGAAACCGCACCGGTGGCGAGAAGAACCAGGCCGGTTTATACCGTCGACGATACCAGCGTCACCAGCATTGTTGATTTTGCAGACTCTATCGGATGGAAGATGAACGAATGGCAGGCGAAACGTATGGCGGCCGGTGGCGAGATCCTGCGCGACGGGCGTTATTACTGCTCGCACGGCGACGGCAGGATCTACAGCCGGAAAGCGGAGGCCGGCGAAAAACCACCTTACACCAGACTGGATCGCAGGATGCGTCGCGGCATCAGTACGGATGAGAATATCAGGCTGCCGCCACCACCAGGCGCAGCCAGTCAGCAGGCGAATGAACTGATCGTGCGCTGGAAAAATTCGCTGATGAAAATGTCATAGCAATGTGAGTGGTATCACCCATTGTAGCTATTGCGATTCACTGAATAATCAGAAAATGTATATTGTTGTACAACTTCACAAGGAGTGATTTGCATGACTGTCAACTACGGACAAATGCGCAGTAAGCGCGAGCAGGTAAAGAAAGTTCTTCGTTCCGGGCAAAACATCATCCATCTGCGCATTATTGCACACCTGATCATTGAGGCTTATGAAGCCTCGCTTGAGCTTCCTGAAGAAACATGGGTGGATACTGACGGTAATCATCAGCGTTATGTGTCATGGGGAACCATGATACGGGGTAAATTCATCCCGGTCTCACTTTCTCAAATCCCGGCAGCTGGCTATAACCTGTATGGAGATGGCAGAGGGGCAGTATTCAGTTTCACTATTAAAACAGTGGTGGATGATACACCGACCGAAGTTGCCAGTGTTTTCACCAGCCTGACAATCAGCGGCGATCATGGCCTGGTTGTCAGTGTTGATCGGACTGTTGTTCCACTTAATACTAACGGCTCGCCATACCGTAATGTCTGTGAGGCTATTCAGTCTCATGTCTTTAATGCCATTGATCGCATTCAGCTTGATGGTTCAGAAATGATGCTGGGTGAGCTTTGCACTGTTGCTGACAATTGTAGCTATGATTTTTAATTATGCAGATCTGGCAGTAATACGACTGCTGTCGTTAGTTATCACTATGAAGAAATTAATTATGTTCAGGTAAGAGTGCTGATTGAACAGGATGATTTCTTTCATGAAACGACTTCACATCTTGACTTCATTAATTGCTATATCAATAATGACTTCATAAAGTGACTTCATGAGGCGAGGGAATGAAAGAGAAGGTTGCATCACTACGGAAGAAGCAGAAGGCCACACTAGAAAAAATATATAAATCACCTGTGCCGCCTGGTATCAAATGGGCTGATATTGAGTCATTGAATAAGGCGTTGGGCGGTGAAGTTAAAGAGGGGCGTGGTTTACGTTGCAAGTTTATCCTTAACGGCCGTGTTGCCATCTTTCACTGCCCTCATCTTTCAGCATATACCGATAAAAGCGCAATAATTAACCTGCGCGAATGGCTTGAGAGTACAGGAGTGAAGCAATGAACAAAGCATCAATACCAAACACTATTGAGATAGCCGGACAATCTGCTGTTATTAGCTACGTGCCGGAGCTCAACGCATTCCGTGGAAGATTCCTTGGTTTGACTGGTTACTGTGATTTTGTGTCTGACAGTATTCAGGGGTTGCACAAAGAAGGTGAAATTTCACTTCGCGAATACCTTGATGATTGCCGTTCTGCAAACATCACTCCGTTTACCAGCCAGGAGAAGGTTAAAACTTTCACACTTCGCTACCCTGAGTCATTTGGTGAGCGTCTGAGTCAGGCTGCAGCTGAGCAGGAAACCTCTGTAAATTCTTTCATTATTGAGACGCTAAACGAGCGAATGAAGCACGCTTGATCCATTTTAACCGTTGGATGGATTGGCGTTTTTTCACCATTGGTAATAAGAAAAACGGTATATATTTTAAGGAGTCAACTTGCGAATCTATACAATATCTCAGGCGAGACAAAATATCTCTGAAGTGCTGAACATCGCTGCAGCAGGCGAGCCGATAGGCATTGCCCGCCGCGATGGTACTTCCGCCGTTCTTATCAGTCGTGAAGATTTCAGCGCATGGCGGGAAGCCAGGCTTGACGCTGAATTTGCTGAGATAATGAAGCGGCACGGGCGCACAATTGAGATGCTGACAGACAAATGAAGTGGATAAGTGCAGAAGATGTTATCTCACTTCATGAGCGACTAACGGCAGCTATCCCCGATGTGATGAGAATACCTGGTCATCGCTGGGCTGAGTCGATTGTATGGCGTGTAAAAAATCAGTTTTATCACGAAGATGTCAGTGGGCTTTACGAGCTGGCAGCATTGTACCTTATTACAATTGCCAGGAAGAATGTCTTTAATGACGGAAATAAACAAACGGCATTTCTGATCATGATGGTATTCCTGCAACGCAATGGTATCACTATTGAGGAAGTTGGCAGCGAACTGGAGAGGTTGACAGTAGCTGCTGCAACAGGAGATGCGACCAGTGTTGATGTTGAGGTGGCTTTATGTCACCTTGTTAACAGGCCTGGTAAATAACGAAGTTGTTGATCCTGGTATTATTAATAAGCAAAACGTACGCAGGCCATCATTGATGGCCTTTTTGTTGCAGCATGAGAAGTAGCTATTTTTTTTCTTCAGAGGGTTAGCCTTCCATCTCTTAACCAGCCATTCAAACTCCTGGTAGGTGGTATCTGATTTGATGTGTTCCCTTATAGCTTTAATTAGCGGTTCGGCAATGTCGTAGGTTTCAATCACAGTGGTGAAAGAGGTTCGCTTGATCATCGCCTCATTGAAGTTAGTTCAGCTTAGAAACCGTCAAACTCATCAAATAAATTGTGCATATTTTAACCTCAGAAGCGATAGGTAAAACGTTTAAATCCTGCCTACTTAGTCAGATTGTAGCTTTTTAAAAAAGTTTAAACGCCTTTTAACGGTCGCTTAAAAGCCCTTTAAATGTCAACGCCGTAAAATTACCCAGAGGTAACCCTGTGTCAAATACATGGGCGTTTTCTTTCTGCACAATAGTGCACAATTTTGCACAATTTTTTTGATGGTGTTTTTGTCTTTTCAGCCCAGTACGGGCACGGTCTGAGCAAGGATCGACGAATGCACGAAAAACGAAGCAAAAGTTGCGCGCAGGCGACGGGGGGACAGCGCACGAAACAAGGGGGTGATAGGGGCTGCATTAAATCGCTATTCATGGCAAATATCCGGCCTTCTGAGAGCTTGTATTGTTTTAAACCTGCGCTGGGTACGGATGTGAAACTGCGCCTGCTGTAGGGGCTCTCAGGCGTTATCTGCTGATGGGGTAAACGATGAAATAACAGAGTGATGTGATCACGTCTTACAGGGGTAATTGTGAAAATTACTGAATGAAATAAGCATGATGCGGTGATGAGTAACCGCCTTCATTCTGCTCAGGTGAGCGTTACGGTTCTGGCGTGGCGTTATGTTTCCGCATGCAATAAGTCTCTGTTTGTGTATTTTGTTGTTCATTTTCACTATGAATTGAACAACAAAATACACAAATGGACAAAATCAGGTGGTTCAGGCCGGACGCCGGCAACATATATCGGGAGAAAGTCGCCGGAAAAACTTAAAACAGGTTTGCTTAACCTGCTGCTGGTCTGACGACCAGACCTGCATTTGTGCTACTTCTGTTCGAGCAGCGCGTATGGATTAAACCGGATGACTTCTTCACCGAGCCATTCATTGACATGCTTCATGGCCTCCATCACGGGGGCCAGCTCGTTAATGGCAAAGACCCGTGCGGCTTTCTCGA
>NZ_JMTB01000115.1 GCF_000734965.1 Trabulsiella guamensis ATCC 49490
CATCACCGAACGAACCGTTACCGTCAGGCATGGCGCCCATCAGTTGCGGCGGAACGCGGTGAATGGCTAACATGTCGTCACGCGACGACGCCTTGACATTCACAAACTCATCTTTGGCGGTGATCTGCTGGAATGGCAGGATCTGTACGCCATCTTTCCCGCCACCCGACGCCTGGATAAGAATGTTTTTAAAGGCGCCACCACCCCTTGATTCCTGTAGTGTTTTCTTCACCTCTTCCATGCTTTCACGGTCAATCTGTGAAGCACCGATGTAGATGATACAGCCGGCATGAGATCCGTTGTCGTAGTAGAGTTTGCGGAACATGTCAGCAGAGTAGGACAGGCTCGCCGATAATAACCCGCCGAGATATTCCGGCATGCCGTAGATCTCCTGATTAATATCGGGATTAAGGATATGGCAGATATCGCCGCGCCGGAAAGTGTGGTCAGGTTTCCCGTCCTGGATATACCAGTAAGTATCCGTATCGATACCGCGCCGCGTGTATTTCGCGAGCGCATGCCGCATGATAAGTGGTGAGCCTAACACGTTGGTTCGCCGCTCAAGATAAGCGTTACCGAACACAAACCAGTCGAGGGCCAGACCGGAGAACGCCTGTCGTGACAGAAGCGGATGCGGGATAAAGCAGCCACTCAGCACATTGCGTTTAAAGTAAAGCGCCGACTGATGCCATGATGTTTTACGTGCCGCCTGTGCCAGGCCGTAAAAATCAACGGGTGTTTCGTAATACCGGCCATTATCGGCACAATACATGTTATCAAGCAGGTCATGACTCTCCAGCCGGTACGGGCCGTTAAACGTGAACGCGCTGAGTGACGGATCGCGTTTCAGCGCCGCTCCGATATCAGCATGGCCGCCACGGTTATTTCTGGTGTATTTGCGCTTTTTCATTAAAACTCCATCACGAAGCTACGATGACTGCCATCTTCGCCACCGAGTGGCTCATTGATGATGGCAAGCATTGTCGCCCAGGCTAAATCACCGTGGCTGACGCCACGCGAACGATCGGTATCGTAGGTAATAAACCCGCCAGGGGTTTTGGTTTTTCTGACCGCATTGAACGCGGTCACTAAAGCCCGCTCACTTCTGTCATATTCCCACCGGCCAGCCCGGATGACCTGCAGCATTTTCATCACGAGTGCGCGCTTTGATGCCAGGTTGAAACTGTAGGGGACAGCGGCGGGAAAGAATTTTTTGACGATTTGACAGACGCCGTCGCCATTACCACCGGTCACATCTATGCCGATGTGTTGCACGTTGTATTTAAGGGTAAAATCCTCAATGACTTTCGCCTGCTCTTCAAATTCAAGTCCCTGCACCTGCAATGTTTCGATCGTACGGAACTTTCCGCCAGGGACGGCGGGAGGCACAACAACAGACAACCCGCCGCTGTCACCGTTACCGCTGCTGCCGTTGGCGTCGTAACCGATCCATACAGGACGGTTACCCATGGGACGCGCTGCAAACGGTTTCCAGTCAGGCCACTCGTCATAACCATCGGTACCACAGCTGATCAGTGCGTTAAGGCTGAACGCGGCTTCGCCATCACGGACGAATTCGCACATGTACAGATTAAGGAATTCGTCTTCGCTGTTTTCATCACGGATTTCCTCAAAACAGGTATGTTCCCATCCATGATCAACAACATCTTTCAGCGTGACGATCTGACGCCAGGTTTTATCCGGACACAGCAGGCCACTGTTCAGTTTCTTCCATGACACATCAAAGGGCTGACGCTGTGCTTTTGGTCTCTTCGCGTTCCAGCGATCGCCGGTCCAGAACGGAAAGGCTTCATGGGTTTCACCTGACGGGGTGGAGAAATAGGTACGCGTCAGCCCTGTCAGGGTTGCCATGGTGCCGGCAACTTTGCGCAGTTTAATGAAGTTATTCACCCAGAAAAATTCATCAAAATACAGGTTTCCGGTATAAGACTGCGCGGTTGCTGCTGATGTACCGAGAAAATGCAGCTCAGCACCATTCGACAGCACGATTTTATCCCCACCCTTCAGTTCGACATCCACTTCTTCCGCGACCTTCTGAATAAACCCCCTGAACTGCTGCGCCTGGCGTCGTGATGCAGACAAAAAAATCTGGTTTCGCTGATAAGGGTATTTAACGTCATCACGTAATGCGTTAAGCAATGCTTCACGGGCAAAATACCAGGTGGCACCAATCTGGCGGGATTTCAGTATCATCCGGTTGCGGTAACCGGCATTACGGACAGTGTCAAGCGAGTCATACCAGCCACGCTGATGCCACGCCAGCGATCCCAGTATTTTTTCCCGCAGCGCGGCGACCTGTTCTTCCGTGAAGTGGTTTTTCAGTTTGCGCTTACGCGGCGGTTTGCCAGCACTGGCGGCTGACGGCTGGCCGTCTGTGAGCCTTTTCAGTTGCCGGGTAAGTAAATCAATCTCTTTGAAGTCGCCGCCGGTCTTGTCTTTCTTCTCCGTGAGCTGGATTAAACGGGCGTCCATTGTCTGGCTGACACGCTGAATTTGTGGTGTTTCGTCCCATTCATCACGCTTTTTCCATGCATAAATCGTGTTCTGGTTTATTCCCATCAGGCGCGAGATATCCGCTGGCGGGTATCCCTGCCAGTAAAGTTGTTTTGCGCGCTGCCGTACAAAAGCGTCCTGAATCATCCGCCCTCCACTGTTTATGACGTGGAGATTACCCCGCGCGCGATCCCTCTGCTGCCCCCTTTTTTGTCTGACAGAACGGCGACAACAAAACCGCGTTGAGCCATGAAGTTACACGGTGCCAGTATGGCCGGCATAAACAGATTAAACAGGAGTATCAGCATGGCCAGTGCAACTAAACCGGCACGCAAAAAATTCCGCGTTGCGGTTTCCGGGCCCACCGTTGACGGGCGTGAAATCAATCCATCACTTCTTCAGCAGGCTGCGGCGAATTACCGGCCTGATGTTTATGGTGCACGCGTCAACGTGGAGCACTTCATTTCGTCTTTTCCGGGCAGCGAACTGTCCGCGATGGGCGATGTTATGGCACTGAGCACGGACGAAATTACTGAAGGTCCGTTAGCCGGCCGTACGGCACTTTATGCCGAGATTGAGCCCACTGAGCGCATGAAAAAGCTCACTGATGACGGTAAAAAAATCTACTCCAGTATTGAGCTTGACCCGAATTTCAGTGCGCTGAACGGCGGGGCATACCTCAGGGGGCTGGCAATGACGGACACCCCGGCGAGCCTGGGCACCGAGCGCCTGCAGTTTGCCGCACAACAACGCCAGCAGGTCATGACATTCAGCCATCAGCAGGGTGAAGCGCCGATGTTCACCAGCGCCATTGAGGCAGAGCTGATTGAGCTGACGGAACAACGCAGCGATGAAGGTAAGCAGTGGTTCAGCCGTGTGATGGGGATCATCAGCCATGGTCGCAAATCTGAGGGTGAACAGTTCAGCCAGGTGCGCGAGGCAGTGGAGAACGTCGCACAGTCGCATGCTGACCTGCTCGATCGCTTCAGTTCGCTGGAGACCCGGCATGCCGCTGACAAAAAGCAGATTGAAAAACTCAGCAATGAACTGACCGCGCTGACGGACAGGCTGAAAACCACGGATAGCAACCCGGACTCCCGCTTTACTGCCACGGGAGGTAATGGCACCCAGATGGCTGATTTCTGATCCATTCAGTCATCAGCCAGGCAGGTTTATTTCCGGACTCATTCAAAGAGAGACTCACGATGAATATTGTACTTTCAGCGCAGGCCCGTAATCAGGTTGCGATGTATATGGCACGACAGGCGCAACTTAATAACATCCCTGTCAGCAGCCTGGTGAACCGTTATAACGTCGATCCTGCTGTGCAGCAGCGTCTTGAAAACGCGATTAAAGAGAGCACCGAACTGACGAAAAAAATTAACGTCATTGGTGTTGTTGATCAGGAGGGTGAAAAAGTCCTGATTGACACCCTCGGCCCGATTGCCCGTACCAATACAACGACTGACGGCAGTCAGCGCCGTAACCCTGTGTCAGCCCACGATCTGAAAGTGCGCCGCTACCGCTGTGAACAGGTGAACTACGACACGTTCATTGGTTATCCGGTGCTGGATGCATGGGCGGGACATCCTGATTTTCAGGCGCGTGTCAGCAATCAAATTGCGCAGCAAATCGCACTCGATCGCATCATGATCGGCTTTAACGGGACGTCGCATGCACTGGTATCAGACCCGGTAGCTAATCCGTTGCGCCAGGATGTCAGCGTGGGCTGGCTGGAAAGCATCCGCCAGCTTGCACCTGAGCGGATCATATCGGATGTCACACTGACGTCGCGCGACATGGATAACAAAGTGATTGCTGCCGGTGATTATGGCAATCCGGATGCACTGGTGCAGGACGTCCGTTCCACCCTGCTTGACGAGTGGTACAAGGACGCGCCGGATCTGGTGGTTATGCTGGGGCGTGATCTGTTCAACACGATGCGCCTTCCGCTGATTAACGCGATGAGCGCCACCAATCCGAACTCTGAGCTGTTGACCGGTCAGCTGATCGTATCGTCCCGCATGATCGGTGGCCTGCCGGTGTATCTGGCGCCGTTCTTCCCGGCTGACGCGATGCTTATCACGTCATTCAGCAACCTGTCCATTTACTTCCAGAAAGGTTCACTGCGTCGCCTGATGAAAGAAGAGCCGGAGTACAACCGGATCGCAACTTATCAGTCAATGAACGATGCCTATGTGGTTGAAGACTTCGGTAAGTGCGCGCTGATTGAAGGCCTGACATTTGCAGAGGCCGCACCGGCCCCTGAGCCGGCGCCAGAGGCGTAATCAGACCTGACAGGTAATCATCAGCACTGGCGGGATATTTCCCGCCAGTCAGGGGAGAAGAACCAATGTTAACACCGGCACAGCATCATTTTCAGAAAGTGATGGCAAAACGACGCGGCCAGCACGCAGAAGAAACCCTTGTCCAGCGTACGGCGCATGAACAGATCATGCACACGCTGCGCCTTGCCCAGTCCAGGCTTAAAGGTATCCAGTCAAACGCGGCAAAAGCGGAAATAAAAAAGGAACTCATGCCGGAGTTCACCGGCTGGATCGATGGCACGATTGACGGAGACAGTGGCCGTCAGGATGAGGTCATCACCACCATGATGGTATGGGCCATCGACTGCGGTGATACCGCGCAGGCGCTGCGCCTCGGTGAATACGTGGTGCGCCATAACCTGAATATGCCGGATAACTTTGGCCGCAGTGCTGCCACCGTGCTGACGGAAGAACTTTGTGCGCCGGTGCTGACTCTGGCAGTGACCGATCCGGATGCTGACCTGTCGGAATTTATCGCACCGCTGGACGAACTGAAAACCATTGTTGCCGGCAGCGATATGCCGGATCAGGTCAGGGCAAAACTCTGCAAGGCAGCCGCATTTGTGCGCCGCGCTTCCACAGATCCGGAAGTATGGGGGGACGCACTTAAGTTATTTCGTGAAGCGATGCATCTCGACAAAAATGCCGGCGTTAAACGTGAGATTGCCACTCTGCTGCGCATGCTCAAAAAGGTGCCGGGTGTACCGGCGGACGCCGCCACAGATAACGGTACTGCAGCGACAGCCACGAAAGCGGTAACCGGCGCAGCAGGTAAAAGAACAACGAAAGGCAAAGCGGCAAAAGCGAAGGGCTCACGCAGGACAGCGACGAAGAAGCCCGGCTCCGCTGCAGGCCAGGAACAGAGTTAACGACTTCGCCCCCGTGCGACAGGCGGCGCGAGCGGTTATCTGCCCGTTTACGGTCTTTTGACCGCTCGCCCACCGCCTGATTTTTTGGGAGATAAGGCATGAGCAGTATCGTGGCAGGCAAAACTGTCATGTCCGCAGAGGGTGATGTTGCGGACGTTGATGATGGTGAAAGCGCGGTCAGTGCCGGTGCATTCTGGCCGGTGATAAGCCTGCATGATCTCCGCCTGGCAGCGCGCATCACTGGTGGCATCACCACATCAAGACTGATGCACGCAGCAACGGAAGCTGTGGCGCATGTTATTGACCAGCTCAGTGACTGGCAGACAGAGCAGGAGCAGGCAGGTTACGCCACGCTGCAGGATGTACCTGCAACGCAGATCAACGATGAAAGCAGAAAAGTCCACAGCTTCCGTCGCGCGGTGTACGCCATCACCCGCGCTTTCGTCCTGGAAGGATACCGCGACGTGGACACGACAGCAAAAGGTGATCGGGTTGCTGATGCGATGGATATGCAGCGTGATGAGCTGTGGCGTGATGCACGCTGGAGCATTGCGGATATTCGTGGTGTGCGGCGTGTCTATGCGGAGTTGTGCTGATGAAAGTGAAAGCGTTGCAGGGTGACACGGTGGATCTGCTTTGCTGGCGCCATTACGGCACCACGCAGGGCGTCACCGAACAGGTGTTATCTGCCAATCCGGGACTGAGCCTGTATGTTTTTCTCAGTGCCGGTCAGGAGGTGGAGTTGCCGGAAGTCACTGCCCCGACACAGCAGGAAATGGTGCAGTTGTGGGGCTGAGGGGAAAAATGTGCAGAAACTACCACCGGGTTTACTGGAACAGACAATGAAATGGATTGCCACGTATTTACCGGCGCTGTACGCAGCCTGCGCGGCAGTCAGCATTTCAGCGCTGATGAGCATTTATGACGGGAAATCACTGGTGCAGACCATCACCGGATCCATAGCCTGCGGGATCATGACGCTGGCTATCGCGGGATCGCTGGAATTCCTGGGTTTCCCGGCTAATGCGGTGACATTTCTCGGGGCATCAATCGGTTTCCTCGGCGCTGAAAAAGTCAGAAACAAAGTCACCAGCTTCATTGAGGGCCGGGAGAAAGGGCAGAAAGGTGAACAGTGATGACTGACATACCGGATGAGACGAAAGCGGGGATATAATCATGAAAGAACCATCATGGTTGACAGAAGGCCGTAAGTATATCGGCGAAAAGGAGATCAGGGGGGCGCAGCATAACCCGCTGATCCTGCAGTTCTGGAAAGACATTAAACGTGGAGGCATTAAGGATGACGAGACCCCATGGTGTGCCGCCTATGTCGGCGGCGTTCTTGAACGCGCCGGATTCAAATCTTCCCGCTTCGAATCCGCAAAATCTTACCTCAACTGGGGAAACCGACTGGAACAGCCTGCTTATGGTTGCGTGGTGGTATTCAGTCGCGACGGCGGCGGGCATGTCGGATTTGTTGTCGGACAGCAACCGGACGGCGACCTGATGGTACTTGGCGGCAATCAGAGTGATGCCGTCAATATTCGTGCCTTTCCCCGTACCCGTGTTACCGGTTATCGCTGGCCTGCAGGTGTGCAGGTTGACACCCGTCCGCTCCCTGTTCTGACGGGGCTACGTTCGGTATCGGAATCATGATAGCGGCAATGTGGCAGGCGATTAAAGCCAGGTGGCAGGTCGCATTGCTGGTTTTCACCGTCATTGTTATTGCGCTGCTGTGTATTCTGCTGGCAGTAAGCCGTGCCAGCCTGATGAAAGTGCAGAGCGATAACGCGGTGCTGTTGTCTGATAACCATCTTCAGAAGCAGGTCATTGCAACGCAGGCCTTTAATTTCAGCCGCTTTAACCAGGTTGCAGAACAGACCGGCAGCCTGAATATGTCCGTTGATGCCGGCACTGAAAAAACGGTCATTGAATACCGGGAGATCCTGAGACGTGAAAAAACCTGTGATTTGCCTGTGCCTGCTGATATTGCTGGCGGGCTGCTCGACTACGCGAACCGTTTACGTGCCGGCGCAGTGCACGCCGGTGCCGGCATCACTGATGCAGCCGATGATGGTTCCGTTACCACCGGCGAAATGACGTACTGCCAGGCGGTTTTGTGGATTGGTCCGCTTCTTGCCGTCATTGAGAAGGGTAATAACAACCTGTCGGGGATACGTGAAATTGAACGTCAGCGGCAGCAAACGGCACCGGAGGAGTAAACATGCTGAAAGCCAATGCACTGCGCACCACCATGCTTGAGTGCAGTAACTGGTGCCGGGCGAACCCGGAGGCCTTCACGGTTTTTGTGGGTGAAGGTAACGTTGAGACGACAGGCGAAACACCAACCTTCGTGTACCGTTACACTCTCGTGTTCTTTTTAATGGGATTCACCGCGGACATTGACGAAATAGTACTGCCACTGATGGCGTGGCTCGCTGATAACCAGCCTGATTTACTGCTTAACCCGCAGAAGAACAGGGATATTGGCTTTAAAACGATCATCAATGACGATGATACTGCTGATCTGTTATTTGAGCTGCCGATCCGTGAGCGTGTGAAGGTCACCCGTGATGAGTCAGGCCGGCTTCATGCTGAACATTTACCGGAGCCAAAGCCGAGAATTCCATCAGCGGAAGGCGACTGGACCAGCATTATAGAAGATGTGACATGGCGGGATAATGTATGACCGACGCCCTCTTTCGTGAACTTGATCAGGCATTCAGCGACATTGTTAATACGCTGTCATATGGCGGCAGGCACAGACTGGGCCGCGCCATCGGAAGCGCGCTTCGCCGCAGCCAGCAGAAACGCATCCGGGCACAGAAGAACCCTGACGGCTCTTCATTTCAGCCGCGACGGCGCCGGGTGACACGCACGCAACAGGGTATCAGATTTATCTGGAATGATGACGTTCGTCACCTGAAAAACTGGAAACATGAAATCGGGCGCTACGGGCGACGCATCACCGGTTACGACGAAGACCGGGGAGATATGCGCACATTTTACCGCAGTGACATTGAACGCTATCTGGAAATCAACACGCGCGCGGTGACCCGTCCGACCAGAAGGCAAATGAAAATGTTTCAGCGCCTGGCGACCTTCCGTTTCCTGAAAATGCACGGTGATGCCAGCGGTGCCATTGTGGGTTATGACGGTATGGCAGCACGTATTGCCCGCATCCATCAGCTCGGCCTGAAAGACGAAGCGGCACCAGGCATTTTTGTTGAATATCCGGTGCGTGAGTTACTCGGTGTCAGTGAAAGCGATGAACGCATGGTGGAAGGGATCATCATCAGCGAGATGAGCAAGGCCCGGCGGTACGGGAGGGCATACCGTGGATACTGAGCTGCTGCGCCTTATTGAAAACATCATCCGCACCGGCACTGTCGCTGAAATTGACGAAGAAACGTGGTGTGTCCGTGTCAGGAGCGGCGAGCTTGTGACGAACTGGCTGCGCTGGAACACTCAGCGCGCCGGCGCCTTTAAGATATGGGTGCCGCCCGTCATCGGTGAGCAGGTGTTATTCGCCTGCCTGGGAGGCAATCCGGAAACGGCGTTTATTGTTGGCAGCATATACAGCGACAACCATCCGGCACCGGGCAGCACCCTGCAGGAAGTGGTAATGACTGCACCGGATGGCGCCAGATTTCATTATGATGCTGATGCCAGCGCGCTGGCGGTCACCGGCATAAAGACCGCTCATATCACGGCGTCCGTCAGCGTCACACTGGAAACGCCGGTCGTGGAGTGCACGGATCACCTGAAAACACGAACATTTGAGCTGCTTGAAGGTGGCACGATGAAGGGCGATGTCACTCATTCAGATGGCCGCCTTTCGTCCAACGGTATCACCGTACACACCCACGTTCACGGTGGTGTTGAAAGTGGCGGCAGCAAAACACAGGGGCCACAGTGATGATCAGCTACACGGGCATGAACCCGGACAATACCGGTCTGCTGACAGACGCGGCGCAGTTGTGGAATTCCGTTCGCGACATTCTGACAACGCCGCTCGCCACGCGCGTGATGCGCAGGGATTACGGAAGCCTTGTCCCTGATCTGATCGATGCGCCAAAAAACGACGCCACCCGCCTGCAGTGTATGAGTGCAGCGGTGATCGCGCTGACGCTCTGGGAGCCACGAATTGCGATGACACGCATCAATATCAACTATGAAAAAGACGGCGCTGTAAGGGCTGAGCTGGAAGGTATCATCACGGCAACCATGCAGGCCGCAGGCACATCACTGATACTGAAGGAGGCCGGTAATGCCAACCGTTGATCTGTCGCAACTGCCACAGCCTGAGGTGATTGAAGCGCTGGATTTTGAAGTTATTCTCAGCGAGTGGAAAGATTTGATTATTGCAGCGTTCCCGCCGGAACAGCAGGCTTCCGTCTCGGCGGCCATGGCGCTGGAATCTGAACCGCTGAACATCATCGCCCAGGCAGGCACGTACCGTGAAGTCATTCTCAGGCAGCGTATCAATGACGGTGCTGCCGCCTGCATGCTGAGCCACTCGGTATCTACGGATCTGGATAATCTGGTTGCCAACAACAACACACAGCGCCTTGAAATCACGCCAGGAACGGAAAACAGTCCGGCGGTGATGGAGAGCGATACAGCCCTGAGACTGCGGGCGCAGGCAGCATTTGAGGGGCTGAGCGTGGCAGGGCCAACGGGTGCCTATGAGTATTTCGCCATGAGTGCCAGCGGAAAAGTGGCGGATGCCCGCGCGATCAGTCCGTCGCCGGCCGTGGTGGTGGTCTCTGTCCTGTCAACGGAGGGCGACGGCACGGCGGATGCTGCGCTACTGGAAACCGTTGACAGGGCACTGTCGGCAGAAGACAAGCGCCCGGTTGCTGATCGTCTGACAGTACAGGCAGCGGAGATTGTGAATTATCAGATTGACGCTGTGCTTTATCTCTATCCGGGGCCGGAGTCAGAGCCCATCTATATTGCCGCACAGAACTCCCTGCAGTTGTGGCTGAGTCAACAGGGAAAGATCGGCCGTGACGTGGCCTGCTCTGCGGTGATTGCTGCGCTGCACATTCAGGGTGTGCAGCGGGTGGAATTGCTGTCACCGGCAGAAAACATCGTGATCGACGACACGCAGGCCGCACGGTGCACGGGCTTTACCGTCACTCTCGGGGGCACAGATGAGTAACGACCTGTTACCCCCGTCAGCCAGTGATTTTATGCGCCGCGCGGCCACGGCACTGGAGCGGCTCACCGGGATCCCCGTTGATTTGCGTAAGCTCTGGAACCCTGACGAGTGTCCTGCGCCGCTGCTGCCTTATCTTGCCTGGGCGTTGTCAGTCGACAGATGGGATAAAAACTGGTCTGAGCAGACAAAACGACAGGTAATCAAAGCCTCATGGATAGTGCACCGCCTGAAAGGAACCATCACGGCGATCCGCCGCGTTATCGAACCGTTCGGCAGCCTGACACAGATAACTGAGTGGTGGCAGGAAGACGGTATACCCGGCACATTCAGGCTTGAAATCGCCATCCAGGACCAGGGGATCACCGAAGATAAATATCTGGAGCTTGAACGGCTCATCGATGATGCAAAACCCAGAAGCAGACATCTTGCGGGACTGCTCCTGTCGATACAGACACAGGGAGATATCAGAACGGCGGCCGGCCATTACCTGGGTGACACGCTGACCGTCTACCCTTATTTCCCGGAAACGGTAACAGCAGGTGACAGTTACTGGTTCGCCGCCGCATCTCACGTTGTTGATACTATGGAAATCAGACATGCCGATTAAATACTATACCCTACTGACTGATACCGGCGCCGCAAAACTGACGGACGCCATTGCATCAGGGCAGCCACTGGAAATTACCGAAATGGCCGTGGGGGACGGTAACGGGGCATTGCCTGTGCCGTCGCCGGAACAAACGGCGCTGGTTAACGAACGCTACCGCGCACCGCTTAACCTGCTGACAAAAGACCCGAACAATGACAGCCAGGTGATTGCTGAAATGGTGATCCCTGAGGGCACCGGCGGTTGGTGGATCCGTGAATTTGCTGTCTTTGACAGCGACGGTGACATGATTGCCGTGGCGAACTGTGCTGAGACGTACAAGCCACAGTTACAGGAGGGCAGTGGCCGCGTGCAGGCGCTGCGCATGATCCTGATCGTCAGCAATACGGCTGCAGTGACATTGATCGTTGATCCATCCATTGTACTGGCAACGCATCAGTATGTTGATGTAACTGTCAGTGAAGCACTCGCAGGGCATATTACCGACCCGGACGCACATCCGCAGTACGTTACCATCGCCACATTAAGAAAGCATATTCCGACAGGTGTTCCGCTCCCCTGGCCGACAGAAACACCCCCCACGGGATGGCTGAAATGCAACGGTGCAGGCTTTAACAAAACGCTGTATCCGATCCTCGCCGCTGCATACCCGTCAGGGGTATTACCGGATCTGCGCGCGGAATTTATCCGTGGCTGGGATGATGATCGCGGTATTGATCAGAACCGCGTCATTCTGAGCGAGCAGGAAGGTACCATTGTTTCCATCTCGCAATACCTGAGTAACTCGTTTATGCAGGGGGTGGCGGGAAGTTTAGGTGATCCATCTGCCAGCTTCTTTGGGGATAATATGGGATCAGTGCCACAGATATACCGGTTTGTTCTGAATGCCAGTTCCATTGAAACCGGCTTTGTCGGCCCGAATGATGTTGCAAGGGCCCGTCCCCGTAACGTGGCGTTTAACTATATTGTGAGGGCGGAATAATGAATACGACAGCAGCAGTTATTGGCTATGACGGCCTTGCAACGACACCGGGCATTATCACGGTGTACCGGTTTAACCAGGTAACCCGCGAATACCTGTCGTCTGCCGTTGAGTACCTTGCTGAAGGTGTGGGTATCCCGGCGAATTCATGCACTGACGCACCGCCGGAAGGGATGAAAGGTAAGGCGGTCACAAGAAATGCAGAGAACACCGCCTGGCAGCTTGTTCCGGATCACCGTGGCGACACCGTGTATCTGAAATCCACGGGACAGGCATTCGTTGTCAGCCTGCCGGGCGACTATTCAGAAGACGTCACCACGCAGGCCCCGCTCACTATCTATGACAAATGGGACGGCAGCGCCTGGGTGACGGATACCGCAGCACAGCATGCGGCAGACGTGGCGGTTGCAGAACAGCAGAAAGCAACGTTACTGGCGGCGGCTCAGGAGACGATCAGCCTCTGGCAGACAGATTTATTGCTGGGCACCATCACTGATGAAAACCGGCTGAAACTGATTGCGTGGCGGCAGTACATGGAGGACGTAAGTGCGGTTGATGTTGACCATGCGCCGGGTCTGACATGGCCGCCGAAGCCGGAATAACCGCCGGCATCAGTCGGGCACTGTCATTGCCGGCAGTGCTGCAGTAAAAAAGCGGGCATTTGCCCGCTTTTGTTTCTGGCCTGCTGGTCAGAACAGGTTTGATACCGTGCTGCTGACCGTGTTATATGCGGATTCGGCCTTGTCTTTCAGGCCGGACAGTAAATCACCAACGGATGACGCCTGCAGCCGTTCGCGGAGGTCTTCATCACAGCGCTGGAAGCTTATCGAAAACTCAATCTTTTTTGCATTCCCGTACCGGTCGAACTCCGCGTGTGTCGTCTGCAGCCCGGTGAGAACATACATCCCGTAAATCTGGCCGACGCCGCTGATTAACGGCCACGGGCGCCCGGTGTAAGCCTGCGTTGTCAGCACGGCAAGGGACACATCACTACCGGTAACTTCCGGATACAGCACACCGTTAAGGGTGATTTGCGCTTCACCGGCACCGATATACTGCCATTTTGCTGATCGGTTGATACGATCATTTTTGACATGCCGCCAGTTGATGGACTGCTGCAGTTGCTGGTATGGCAATGTTTTCAGTTCAAAAACAAACATTCCGTATATCATCATCATAATGGTATCCCCCCTTAATCCCGGTCTCTGAAACTATTCCGGCTGAGCCGCTCACGCCGTGCCAGTTCAGCATTAACAGCATCGGCGACGATACGACCAATCTCCCGTGCATCCTGACGCTCAACCCCGTGAAGATGTACGTGGATCTCACCACTGAAACCGGCGTCAGCCACAGTGGCTTCACTGCGGCGCCCGCGAACGGGACCGTGCTCTGCCTGACGAACAGGGAGTGAAGCCGCCGCGACAGACGGACGATCATTAATGACCGTGCCGGCCATGACAATTTGCGTTTCAGGTGGCGCCGCACTGACCGTTGATGTCGTGTTGAGCCTGCCGGCAGTCCGGGCCAGCCTGGACTCCTGCCATTCACCACGCACGGCAAGCGCTTTGGG
>NZ_JMTB01000116.1 GCF_000734965.1 Trabulsiella guamensis ATCC 49490
CCATCGGTGAGAGCAGTTCTTTAAACCAGTTCCACACCCGGCTTATCGCCTCACCAATGGCATCAAACAGCGGACTGAACCGGGAAAATGATTCCCGTATGGGTGCCAGTTTTTCCATAATCCTGGCAAAGTAACCGGACAGAAACGCCGTGATCTGATCCCAGTATTTCCAGATGAGAAAAGCGCCGCCGACAAGCGCGGCAACAACCAGGCCGACAGGACTCAGCAGAAATGACAGTACGCCGCCGAGCATTGACACCCCGGTAGTGATCATGCTCCAGACAGCAGGAAGCCCGGACAGACGCAACACCAGACCACCAATCACGCGACCCAGCGAACTGACTGCAGACAGCGGTGAGATAAACACCGACAGCAGCATGCCCCTGACCGGTGCCAGCAAACCACCGAGTCGGCCGAGACCACCGGAAAGGGCAGTGAAGACACTTCCCCACCCCCTGATGCCGGTAAGCGCCCCACCGGATACATTGCGAAATGCACCGAATAACGTGATGGCGCGGCCAATACCGCCGCCGCTACCCAGCAGACTGAAACCGAGCTGCAGCTTTCCGAGTGGTCCAAGCAGCATTCCGGTTGCCAGCATGACAGCGCCGAGTACCGTCAGAATGGTGCCACCGACAGCGATAAACTTCATGATGCTGGCAACAAGCTCAGGATTAGTCTCAATCCATTCCCGTAATTTTTGCAGCACACCAGTGAGCGACGTCATGATCTCCATCGCCGGCACTCTCAGGGACTCGCCCAGCGCGCTGAAATTGTTACCCAGCGCGGCGGTGGTGATAAGCCACTGTGATGAAATGGAGTCCTTATCAATGTCTGACTCCCGCTTCATGGAGCCTCTGGATGCGGTGGTGCGCGTCAGCTCAAGCTGTCGCCGCAGCTCAGGCAGGTTGTTAGTGAGTTTGGCTATTGCCGTCGCGTAATCATCACCAAATATCCGGGTGAGTGCGCTCATCTGCTGGCTGTCGTCCAGTTTTTTCGTGGCTTCAAGCACCGTCATAATGGTGCCCATGGCATCTTTTGCCATGTTCTTCTGTATTTTCTCAGCACTCAGGCCGAGCGAATTCAGCCCCTCAAGAAATCTGTCAGGCTGTACAGTGGCTGTACTGAGTTCTCGCACCATTGCGGTGAGCGCATTAGACGCCCGTGACGACTCTTCCCCGAGTGTCAGGAACGTGGAGCCAATGGCTGCCGCATTCTGGTAGCCAAGCTGTTCAGCAGCACCCCCCACGCGCTGCAGAACGTCAATAATGTCTGAGCCTTTGGACTTGGCGTTATCGTCCAGGTAGTTGATGACGTCGCCGAGACTGGCAATATCCCTGACGGGGATTTTATACAGCCCGGCGATCCTGCCCATGCTTTCGGCAAGCTGGTCAGCGGGTAATTCAAACGCCTTGGATGCCATGGCGGCAGTGGTGGCAAAGCTGAGCAGATCCTGTTTCTGTTTCTGCCAGGGATCGTTACTGTCAGCCACACCCATACGGGCGCCACCCTCAACCAGTGCGGCATAATCGACGGCGCCGCGTGGCATGGGCAGTTCTTCCGAGGCGTTTTTAATCGCCCCCTGCATTTCCGTATAGCGTGATGTACGGTTTCCGTCATCGTCTCGCAGCCCGTTAACCTGTTTTGACACGCCTTTCATGGCGTCTTCAAGGTTGCTGTAGCTTTTAACGGCAGCAACCACAGGCGCAAATACAGCGGCGCCGCCGGCCATGGTCTTCATGCCGGTACTCTGCAGTTTGTCGCCGGCTTCCTTCATGCGGGAATAGCGCGCCTGTGCCTGTGTGACCGTGGCAAGCTGGCGCCGTTCGCGCTCAAGCGCCTGGTTGTACTGTTCTGTACGGCGTATTGCGCTCTCTGTCGTCCTGTCACTGCCGGCCAGAGACACACCATGACCGCGCAGCGCCTGCGAGGCATCGCGCAGTTTTTCCATCTCTTTTGTGCGGGTGGTGTTAAGACGCTCCAGTTTGGCCGCCAGTGCAGTCATGTGTTCGCGCTGTTTGTCAGTAAGCTGAACGCCATCCCGCTGCGCCTTGTTCAGACCTTCCAGCGTACGGCTGGTTTCGTCAATTTTGCGGGAGGTTTTTTGTACGCTGTCACGCAGGCGGTTAAAGCCTTTTGCCTGGCTGTCGAGATCCTTAATGGCAGACTGCGTTTTTTGAATGGACTCCGACAGGCTGCCCACACTCTGGCGGGCAGCATTGATCGGACGGGTGAGTTTATCTGTTGCACTGAACGCAACGCGGATATTAAGACTGGTCATCGTCACTGGCTCCACTGCGGGCCGCCGCCCGTTCGCGCCAGGCTATGACGTCGCCCAGCTCCATCGCGAAGACTTCGGAGGGCGGCCAGTTGAAAACAACGGCAATATCAGCGACGAGATCATCAATCTCGTCGAACTGAAGAACGGTTACGGATTCTCCTTCTCCGCCGCGCTCGATGTGCCAGCACCCGCAGGCGTCAAAAAAGGGACAAGCGCTTCAGAAAGGGAAATGAAATCCTGCGTTTCCATTTCATAGATCTCTGCGAGTTTGAGCCTTGGCGAGGTCACCCGTGTCAGCAGCGTGGCAACAGAATCAACATCCATATTCAGGACATTGACGAGTTTCAGACCACGCAGGGATCCGGCCTGCTTAATCTCATCAGTGATGATGACCGATGAGATGGTTTTGTCATCACGAACCAGCGGTTTTACCAGCGGGATCCCGTTATCTGTTTTCTTTACCATTATCAGATGCTCCTGGCGGCAACGTGTGCCGCCATCAGTAAGGTTGATCAGTTACCCATACCCAGCGCAGAAATGATGCGGTCAGGGTACATATTTTTACCGTTCTTCTTGTAGATGAAGTTCAGCAGGTCGATTTCGATGATCGGTTTGTCGTCGATCGAAAGCTTGTAGTAGGTCGACTTGAAGGTGTACTTCTCCGTCGTATCCTCGCCCTGCTTACTGTCACCGCCATCCAGCTCAGTGAAGCGCCCGCGCAGTTCAACCTCGACAAGCTGACTTTCGCCGTCTGTATAGTATTCACCGGCAAAGCGCAGGCGGGTGCCGTCGATGTCTGCACCAAACTCAAGGAACAGTTTTTTAATCACACCACCGAATTCAACAGTGGAATCAAGCGCACCGGCATCAAGACCAAGGTCAACAGCAACAGAACCAATCATTCCGCCGCCCTGAAAATCTTCCGTCTTGCGGCTGAGTTTTGGACGGGTGAATGACGTCACCTTCCCGATGTAGTTGTCACCATTGATAAAGCAGGTGCACAGACGGAGTTTGTGAGGAACAGCCATTATTCACCCCCAAGAGAAGAGAACGCCGGCCCGAAGTATTCATCCGTGAAGGTCTGGTACATCGTCAGATCTTCCATCGGCGGAACCGGTGTGTAGTTGTAACGGACGCGAACCTGTCCCTGTCGCAGCCCGGTTGTCGGGTTATCCAGGATGTCAAACCAGCAGTCGCCACCAAGCAACTGTCCGGCAGTCACCATCGCGCTGAGTTTGCCCTTAATACCACTGACCACATCCTTGACGTTGGCAGGTGTCAGCGGGCTGTCAACATCCTCAAACTGGGCTTCCGCCATGGTGTCAGCCGTGATCTGCGATGTCCTGGTGTACACCTCAAAGATGTATTTATCGGTGTCAGTGGTACGGTTACCCCAGAACCGGAAGCCATTACGCTTGATAAGCGTGGTCACTTCGTGGTTGTTCAGCTCGTTAGCGTCACTGTCTTCCGCCTGCAGCGCCCAGAAAACATCATGCGAAATACCCAGCACGTTGTTTACCGTCACGTTGGACAGCGACTTGTGCCAGCCCTGTTCATTGTCGATGCGTGCGCGCAGGCCACAGGCATATGCCGGCGCCGGGAAGATATCGTTTTCGCCGGTCTGCGGGTTGAACGCGATAAAGTCAGGCCAGATAAGCATCAGCTCACGGTAGGCAAAAGTGTCACGGTAGGCAATCGCTTCTGCCATCGTGTTGCATCCGTGGCAACTGGCATAGGCGAATGCACGCAGGTTCTGCGCAATCACGCACAGCGATGCCGTGACTTCTTCTGTGTCATAACCGGGAACCGCGAGGATACGCGGACGATACCCCACCTTCTGTTCAGCCGTCAGAAAAGCATACATCCCGGTATAGCTGCCATCTTCAGCGGTACCGCCGATGATGAGTTGTGACTGCGTTTCACCGCCAGCCTCACCCTCGACCGCTGCTGCAACGCGGACAACAATCACTTTTGGGCTGGCCTGGTCGGAAATTGCTTTCAGCGTTTTGTACAGGGAGCCGGTTTCACCCGCCTTGCCCAGCACAGTACTGACGCGCGTTATCAGAACGGGCGTGTTGAGGGGAAAGGTCGCCGCGTCGGCATCATCTGCAACTGCCACAACACCAATCACACTGGAATCAATGTCATTGATGGCGGTTTCCAGATCGGTATTTTCCCGGACGCGTGCACCGTGAAAACGTGTTTCAGGCATGTTAATCACCATTGCGTTATTGGAGTTCGCACTGATAATCCACCACATCAGGCGCGTGCTCACGTCATTAGCGGTCTGACAGACAGGTGACAACAAAAACAGATTTTGACTCTCCCGCGCGCGTGTGATCCTTCTCAGAACAAAAGGGGGAACCATGGCGCTGACAGATCTGAGCGGGAAAATCACCGGTGCAATTGACGGGTACAATGCGTCGCTGACAGACGCGGTAAAAAGCCCGGCATTCAGTATCACGCTGGGCGGAAAGGTGCTGACACAACTTGATGAGCGGATCATGTCGTTGTCGCTGACAGACAACCGTGGTTTTGATGCCGATCAGCTGTCGATTTCTGTTGATGATACCGATGGTGCTGTTGCACTGCCGCCGCGCGGTGCGGAAATCGCGGTGTCGTTTGGCTGGATGGGTGAGCCGCTGACATACAAGGGACTGTATACCGTTGATGAGATTTCCCATGAAGGCCCGCCGGATGCCATTGGCATCAGCGCCCGCAGTGCTGACTTTCGTGAAGGGCTGAACGTAAAACGTGAAGTTTCCTGGCATGATGTGACCGTCGAACGTGTCGTGTCAGCCATTGCGCACCGCTACGGACTGAAAGCGCAGATCAGTGAAATGCTTATGAATATTGAGATAGACCACGCTGACCAGACACAGGAAAGCGATATGTCGTTTCTCACCCGCATGGCGGAAATGCTGGGCGCCATTGCCACCGTGAAAAACGGGTATCTGCTGTTTATCATGCCAGGCGGTGGCGTGAGCGCTGACGGTAAGGCGTTGCCTTCTGCAACAGTCAACCGCATGAGCGGTGATCGTCACAGTTTTCGTATTGCTGACCGTGACGCCTATACCGGCGTTCGTGCGTACTGGCTGGATCTTAATTTCGGCAAAAAGAAAAAAGTCAGCGTCAGGCGCCGCAAACCTGCAAAACCGGTGAAAGAAAAAAGCAGCAGCCGGGAAGGTGACTACATGGAGGGTGCGGATGGTAACGTCTATGTCCTGCGGAAAACTTACCAGAACGAAACAGCGGCCAGGCGTGCGGCGGCTGCAAAGTGGCAGCAACTGCAGCGCGGTGCCGCAGAATTCTCAATCACCCTGGCGCGCGGCCGCGCGGAGCTTTACCCGGAAATGCACGTTACAGTAAGTGGTTTTAAGGACAAAATAGACGTACAGGACTGGATAATCTCGCGTGTTGAACATGTGATTGACAGTAACGGCTATACCACCCGTATTGAGCTTGAAGCAAAAATACCTGACTGGATCGCAGAAAGTGAATAAAATGTAATGGAGTTCAACCCCACAAGGGGAACACCATTATGTTCCGATGTCCTTTTTGCGGCGCCATGGCCCGTACGCGTACCAGCCGTAAGATAACGGATATGACAATTCGCCAGTATCATCAGTGCCAGAATCTGGAATGCAGCCGGTCATTCACCACGCTGAACAGTGTGGAACGGGAAGTAACAAAACGCCCGGGAAACGCGCCGTTACCACCTGGCTTTGTTCCTGATGATGCCTTTCCGGC